>JAZNYY010000001.1:0-8610 GCA_045594645.1 Candidatus Fimenecus sp.
TGACAGCTGCTGACACAATCATTTCAGCTGCTTCATGTACAACAAACTGCTTGGCTCCTATGGCTAAGGCTCTTAACGACTATGCAGCAATCCAGTCCGGTATCATGTCAACAATTCATGCATACACAGGCGATCAGATGATCCTTGACGGTCCTCACAGAAAGGGCGACATGAGAAGAGCACGCGCAGGCGCTGCTAACATCGTTCCCAACTCAACAGGTGCTGCTAAGGCTATCGGTCTTGTTATCCCCGAGCTCAACGGTAAGCTCATCGGTTCTGCACAGAGAGTTCCTGTTCCAACAGGTTCAACAACAATCCTTACAGCAGTTGTTAAGGGTGCTGATGTTACAAAAGACGGCATCAACGCTGCTATGAAGGCTGCTGCTTCTGAGTCATACGGCTACAACGAAGACCCAATTGTTTCTTCAGATGTAATCGGTATGAAGTACGGTTCACTTTTCGATGCAACTCAGACAATGGTTGCTAAGATTGCTGACGACCTCTATGAAGTTCAGGTTGTTTCTTGGTATGACAACGAAAACAGCTACACATCACAGATGGTTAGAACAATCAAATACTTCGCAGAACTTTAATTCTTAAAAGTATAAAAACGAGAGCAGACACTTCGGTGCCTGCTCTTTTTGTTTATTTGTAATAATAGAAAAAAGAGACTTTGTAGGGTCGATTCACGAATCGACCGTTTGCAGTTTGATATTCTGCTTTTTCGGGCAGGCACGGAGACCTGCCCCTACAAGATAATCATTTTGAAAGAATAATTCCGCATTTCTAATTACGAATTCCGCATTTTTATTTCCTATTGTATTTTTCTGGAATAAGTGGTATTATTATTCTATGAATTTGAAAGGGAGGTTAATCTCTATGGCAAAAGAAAAGAAACCAAGAGAGGTCAACAATCATCCTAACCGAATAGGCTTTAAGGATATTGCCGGCTACACCATAGCCGAAGCGGGTAATATGTTCAACCTTACATATATCACAAGCTATCTCAAAGTCTTTATGACTGATGTTTTAAAAATCGCGCCTAAGCTTGTTGGCTATATGTTTATTATCACTCGTCTTTGGGATGTAATCAACGACCCGCTCTGGGGTGCTGTTGTTTCTAAAAGAAAAGCGGGTAAAGACGGTAAATACCGTCAGTATTTAAGACTCGTTGCAGTGCCTCTTGGAATTTCAACAGTTATTTGCTTTATTCCCTTTGGTGACCCCAACTCAATTTTCTATAATCAGACATTAGCAAGCAACCCGACGCTTCTTTTTGTTCTTGCCATTGTGTTATATCTGATTTATTGCACAATGTACACCGCTATGAACATTCCGTTCGGCTCATTGGCATCAGTTATTACCGATGACCCTAAGGGCAGAACACTTCTTTCTACTGCTCGTTCAGTTGGTAGTGGTATTGGTGGCGCAGTTGTTCTTCTTATAGCACCAATGGTTATCTATGTCGGCACTGGTGTTTTCGATGAGCAAACAGGTAAAGAAATCGAAGTTGCTGACGGTAGCAGAATGTTCATATATGCACTTTTGATGGGCATTTTTTCAATAGTTACCTACCTTATCGGTCACAGAATGGTAAAAGAGCGTGTGCCTGCCGTTGATGATGAAAATGTTGATTTGAAGGGTGTATACAAAGGACTTTTCAAGTCAAGACCATTTGTAATGCTTACTTTGTCAGGTGTTCTTATCAGCGGTCAGTTGCAGTTTGGTTCATTCAACGCTTATCTCTATAAGAACTACTTTACAAATACAGGACTTAGTATTATAGGTACAATTTGCACCTATCTTCCAATGGTAGTGTTGATTTTGTTCACACCAAAGCTTTCTGCAAAATACGGTAAGAAAGAGCTTTGCGGAAGAATGTCAATTATCTCTGCAATTACATCTGTTTTCCTTTTTGTAACTGCGAACAACCAAGACTTCATTATGTGGATAAACCCAACACAGGGCATTTACCCCGCTTGGCTTTATATGACCTGCCTTCTTCTTATCGGTTTCGGTTACACATTCGTAAGCCTTACTTGTTGGGCAGTTGTTATGGATGTTATCGACTATCAGGAATATAAAACAGGCATCCGTAACGAAAGTGCAGTTTATTCGGCATACACATTCGGCCGTCAGTTCGGTCAGGCAGTTGCTGACGCGGGCGGACTCTTCCTTCTTCAATGGGCAAAATATGACAGCCTTACTGCAGGTAACGGCTTTATTGCAGAGAACGATACAAGTAAAAAGATTATGTTTATTTGTACAGTAATTCCTGCAATTGTTTATACAAGCGTGTGGCTTATTTTCAGATTTGGTTATCCGCTTACAAAAGAAAAGATGGAGCCTATCTATGCAGCTCTCCGCGAAAAGCACGAGGCAGAAGCACAAGAATCAGAACAGCAAAAAGCAGAATAAGATAAAAATTGAGTCCCCAACCATACTTGGTCGGGGACTTGTTACTTTTTGGAGCTGGAAACGTGACTCGAACACGCGACCTGCTCATTACGAATGAGCTGCTCTACCAACTGAGCTATTCCAGCATATTTGATTTGCAAAAAATATTATATGCCAATCCTCAAACTTTTTCAAGAGTTTTTAGTGCAATTTGAATTAATATATGATAAAATAGTTGAGTAAAATTGCCCACAGCACCATTTCTTGTTCGGCGCGGTACTTTTATACAGCACCGCTCACTGCAAAATGGCACTGTGAACAATTCTCTTTCAATTATTGTTTTGGAGTATGCTCTTTAAAAGAGAGGGATTATTTATGAAAACTGCCATTGTTACGGGTGGCGCCAAGGGTATTGGTGCTGCTGTTGTAAAAAGACTTGTGAGCGACGGCTATAGGGTTGCGCTTTGCTATAATAATTCAGAAGAACGGGCAAATTTGCTTTGTGCTGAATTAGGGGAGAATTGTCGTGCATATAAATTGGACATAACTGACAGTTCAGCGGTAAACGAAGCTTTTGCCGATATTGAAAAGAATTTCGGCGAAATTGAGGTGCTCGTCAATAACGCGGGCATTGCCGAGCAGGCACTTTTTACTGACATTACCGATGAAATGTGGCGCAGAATGATTGAAACAAATTTAAGCGGTGCGTTTTATTGCTCGCGTGCCGTGCTTAAATATATGATTAATCACAAGGCGGGAAAAATCATCAATATTTCTTCAATTTGGGGAGAAATCGGTGGCTCTTGCGAGGTTCATTATTCAGCGGCAAAGGCGGGGCTTATCGGTATGACAAAGGCACTGGCCAAGGAAGTAGGTCTTTCGGGAATTACAGTTAATTGCGTGTCACCGGGTGTAATTCTCACAGATATGACTTCTCACTTTGACGAGGAAACAATGACTGAACTTAAAAACGAAACTCCGCTTAACCGAATCGGCACGCCCGAGGATGTTGCAGGTGCGGTGGCGTTTTTAGCATCACACGATGCAGATTTTATTACGGGACAAGACATTGCCGTAAATGGCGGAATGAGTTGATTGAGCTTCTCCTTGAGGAGAAGCTGTCGCGAAGCGACTGATGAGGTGTAGGATACGAAGTATCCGTTATAGAAAATCCACCTCATCCGTCTTTTACTACGCAAAATCCACCTTCCCCTCGAGGGGAAGGCAAGGCGGTGTGGTGTATGTTAAAAATTAATAAAAATCATAAAATTGAATATGCTTTTCACGATATCGACGGCACACATTCGCTCATTCGTGATTGGCCTCCCGTAATGAGTATTTGCCTTTATGATGTAATTCAAAACGGATTACCCGAGGGCTTTGACAGTAGTGAAAACGCGAAAAGACTTATTTCGCTTGCGGGCACAAGAGAATTACCCGAAACTGATAGGTTTTGTATTGAGTCGGCGGGGCTTTCTGCACTTACTCAAATGGAGTGGGCAATCCGCCGTGCTGTGCAAGAGAGTAGTATTATCGTAGAGTGCGATTTACAGACAAACTCTCAAATTATTGACCGTATAAACAACGGCATTGAAGATTATGATGATTTGCCCGAAACTGACGAGATGAGCGAAATGTTGAAGGCTCAAACTCCGCGACTTTTCAGGCTTTATGAAGCGGTACTTAATGGTTATTGCCGTGACAAAAATCTTATAAAGGCAAAGGTAAATCCCGAAGAATTCAGAATTGCAGGCTCAATGGAGTTTTTGCAGATACTCAAGGACAACGGTGTTAAGAATTATTTTGTGACGGGTGCGGTTGTCGAAAAGGGTATGGGTATGTATGAAGAGGTTGAGGCTCTCGGCTATGAAATCGGCGAGGAAAAGCTTGTTGAAGACATAATCGGCTCGACTTGGAATGAAAAAATGCCCAAGAATATGGTAATGCAAAAGCTACTCAAAGACCTTAATGTTAAGGGCGAAAATGTGCTTGTTGTGGGTGACGGCAGGGCTGAAATTCAAGCGGGCGTGCAAATGGGCGCGTTTGTGATAAGCAGACTGCCGAAAAATGCCGATTTTCAGCGTGAGTTACATAAAAAACTCGGCACAAATATGATTGTTGAAGACTTTATAAATCCCGAATTCAAAAAGATTTTCAGAGGTGAATAAAATGAGCGATTTGTATGAACGCTACCCCGAATTAAAGGAATGTAAATGGGAAATAGGAAGTGCAATTGGTGCGTTGACAGCCACCTTTAAGGGCGGACACAAGGCTCTTGTGTTCGGTAACGGCGGTAGTGCTTGTGATGCTGAACATATCGTTGGCGAATTGATGAAAGGCTTTAAATTGCCTCGAAAGGTGACTGACGGGCGAATTTCACCCGATTTACGAGATAAATTGCAGGGTGCATTACCTATAGTTTCTTTAAACAGTCAGACGGGGCTTATGACCGCAATCGCAAACGATATTGATGCGGATATGATTTTTGCACAGCAGATTTACGGTTATGCAAAGGAATGCGATTTGGTTATCGGCATTTCAACCTCGGGCAATTCAAAAAATGTGGTTAATGCAATAAGGCTTGCAAATGATTTGGATTTGGTATCAATTGTGTTAACGGGTAAATACGGCGGTAAACTTAAAGATTTGGGAACAATTTCAATTTGTGTACCCGCAACCGAAACCTATAAAATTCAGGAATACCATATGGCAATATATCATTATATCTGTGCCGAGGTCGAAAAAGAAATATTTGGATAATTTAATATTTGCAATAGGAGGGGTCTTGACCCCGCCGTTGTTGGTTAATATCTGTTTAATTGTAGAAGTAGCAACTGTGTAGGGGCAGTTCACGAACTGCCCGTCGAGGTTTGCTCTCATACTATTTCGGGCGATTCGTGAATCGCCCCCATAATTTTGCATTAAAAAACGGAGCATTTGCTCCGTTTTTCTTATCCCAAATCATGTGTATTTAGAATCTTTACTTCGGGTTTCTTCATACCAAGTGTTTCGCAAACCACGATTTCGTTTTCTTCTTTGAGAAGTGCACCGGGGAGGTAGAGCGATTTCTGTGGGCCTACGCTCCAATATCTGCCGAGGTTAAAGCCGTTAATCCAGACATAGCCTTTCTCAAAGCCGTCAAGGTGAACAAAGCAATCTGCTTTTGAGCTCGCTTTGAATGTGCCTTTATAGAACATTGCACCCTTGTCTTTGTCAAACTTTTCAACCTTTTTGTACTGAAGCTTATCAAGGTTATCAAGAGGAAGTGTCCATACATCATAGCCCATCTGACGCTGATTTGCAATGTAGATGTCAGAAAAGCCCTTGCGGTCATTCATCTTCTCGCCATAGTTAACTCTGCCCATTGTGTCAACAAGAAGTCCGATTTTCTTTTCGCCGTCAACAGAGCCGATGAATACGGTTGTTGTGTCCTGTTCATCCTTTGTAAACTTCTTGAAAAGTGAGCCGAGTGAGAATTTACCCGGCTGAGTGTAAACTGTGCGGTCGATGAATTTCTTGTATTTGTCATCAACATAAACGAAGCCGAAATCGTGAACATTTCTAATCATAAGAGGAATTGGGTCATAGTGACCGCGGATTACGGTTTCGTAATAAATCATACCGAAATTCTGACCAAAGTATTCCATGCTTTCGGGTACGGGTACGCGGTGCTTTTCGCCGATGTTCTCAAGATTTTCAAAAAGTCCTGCGGATTCGGTGAGTTCTATTGTGCCGATTGTCTGTAATTCGGGTGAGGGTGGAAGCTCTTGCATTTGGAGTCCTTGATGCTTATGCAACAATTCACGAACGGCGTGATAACCGGGTGTGTAATCGCCCCACTCGTTGAGAAGCGCGCAGTAGTCATAGCTTGTGATTGTGGGCTCATATGCCTTGCCGGGATTGTGGTTTGCGCCAGCGTTAAAGCCGAAGTTTGTACCGCCGTGGAACATATAGAAGTTAAAGCTTGCGCCACAGTCTAAGAAATCCTGCACCTCTTTAACAATTTCTTCAGCCTTTCTTGTGTGGTGAATGTCGCGCCAATGGTCAAACCAACCGCACCAGAACTCGCCACACATATTGGGACCGTCATTCTCAAAATCCTTTAAGCAGTTAAAAGCAGTTTTTGCCTTTGAACCGAAGTTGAGAACTTTATAAATATGGGGGAGTGAACCGCCCGAAATCATATTTTTCCAGTTACCGTCAGAGGTGAAAAGCTCGCAGTCAATTCCGCAATCTCTTGTCAACTTCTCAACATATTTAAGGTAATCCTTATCGTTACCGTATGAGCCGTATTCATTCTCAACCTGCATAGCGATAATGTTACCGCCGTTGGTCTGTAAAAGTGGCTTTAATCTGCCAAGCAATTCGCGGTAGTAACGCTCAATGCAGGTGAGAAAGTCGGGGTACATACAACGAATTTGCATATTCTTGTCTTTTAAAAGCCAAGCGGGGAGTCCGCCGAAATCCCATTCTGCGCAAATATACGGACCGGGACGAACAATGCAGTAAAGACCAACCTTTTGTGCGGTTTTTACGAAACGCTCAATGTCGAGTATACCCTCAAAATTGAATTCGCCGGGGCGTGGCTCGTGCAAATTCCAACAGGTATAGGTTTCAACCGTGTTAAAGCCCGCAAGCTTTAACTTTGTAAGACGGTCTTCCCAATACTCAGGCAGAGTACGGAAATAGTGCATTGCACCCGAATAAATTTTAAAAGACTTACCGTCCATATAAAATTCTTTATTTTTGATTTCAAACATATGTAAGTTCTCCTCTCGGGGAAATATTTAATAAACCTCTAATGTATTGGCATATTCTTGAAGAATATCTGTAATCAAATGCTCATTTTCATCGAACACCTTATCACATTCAAGAATTTTGCTTTCGGTTTCTTCGTTTTCTTCATTCACAAGAATTACATAGTGTGAATAAGCGGTATGTAAGTTTTCGCGAAGAATTTCAGGTAATTCGTTGCCAATTTTTTCAACTGCCTTTTCTACCTCACCGCAGTATGCGATATTGATGAAAAAGCGAGTATGGCCACCGTGCTTGATTTCGTTGAAATAGGTCATAAGCGTGCTGTAGGGTGCTGGGACTTCTTCAAGTCGCCATTGCTCCCATAAAAAATTCATTTTGACCTGTTCTTCGGTGAGAGGCTCTTTCTTTTTGAAAATATTAAAAAGTCCCATAATGTTCTCCTTATATTGTAGGGCGGGGGTATACCCTTTCTTAGTTCAATGTTATCGCGTTTGTTTGTAAATCAAATGTTAATGTGTGATAACCTATGGTCTTCGTGTCCCAACGGTCGTGCTCTCCGTCGCAGTGTGGATAATTATCAATCCACTCGACAATTGGTAATTTCAATATTATTTTGTTGTCTTCTACTCCGCAGATAACTTCATTATATGTTTCTTTGCCGCCTGTTTGTTCAGGGATATTAATGGATGTAAGCAGTACCTCGTTGCAATCTAAAAACTCAATATAACCCTTTGCTTCTATTCTTATAAACATCTTTTCCAATTCAAAAAAGATGTTTGTAGAAGAGATATATCCTGTAGCTAATTGAAGTTTTTTAAGACCGTTGGTTTCTTCGCTGTTAAATGATTTCTCATATTCTTTCATCTGTATTTCTCCTGGATTTATTTTCTTGATAGTAAACATACACATTCCACATGGTCGGTATGGGGGAACATATCGACGGGTTGGATTTTGCGGACTTTGTATCCGTTTTTGCAGAGATAGAGCAAATCTCGTGCCAAGGTTTCGGGGTTGCACGAAACATAAACCACTTTTTCGGGGCTCAGCTTAACGAGTGACGATAAAAACGGAATATCACTGCCCGCACGGGCGGGGTCCATAATAACTGCGTCGATTTTTTCGTTATTGTTTGCCAAATCCACCATAAATTTGCCCGCATCGGCGGAGAAAAACTTAATGTTTTCTATTCCGTTGAGCTTTGCATTCTCTTTGGCATCTTTGACAGCATCTTTGTTGATTTCAACGCCTAAAACGCTCTTTACATTTTTGCTTGCAATAAGCCCGATTGTTCCCGTACCGCAATAAGCATCAATGATTCGCTCGTTGCCTTTGAAATCGGCATATTCAAGTGCTTTATTGTAAAGGATTTCGGTCTGGATTGGATTAATCTGATAAAATGCTTTGGGCGAAATGCGGAATTTAAGTCCACAAAGCTCCTCGGTAATCTTACCGTCA
>JAZNYY010000002.1:0-24115 GCA_045594645.1 Candidatus Fimenecus sp.
TCGGGTGGTCCTCTGCTGACATTCGGTACGAACACTTGAAAAATTTTTATCGGAGGTTAGTTATGGACGCATTAAAATTGATGACAGAGGGTATGGTTAAAGAAGCCAATCCCGCAATCAGAGTCGGTGACGTAGTAAAGGTTCACGTTAAGATTCGCGAAGGTGAGAGAGAAAGAATTCAGGTTTTCGAAGGCACAATCATTGCTCGCAAGGGCAGTGGCGTGTCTGAAACATTCACAGTTCGTCGTGTATCATACGGCGTAGGTGTTGAAAGAGTATTCCCTGTAAACTCACCTAATGTTGCTAAAGTTGAAACTGTTAGACGCGGTAAGGTTCGCAGAAGTAAGCTTTATTATCTTCGTGACAGAGTTGGTAAGGCTGCTAAGGTTAAAGAGCAGATTTAACAACAAACCGAAAAATGCAAACAGAGCAGAGAGAAATCTCTGCTTTTTGTTTACCAAAAATTGCCTCCCTTGTTAAAGGGAAGGGGACCGTCGAAGACGGTGGAGGGATTCTTATGGACTGGACAGAAATTAAAATAGAAATTGATGCTGAAAATATTGACCGTGCGGCAGATATTGCCTCAATGGCAGTGCCATACGGCATTTATATTGAGGATTACAGAACTCTTGAGCAAGAGGCTTGGGAAATCGCAAATATTGACCTTATTGATGAGGATTTGCTTGCAAAAGACCGCACAAAAGGTTGTGTGCATATTTATATTTCACCCGAAGAGAATTATATGGAAGCTGTGTCATTCCTCAAAGAGCGTTACGAGAGTGAAAATATTCCTCATACAATTGAGTATAAGCCCTGCAGAAACGAAGATTGGGAGAATAATTGGAAACAGTATTTCAAACCAATGAAGATTGGCGAAAAATTGCTCATTCGTCCTCTTTGGATTGATGATTATGATGCTGAAGGCAGAGCAGTTTTAAGCATTGAGCCCGGTCTTGCTTTTGGTAGCGGTGGGCATAACACAACCCGCCTTTGTCTTGAAACTCTCGAAAAATATGTTAAAGCTGGCGACAGCGTCCTCGACTGCGGTTGCGGTAGCGGTATTCTCTCAATTGCTTCACTTTTAATGGGAGCAGAGAGTGCAACGGGTGTTGATATTGATAAGCTTGCAGTTAAAACTGCAAAAGAAAACGGCGTTGTAAATGGTTTTGCAGAGCCAAAATATAACATTCTTCAAGGCAATCTTGTTGATAAGGTTACAGGTAAATTTGATATTGTAGTTGCAAATATTGTTGCTGATATTATCATTCTTTTCTCTTCGCAGGTAGGGGATTTCTTAAAAGATGACGGTGTTTTTATTACATCTGGTATTATTGAGCCTCGCGAGTCAGAGGTTACCGCCGCATTTGAAGAGAACGGATTTGAAATACTTAAGCGATACGAAGACGGCGGTTGGCTTTGCTTTGTATGTAAAAAGAAATAAGGTGATTTTATGCTTTTTATTGAATATCCAAAATGTACAACTTGTCAAAAGGCAAAAAAGTTTCTTATAGATAATGGTGCAGAGTTTACCACTCGGCACATCAAAGAAGAAAACCCAACCTTTGATGAATTGAAAATGTGGTATGAAAAAAGAGGGTTACCACTTAAAAGATTTTTCAACACAAGCGGACTTTTATATAAGTCAATGGATTTGAAAAATAAGATTCCTCAGATGAGTGATGAAGAGCAGTTAAAGCTTCTTGCAACTGACGGTATGCTTGTAAAACGCCCAATTTTGATTACAGATAACAAAATTCTTGTAGGTTTTCGTGAAACGGAATGGATTGAGGCTATAAAATAGCAAAAATAACAGTTTTTTTCTTAATTTCTATTGACAAAAGAGAAAGACTGTTATATTATTAATAAGCAGTTAGCGGTTGCTAACTTTCTAAAACTCCGTATAGAACTTTTTAAATTTGTAATGCCATGCGAATTTTTAAAGTTAAAGTACATTTCCTCCCCAAAATGTATTTAAGATTAACCGCTTAGCTTTAGGCGGTTTTTCTTTTTGTCTTGAAATAATCTTTCAAATAAAATATAATAAAGAAAAAGGGGAGATTTTATGAAAAAATTAATTTCGATTATACTTGTATTTACTTTGATTTTAACATTGTTCGGTTGCACTTCAAAGCCTGAAGTCACCGACCTTTCAGATTACAATAATTCAAACTCCAAAGAGTTAAGTTTTTTGTCTGTCAAAGACGGTTATATTATCAATGAAAAAGGCGAAAAAGTAGTTCTTAAAGGTGTTAACTTAGGCAATTGGCTCTTGTGGGAAACTTGGATGGGCTTTGTGACCGAATACACAGAGGATTGGGCTTATTTTGATACACTACAAGTTTTGCTTGACCGTTTCGGTGAAGAAAAAACCAATGAACTTATTAAAATCTATGAAGATAATTTTGTTACAGAAGATGACATAGCACAAATCGAAAAACTTGGCTTTAATTGTGTGCGTGTTCCTTTCTGGTACCGAAATTTTATGACTGAAGATGGCGAATGGCTCACCAAAGATATGAATGAAAATCCCGGCTTTAAGCGTCTTGATTGGTTAATCTCTGTTTGTGAAAAATACGGAATTTATGTAATCCTTGATATGCACGGTGCACCGGGCGGACAAAGCAAAAATCATTGCACAGGTAAGGCGGGCAGAAATGAGCTCTACGAGGGCGAGGGTAAAATGGATACTGCCGTAGCATTATGGGGCGCAATTGCGCAAAAGTACAAAGATAACGAAACAGTAGCAGCTTATGACCTTTTGAATGAACCACAGAATAACGGCGGTTATGACGGCGATTATTCTTGGGCGGCGGAAAGTGAAGAGGCAATGGCACAGACCAATAAAGCATATGATATACTTTATAAAGCAGTTCGCAGTGTTGATGCAAACCACATAATTTCATTTGAGGGTGTGTGGTCAACAACGGTTTTGCCAAATCCCGACGAAATGGGTTATGAGAATCTTCTTTATCAGTTACACCTTTATGATAGAGATAAAGGAATGATAAAATATCGCGTAAAAGAACTTAAAACTGCCCGTAAGGATTGGGGAGTCGCCGTAATCGTAGGTGAATACAACAATGGCGAATTTGAGTATTACGCACAAAAGCAGTATGATAAAAATGATATCAGCCGAGTTAAGTGGAATTACAAAACCTATAACGCAGGCGAGCAGTGGGGAATTTTTAATAAAGATGTTGAGCGAATTGACATCAAAACAGCTTCATATGAAGAAATAATGAATTTTATAATTAATAATACCAAAACGACAGAATTCAATTTTAATGCAGAAGAAATGAGCAATCTTATATAGTTTTTTATTGATTATTAGTTTTTTTAATGGTATAATTTGTATGATTATTAACTAAAAGTCAGGAGTTGGAAAATTTGGATATTTATGCAATAAAAAACACCATTCAAAGCGGTAATGCCGTAATGGGTATTGAAATGGGTTCAACCCGTATCAAAGCCGTTTTGATTGACGAAAAGCATAACCCGATTGCGTCAGGTAGTCACGGTTGGGAAAATCGTCTTGAAAATGGTGTGTGGACTTACCATATGGACGATGTCTGGGCAGGACTTCAGGATGCGTATAAAAACCTTAAAGCAGAGGTAGAAGAAAAATACGGCGTTAAGCTTACAAAACTCAAATCAATGGGATTTTCAGCTATGATGCACGGCTATCTTCCATTTGATAAAGACGGTAATCAGCTTGCAGAGTTCAGAACTTGGAGAAACACAATTACTGAACAATCCGCAACAGAACTCACAGAGCTCTTTAAATTCAATATTCCGCAGCGTTGGAGTATTGCTCATCTTTACCAAGCAATTCTTAATGATGAAGAACATCTTCCGAATATTGATTTTTTAACAACGCTTGAGGGTTATGTTCATTGGATGCTCACAGGCGAAAAGGTAATAGGTATCGGTGAAGCCGCAGGTATGTTCCCGATTGACAGCACTAAAAATTGCTACGATGAAAAAATGGTAGCGGATTTTGATGCTAAAATCGCAGATAAAGGTTATTCTTGGAAACTTCTTGATATATTGCCAAAAATCCTTGTAGCAGGTGAGAGTGCGGGCACACTTACAAAAGAAGGTGCATTACTTCTTGACCCGACAGGCGATTTAGAAGCGGGAATTTCCCTTTGTGCACCCGAGGGTGACGCAGGCACAGGTATGGTTGCAACGAATAGTGTTGCGGCAAAAACAGGTAATATTTCAGCGGGTACATCAATTTTCGGTATGATTGTTCTTGATAAAGCACTTTCAGATGTTTATACAGAAATTGATATGGTAACAACTCCAACAGGTAAACCCGTTGCAATGGTGCATTGTAATACTTGTACATCTGATTTGGATGCTTATGTTAAACTCTTTGCAGAAGTTCTCGCAAATAGTGGTGTTGAAGTGAATAAACCTGCACTCTACGATATGCTTTACGCAGAGGCGCTTAAAGGTGACGAAGATTGCGACGGCATTATCAGCTTTAACTATTATTCCGGTGAGCCCGTAACTGACACTGCCGAGGGCAGACCGTTACTTGTGAGAATGCCTGATACAAAATTCAGCCTTGCAAACTTTATGCGTGCACAGCTTTACGGCACAATGGCAACACTTCGTCTCGGTATGAATATTCTTTTCGATAAAGAAAATGTTCAAATTGACAAGCTTCTCGGTCACGGCGGACTTTTCAAAACTCCCGTTGTCGGTCAAAAGCTTATGGCTGGTGCACTCAATACTCCCGTTGCTGTTATGGAAACTGCAGGCGAAGGCGGTGCGTGGGGTATTGCTCTTCTTGCAAGCTATATGAGTAATAAGGCAGAAAACGAAACACTTGAAGATTACCTTGAGAATAAGGTTTTTGCCGATTATAAAGCTACTGTTATTGAGCCCGATAAAGCAGATGTCGACGGCTTTAACGCATATATCAAGAGATATGAGTCAGCAGTTGTAGTTGAAAAAGCTGCTATTGCTAACTTGAAATAAGGAGAAAAATATTATGAGTCTTAAAAATTATGAATTCTGGTTTGTTGTTGGCAGTCAGTTTCTCTATGGTCCTGAAGTTTTAGAAACAGTTGCAGCTCGTGCACGGGAGATGGTTGATGAGCTTAATAAGTCAGACCTTCTTCCTTGCAAAATTGTTTACAAGGTAACTGCAAAAACAAATAAAGAAATCACAGATGTTGTAAGAGAAGCAAATTATGACAAAAAGTGTGCAGGTATCATCACTTGGTGTCATACCTTCAGCCCCTCAAAAATGTGGATTAATGGCTTTGTGGACCTTCAGAAGCCCTATTGCCATTTGGCAACACAGTACAATGTTGAAATCCCAAATGACGAAATTGATATGGACTTTATGAATCTTAATCAAGCTGCT
Source organism: Candidatus Fimenecus sp. (assembly GCA_045594645.1). GTDB lineage: Bacteria > Bacillota > Clostridia > Oscillospirales > Acutalibacteraceae > Fimenecus. The sequence continues at coordinate 5,381 of JAZNYY010000002.1, forward strand.
CACGGTGACCGTGAACATGGATTTATTGCAGCAAGACTTCGTATGCCTCGCAAGGTTATAGCAGGTCATTGGACTAAAGATTCAGTTCGTGCTCGTCTTGGTGATTGGATGCGTTCAGCAGTTGGTGTTGCAGTAAGTAAAGACCTTAAGGTTATGCGTTTTGGTGACAATATGCGTGAGGTTGCAGTTACAGAGGGCGATAAGGTTGAAGTTCAGGCAAAACTCGGCTGGCAGGTTAACACTTGGGCAGTTGGCGACCTTGTAAAAGAAATGAATGCTGTAACAGATGCAGAAATTGACGCTCTGATGGATGTTTATACATCAGAATATGATATTGCAACAGATAATATTGAGGCAATTCGTTATCAGGCTCGTGAAGAAATTGCAATGAAGAAAATGCTCGATAGCGAGGGCTGTATGGCATTCTCAAACACATTCCAAGATTTGTACGGTATGGAACAGCTTCCAGGTCTTGCAAGCCAGCATCTTATGGCTCAGGGCTATGGCTACGGCGGTGAGGGTGACTGGAAGGTTGCCGCTATGACAGCCATTATGAAGGCTATGGCAGAGGGTAAAAACGGTGGTACAGGCTTTATGGAGGACTATACATATCACCTTGTTGAAGGAGAAGAATATAGCCTTGGTGCTCATATGCTTGAGGTTTGTCCTTCAATGGCAGAGGGTAAGCCAAGAATTGAAACACATCATCTTGGAATTGGTATGAACGAAAAAGACCCCGCTCGCCTTGTGTTCGAGGGTAAAGCAGGCTCTGCAATAGTTGTAAGCCTTGTTGATATGGGTGGTCGTCTTCGTCTTATCTGTCAGGATATCGAATGTGTTAAACCAATTATGGAAATGCCAAATCTTCCTGTTGCACGCGTAATGTGGAGAGCAATGCCAGACCTTGAAACAGGTATTGAATGCTGGATTACCGCAGGCGGTGCACACCATACAGTACTAAGCTATGATGTTACAGCAGAGCAGATGAAGGATTGGGCAAATATGATGGACATCGAATTTGTTCATATTAATAAAGATACAACAGTTGCCGGGCTTGAAAAAGACTTGTTCCTTGCAGACCTTGCTTGGAAGTTAAAATAAGGAGTAACTTATGCTTGAACAGTTAAAAGAACAGGTTTGTAAAGCAAATTTGCTTTTGCCAAAATATAATCTCGTAACATTTACTTGGGGTAATGTTTCGGGTGTTGACCGTGAAAAAGGTTTAATGGTTATTAAACCATCAGGCGTTGAATATGACGATATGAAGCCTTCTGATATGGTAGTTGTTGACTTGAAAACAGGCAAAAAAGTTGAGGGTGACTTGAATCCGTCTTCTGATACCGATACACATATTGAGCTTTATAATGCTTTTAAGAATATCGGCGGTGTTGTTCATACTCATTCACGCTGGGCCACAACCTTTGCACAGGCAGGTAAAGGAATTCCTGCATTGGGCACAACTCATGCAGATTATTTCTATGGCGAAATTCCCTGCACACGCAAAATGACACCTCGCGAAATAAACGGCAAATATGAGCTTGAAACAGGATTGGTTATTACAGAAACCTTTGAAAAAATCAACCCTGATGAAATTCCGTCGGTGTTAGTTCATAGCCACGGTCCATTCTCTTGGGGTTCAAACCCATTCAATGCGGTGCATAATGCGGTAGTTCTTGAAGAGCTTGCATTTATGGCTTGGCACAATCTTATGATGAATCCCGAGCTTCCCGCAATGCAACAGGAATTGCTTGACAAGCATTATCTTCGTAAGCACGGTGCAAACGCTTATTACGGACAGAAAAAGTAAAACAAAGCTAACGGGTACTCGTTTTGAGTACCCGTTTTCTCGTGTTATTTAATTATCAACCAAAGCCCTAAATTCAACATTAAAAATGTAATATTCACAACTGTAAAAATCAATATGTATTTTCCGGTGCCGACCTTTTCTTTGGCAACAAATTTAAACGAAATCAAGCTTGCCATTGAGGCTATTAAAGTACCAAGCCCACCAAGGTTTACGCCAATAAGCAAGTTTTTCGCGTTTTCGGTGAATTTTGAAAGCAGAATTGTTGCGGGAACATTTGAAAAAATCTGACTTGAAATAATTCCAACTAATACCTCGTTACCGTTAACAATATTCTTTAAAAAATCGCTGATTGGTTTGATTTCGCCAAGATTTCCAATGAATATAAACAGAAATATAAATGTGAAAAGTAAACTGTAATCAACCTTTAAAATTACCTTGCGGTCAAAAATCAATATTGTAACAACTGTAATTATAACTGTTGCAATACAGGGAATTATACGAAAAACAGTAAGTAAAGCCAATAAAAATAAAACTGAATAAATAGCGATATTTAATTTTGAAAAATCATTACTGTTGTCAGTGCTTTGAGTGTCAATTGTGCCTTTGCCCGTAAGCATACAAGAAAGTAAAACAAGTATAAGAGAAAGCAAGGCATAGGGGAGTATGGTTAAAATAAAATCACTAAGACTCATATGATAAGATGAGAATAAATAAAGATTTTGCGGATTACCAATAGGTGTCAGCATACTGCCTAAATTCGCCGAAACAGTTTCGATAGTTACAATCCATATTAATTTATCTATTTTGCCCGAAAGCTTTAATGCCGTAACTGTAAAAGGCACAAAGGTTATGAGTGCCACATCGTTTGTAATAAACATTGATGAGAAAAAACACAGTAATCCCAAAATCAATGAAAGTCCGTTAATGCTTTTTATTTTTGATAGCATTTTTTCGGCAAAAAATTTGAAAATACCCAGTCTGTTAAACCCCGCCATAACCGACATTAAACAGAAAAGTAGCCCTAATGTGCGAAAATCAATGTAATCAATATAAGCTTTGCTTGGTGTAACAAAAAATACCGATATAACCGCCAATATGAATGATATTACGAGCACAATTTCAGTTTTTATGAAGTTTTTAATTTTCATCATTAAAATCACCTTAATAGAAAAAAGACCTTTCATTTGAAAGGTCTTTTTTGGCGGAGATGAAGAGATTTGAACTCTTGCGCCGCTATTCACGACCTACCGCATTTCGAGTGCGGACCCTTCAACCACTTGGGTACATCTCCATATTTTTTAACTTATGTATTTTATCAAACCCTTAGAAATTTGTCAATATAACATATTAATCTTGAATTAAAAAAATATAGTGCTATAATTTAGATATATTATATTTCATAAAAGAAGGCGTACATAATGAGTATTGTGAAAAATGACCCTAAAATTAAAAATCCTTTATTACAGGCAATTCGTGCACAGCTTGAGCACCGCGCATTCTGGCTTTATCTGCTTTGCGATGAGGCTGGCAATCGCGGACTTGATTGGCGTGATTTCGGTAGTGCTGCAGTTCGCCGTTGCGGTCTTGCACAAGGCGATGAATTAGTGAAAAAAGGTAAAACTGATAGTCTTGTAGGACTTCGCAAAACTCTTTTTACAAAGCCTGCACAGCTTGTTTTTGAAATGAAAATTCTTGAAAGCACAGACGATAAGCTCTCAATAGATTTTAATTATTGCCCACTTGTTAAGGCTTGGCAGAACGCAGGCTGTACTGATGAAGAAATTGCTACTCTTTGTGATATTGCAATGTGTGGTGACCACGGAATAGGCGAGTGCTATGGCGCGGTTCTTGATTTACCTAAATGTATTGCAAAGGGTGACGACATTTGCTCGCTCCGTTATCACAAAAAGTAATTGTGGCAAAATATTTTTTCAAAAATATTTATAGCAGTATGAGCGTTCATACTGCTTTTTTTATTAGTTTTATATATTTTATTGCACAAAGTGTTGATTTTCATAATTTAGAGTAGTATAATTAAAAAATATTAAACATCGCGTTTGTTAATAAACGGTATGTTTGGAGTGAATGCTTTGAAACACCTTTTTTCTTTTTTATTATCATTTGTTTTACTGGTTACCTCACTTTCAGTGGGGCTTAATGCCATTGCAGAAACAATTCCTCAGGATAATACGCTTGACCGTTTTGCAACGGAACTTACAGAATTGATTCGTGAATTTGATTCTCCGTTTGTTAAAGAAGATTCAGAAGCGGAGTCTGATGAAGATTCTTTTGATTTCGTTATTCAATACAATCCGTCCTATAAAATTGAATTTGCATCAGAATTTGCAACGGGTAATAGTACAACTGACCTTGAAAATGTGTTGAAAGATTATTCTCTTACACTTGAAGATTTTGAATCAAAGCGTCTTATTGTAAAATCATATGAAGAAATTGATTATCGCGGTGCGGTTGATTGCGTAAGCGGGTATAAGGATTTGTATATATTACAGTATTCTACTGTTGAAGAGGTTATTTCTGCTTATCAATATTATCTTACTTGTGATAACATTGAATATGTTGAACCAGATTATGTGGCTTCAGTTCAGGCTGAGGAAGATGACTCTGCAATTTTTGATGGTGATTCATCAGAGTATTATTATGAGATTATTGATAAAGTAGAAAGTTGGAATTCAGAAGAAATCGGCTTTGATGCAATAAAGGATGAACTGGCACAGAAACAACTTTCTGATGTAATGGTTGCTGTAATTGACAGTGGTGTAGATACCGACCACGAATTGCTTGAGGGTAGGCTCATAGAAAGCACTGTGAATTTAAGCAGTTCAGGTGAAGACAACAGTTGTGAAGATGACTATGGTCACGGTACGCATGTCGCGGGTATTGTTGTTGATAATTCTTTGAGTAATGTTAAGGTCAAACCATATAAAGTGCTTAACAATCGTGGTAAAGGTACAATCAGTTTAATTTCACTTGCAGTTGATATGGCGGTTGCCGATGGTGCAGATATTATCAATTTAAGCCTTACTTCAGAGGGCGAAAGTAAAACGATGACCGAGTCCGTTAACGCGGCAACTGAACATGACATTAATGTGGTTGTGGCTGCGGGTAATCAGCGTGCAGATTTGTCAAAAAAGTATTATACTCCTGCCAATATAGAATCTGCTATAACTGTCAGCGCAACAACAAAAGACTGTAAACTTGCTTCTTACTCAAATTATAATGGCACAATTGATATTGCTGCCCCCGGTGATGATATAAAGAGCAGTTATCTTAATAATACATATACTTTGATGGATGGTACTTCAATGGCAGCTCCACAGGTAACTGCGGGCTTGGCAATTATTAAATCTGTATTCCCTGAATTGTCATCTGAAGAGGTTGAGAATAGGATTGAAGAGTTTTCTATAAAAGTTGCTGAAAACGAGGGCGAAAACCTTTTCGGCGCAGGTATTCTTTATTTGAAATATATTTTATCTGTTATGCCACGCACGGCAGAACCGGTTTTCAATGTGCTTGACGGTGATTTTTCCAGTACTTTTAAACTTACATTATCTTGTCCTGAAGCCGATGCGACCATACTTTATGTCATTTATGATGGTGAAGATATTCAAGATATAGGATTTTTGAACGGAACAGTGTATAAAGAGCCAATTTCTATTTCGGTTGATACAAAAATTTCTGCCGTTGCATACACAAAGGGTAAAATGTTCAGCTCAATTGTCACTCACGAATATCACCGAAGTGACAAAGCAGAAGAAGATAAATATGACATTGATAAAAATGGTTTAATTACCGGTTATTTTGGTAAAGAGGTTGATTTAATTGTTCCAGATAAAATTCGCGGAACAACAGTTAAGGGAATAGGTGCATCTGCCTTTGAAAATAATGCGAATGTTCATTCGGTTATTTTACCTGAATCTGCGACTGTTATTAAAGAACACGCTTTCTTGGGCTGTATGAATCTTGAAAAGGTCAGTGGCGAAGGTATAACAACAGTAGAAAGATATGCGTTCAATCTCAGCACAATTGCTGACTTCCCCTTTGAACAGTTAAAAACTGTTGGTGTATATGCGTTTTCCGGTTGCAATAATCTTAAAAATGTTAATTTATCAAACGCTGAAACTATTGGTAAATCTGCTTTTGAAAATTCAAGAGATGTGTTATTTATTAGTAGTGAGAAAAATGTTTCAATAGGTGAGAATGCATTTCGTGGAACAAATGTCAAGAGTGTCAGCTTGCCCAATGTGACGGTTATCAATAAAAGTGTGTTTGAGAATTGTTCAGAGCTTTTGTCCGCAAGTATTGAAAACGCGACAAAAATTAATTCGCGTGGATTTAGTGACTGTATTTCTTTAATTGAGATAAATATGCCAAAAGCTCAGGAACTTGATGCTTACGCGTTCAAAAATACAGCTTTGCTTAGGGTTAATTTTGAAGCTGTAGAATCAGTTGGCAACTACGCGTTCAGCGGTTGTGGTGCTATCAAATATGCGTTTTTGCCCAATGCTTCGAGTATTGGTGCATATGCATTTAATAAATGCACAAGTCTGGAAATGGTGTATTTCCCCGCTCTTATTGAATTGAATAACAGTGTTTTTTCTGTATGCGAAAAACTAAAATCACTGTGGTTGCCTTCAGTTGAAATTATAAATAACTGGGCTTTTAATAATTCGTATGTTGAATATGCTCAGTTTGATAATGTAAGCAAAATTCATAGTTTACCTGACACATTGTTAGGAATTGTTTTGCCGACAAAGTTCTCATCAACAACAGCCACGATTCCTCAAACTGATTTTGTTGTGTACGGATATGAAGGAACATACGCAGAAGAGTATGCTAAAACGAATAAAAAAGAATTCGTGACGGTTCCTGCAGTAATTTATGATGTGCCTGAAAGTGTCAGTTTAGAAAAACAATATATCTTTACTTATGCACTGGGCTTTAATTGTACATATCAGTGGTTTAAGAATGATGAGGTTTCAAACGAAAACGGCACAATAATTGAAGGTGCAACTAATTTCTGGTATGAACCGACAAGAGTCGATAATACAGCTTGTTATTATTGTGTAATTACAAGTACTGATGGTGTAAATACAAATGTGTATGTTACAGCTCCAATCAAAAATATTGCTGAGTATCAAGAGGCAGATTATACTGCATATAACGCTGTTATTGAAGAAGCTTACAACATAGAACGCGAACTTTATACAGAAGAATCTCTTAGAGTTCTTGATGAGTTGTTGGAACAGGATATATTGGGCTATTCTTTGGCTGAACAAGATTTAATCAGCCAACATATTGAAGCAATTAAAAATGCGGTTTCATCATTGAAATTCGACTATACTTTGGGTGACATAAATGATGATGGCAAAATTTCTCTTATGGATGCTCGTTTTGTACTTAAAGTTGTTTCCGGTACTGAAGAGCTTGACAGACTTCAGACTCTTTCAGCAGATATGAATGAAGATGGCAAAATTTCGCTTATTGATGTGCGCGCAATTCTGCGAATTATTTCTGAAGCCATCGAAGAATAAAAAACAATCCCGATAGTTTTTAGCTATCGGGAAATTTTTATGAAAAAAACTCTAAAATTGCTTCAATATTTTCTTCAGAATATTCAATTTCAGAAGAATAAAGGCGAGCATATTCCACAATATCGCTGTATTCGATATTATTGTTTACGCTTAAATGATATTTACATAATGTTTCAATCGTTTTATAACTGAAAATAATAAAATTTGCTCTTTGCGATAACCTTCCGTCATCAAGAAAACCACTTAAATGACGATATGTAAAATATATTAGTAACTGTTCAGCAACTGTGTCAAAATAATAGGGGAGTTCATTGCAATTTAAATCAGTTGAGGTTTTTAATTCGTATAAAGTATTTGTCCATTTATTGTCAAGCCGTTCTAATTTTAGAAGAAAATCAGCAGTTTTATTTGGATTTTCTTCAATAAATTCAGCATTGCAAATTTTTAAAAATTCGTTTATTCGCTGATTAATAGGTGATTTTCTGTTTTGCAGAATTTTGAAAAGCTTATTTCTTAATTCAATAAATTTCTTTTCTTCTTTTAAAAATTCATCAGCAATGTCATCATCATCAATAATTTCAAATGAAACCTTTTCTTTTTGACTTATTATGAGCTCTGCTGCTGCTTCACAGCAAAGCCCTAAGCCGATTTCGGTTGCACCGCCGTAAAAATTGCGAAATCTCGGGTGGTCATTACAGATTTGACAAAGATAATCTTCACCAATATTTAGAATTATATCACAGAGATTATTTTTATTTAAAAAAGGACATCTTTCATTGGTGTCAAGCTTAAAACAGGCAACCTCATCGACAATTTCAATGTTCTTGTTTAATCTGTTTCCAAAATCACCTTGAATTGATTTGTATTTTTCATAAGTCTCGTCATCAATATCAATTTCCCAACCAATGCAACAGCTGTGCTTGCATTGGTTGGCAATACATTTAAACATTTTATAATAATTCGGCGCTATGTATTTCATTTTACTTCTCTTTTCGCTTTTTTAAAAGAATAACATATACAGACTTATTTTTCAAATATTATTACACATAATAATCAAAAAAGGTTGTGATTATTATGTGTACAGCAGTATCTTTTCAAACAAAGGACCACTATTTCGGGCGTAATCTTGATGTTGAGCATTGTTATGGTGAAAAAGTAGTTATAACACCACGAAAATATCCGTTTAATTTCAGACTTGAAAAACCAAAAGAAAATCATTATGCCATAATTGGTATGGCTGTGGTCGCCGACAGCTACCCGCTTTATTTTGACGCTACAAATGAAAAAGGACTTTCAATGGCTGGACTTAATTTTCCCGAAACCGCAGACTATGAAGAGCCAACCGAGGATAAGCATAATATAGGTGTGTTTGAGTTAATTCCTTGGATTTTAGGCAATTGTGCAAGTGTTGATGAGGCAAAAGATTTGTTGCAAAAAACTAATGTTGTGGCGATGGATTTTAATGAAGAATACCATTCAACTCCGCTTCATTGGATGATTTCAGACCGTGATTATTCAATTACTGTTGAGTGTGTTGAAGATGGCCTTAAGATTTACTATAATCCGGTTCACATACTCACAAATAACCCTGAATTTCCAATGCAGATGTTTAATCTTAATAATTATATGAGATTGACTAGAGAAGAACCTGAAACTTGCTTTGCCGAGGGCTTTAATTTCTACAAATATAGCAGGGGAATGGGTGCACTTGGAATGCCCGGTGATTTGTCATCTATGTCCCGCTTTGTAAGAGGAGCGTTTACGCGACTTAATTTTGTTTGCGGTGATACTGAAAGCGAAAGCATAAGTCAGTTTTTTCATATTCTTGACTCAGTTGCTCAAACAAGAGGCTGTGTGCGTGTTGAAGACTCTTTTGATATAACCTCATATTCCTCTTGTTGCAATACCGATAAAGGAATCTATTATTACAAAACTTATGAAAACAGTCAGATTTCTGCAGTAGATTTGCACCGTGAAAACCTTGACAGAAACGGACTTGTAATATATAATCTTGTCAATGAGCAACAAATAAACTATCAGAATTAAATATATACTGCCACCGGGTAGTGTGATGCAAGGCATCCGATTGATATGTCGTTAGGTCTTAGAAGACATATCAAACGGGTGTTATTTTTTTGAGGTGAATAATGAAAAAAGTTATAAATTATTTTACTGAATTTGAAATCGGGTTGTGGTTATCATCAGTATTGTTAATTATTGTTTCTTTTTGTATATTTGATAAAGAAAATTATTTGACACTTGTAGCTTCAATTATAGGTGCAACCTTCTTGATTTTTAATGCAAAGGGTAATCCCGCAGGGCAATTTTTAACAATTGTTTTCAGTATTCTTTACGGTATAATTTCATATAGCTTTTCATATTACGGAGAGATGATTACATATCTTGGAATGACAATGCCGATGGCTCTTTTTGCGTTGATTTCGTGGCTTAAAAATCCATATGAGAAAGGAAAAGCAGAAGTCAAAGTAAATAAATTGTCCAAAATAGAAATTGCGTTTATGTTTGTGCTCACTGCCATTGTAACCGCATTGTTTTATTACATTTTGAAGTACTTTAATACAGCTAATATAGTGCCTAGTACAATCTCAGTTACAACAAGCTTTTTGGCTGTTTATTTAACATTCAGAAGAAGTCCGTATTTTGCGCTGGCATATGCTATGAATGACTTAGTATTAATCATTTTATGGGTGCTGGCATCCACAACAGAAATATCGTATTTGTCCGTAGTAATATGTTTTGCAGTATTTTTCGTGAATGATATGTATGGTTTTATAAATTGGCTGAAAATGGAGAAAAAGCAGAATAATATGTAAAACAAAACCGATGCCAGCGAATGACATCGGTTTCATTTTTTGCTGTACTTTATTTAGTTTCCCATATCTCTGCCTGCGTCAGATGCCGCTTCACCAATACCGCCGATTGCGTCGTCTGCTGCATTGCCTACATCACCAATAGCATCACCTACATTGCTTGCAGCGTTCCCAAGGTCATCACCAACTTCGCCCATAGCATTACCATTGTTGTCTTTATTGTTGCTGTTGGTTGCACCGTTGTTATTGTTGTCATCATTGTTTCTTGTGGTGCTTGTGGTTGTTGATGTGCTACTGCTTGTGTCACTTACCTTGCCGTCCTCTGCATCTGTGCAACCTACAAGGAAAACACAAAGAAGTGCTGCCATCATTACCATAACTATAGCTGCTTTTTTCATAATTATCCCTCCTTAAATAGTGGTGTTATTATTATTTCTCACGAGTGACGGTTTATACTATTTTGTAAGCACACCGCCGTCGCTGTAAAGCAAAATTAAAATATTATCTTCTTCTCCTGTTTCACAATCAACATAAACAAGCAATTCTTGTTCTTCATCTGTTTTGCAATGAATTTCATAACAGTATTTTTCCGTCTGCCAATCTGTCGGAATTACGCAAAGCTGAGTGTCAATAATCTCAAGATAACCATTTAGAGTTGCTTCAGCCTGCGCGCGATTAATATTTGCTGTGAGTGCGTCTCGTTCCTGATGATTATATACATATCCCGTTGCATCAAAAGACATAATTTCACCATTTGAAAGATTTACACTTACTTTTATAAGGTCGGGGTAAAGAATTACATCATCTTTTGTAGCCGCAAAATTCACAGTACAAATACCGTCATCGGTAAAATAATAGCTTTCATGCATATTGTTGTAACCGATTTTTGTAAGATATCTTCTGGCATTTTCAATTGCATCTTTATATTCAAGCTGAATTTCACCCGCAAAGCTTGAGTTAATCATATACAAAGGCTTACCGCCGATTTTTGTAATTGCAACTGTACAGTCATCACCTTGGAAAACATAGCAGGGAATATCGCCATTTTCATCATAGGCATATTCAAGACTTTCACTTTCGGCTAAACAAACAGTTTTTGCAATTTCTAAAGCTTGATTTTCGCTGACTTCTTCAAGTCCTTCAAGAAATTTTGGCTCACCCTGGTCAATATGGTCAGAGAACGGACCGTCATATATAAGTGATGGTAAATCTGTCATTGCTTGTTCAGCGTCATCAAGGCTTTTGCTTAAAGTGTTAAGGTCTGTATTTTCTTGGGGAAGAGTAGAGTTGTAGTCTTCAAAGCTAAAGCTTCCGTTTTGCAAATCAAAACACATTTTGCTGACTTGCTCATTTAACGATGTGCAATAACTGTTAAGCTCTTTAAGTTGTTCTCTTTCGGTGTTAGTAAGCTCTTGCCCCATAGCACTTTTCCGTTGAAGTGACATCACAAATTCACCAATTTGTGACAAGAATTTATATGTGTTATTAAGAGAAATATCTTCTGCGGGAAGAATTGATAAGCTTGTCTTGGCAGCTGATGCTTCTCGCCACAAATCTGCACCTAATTCCGAAAGCATAGTCGGAGTGCTCACATAAATTGTTTTTTCAAGGTTTGTAGAAATATTATTAAGGCATTCTTCAAGTGACAGTAATGCCATTTGCTTTGTGACAAGTGCTTCTCGTTCATATTTTTGTGCTCTTACAGTTTGCACAATACTGAATATTCCCAAAACTGTAATAACCGTACCGATATATAAACCAAGTCTTATTTTTGACCGACGGGACATATTTTTTTGTTCCATTTTTTACGCTCCTTGTTCCTGCGAAGTGTTTTGCGAATATTATTAACAAAAAATTCAAAAATATGCAGTAAAAAAAATGTTTTTTTATTTGCCAAACAGTGTATTTTGTAGTATAATGTATTTTGATTTAATATGCAGAATTGGGGAGAAGTATCGTGTGCGTATATCTTGATAATAGTGCTACTACAAAACCTTGTGATGTAGCAGTAAAAAAAGCACTCGAAATGTGCACAGAATGTTTCGGTAACCCATCTTCTCTTCATATGGGTGGCTTTAATGCAAAGAAAGAATTAGAAAAGGCACGAAATGCAGTTTCAAAGCTTCTTGCTTGTAATGATAATGAAATTATTTTTACGCCAAGCGGAACAATTGCAAATTACACCGCAATTGTGGGTACTGCACGCACAAAGAAAAGAGAAGGCAAAAAAATCATAACCACTCTTCTTGAACACCCAAGTGTGTTAAAGAATTTTGAGCTTTTAGGTGAGCAAGGGTTTGAAACAATTTATTTAAAACCCGACAAAAACGGAAAAATTAATCTTGAAGAACTTTCTAACGCTGTTGACGAAAACACAATTCTTGTAAGCGTTATGGCAGTTAATAATGAGGTTGGCTCAATTCAAGATATTGACAGAATTAAAGGTATAATCCGCGATAAAAAATCAAAAGCATATTTTCATTGCGATGCTGTTCAGGCATTCGGTAAAATACCGTTGAAGCCCAAGAAAATGGGTATTGATTTAATGAGTATGAGTGCTCATAAAATTCACGGACTTAAAGGTGCAGGTGCACTTTATGTAAACAGTGCAATTCGTCTTATGCCTGCTATTCTCGGCGGTGGGCAGGAAAACGGACTTATTTCAGGTACCGAGGCAATGCCTGCTATCTGTGCTTTTGGCGAGGCGGTAAATGATATTGGCAATGTAGAACGAAATCTCAATAGTGTTAACGAAGTCAAAAACTATTTTATTGATAAATTGTGTGAATTGGATAAGGTTTATGTGAATTCACCTGAGAATTCACTTCCATATATAATCAATATTTCGGTTGAGGGTGTTCCGTCACAGGTAATGCTCAATTCACTTTCATCAATGGGTATTTATGTTTCTGCAGGTTCTGCCTGTGCAAAAGGACACCGAAGTGATGTGCTCACCGCAATGGGAATAGAGCCCCGAAGAATTGACAGCGCAATCCGCATCAGCTTGTCAAAAAATACCACAACAAAAGATATGGATTTATTGTATAATGGAATAGTTGAAACCATTAAACGCGTTAGGAGATAAAAATGAAAGAAATCATATTAATAAAGAACGGTGAATTAGCCCTTAAAGGTCTTAACCGTTCAACATTTGAAGATATTTTGATTAAAAATATTCGTCGCAGAATTAAACCTCTCGGCGAGTTTGAATACAGAAAAGAGCAGTCAACAATTACCGTAATCCCTATGGATGATTACATTGATATGGATGAGGTAAGCGAGCGAATTGGTCATGTCTTTGGTATTGCTGCATATTCAAGAGCCTTGCAGGTCGAAAAGGATATGTCAGAAATTCTCGAAAATGCGCCTGATTATCTTGCAGAACAGTTGAGAAATGCTAAGACATTCAAGGTTGAGGGCAAGCGTTCAGATAAGAAGTTCCCCTTGACTTCACCGGAGATTTCCGCAGAGGTTGGCGGTGCGATTCTTTCTAAATTTCCACACCTCAAGGTTGATGTTAAGAATCCCGACATCCTTGTGACTATAGAAATCCGTGAAAAATTCGCATTTATTCGCGGTAATCAAACTAAAGGTGCGGGTGGTATGCCTACGGGCACAGCGGGTAAATCGGCAATTCTTATTTCGGGTGGAATTGATAGTCCCGTTGCCGCATATATGATGGCAAAGAGGGGACTTTCACTCACTGCAATTCATTTTGCTTCGCCGCCTTATACATCACCACAAGCAGAAGAAAAAGTTCATAATCTTCTTCGCAAGGTTTCTAAATATAGCGGTAATATCTGTCTGTTTACAGTTGGATTTACTGAAATTCAAGAGGCAATTCGTGATAATTGCCCTGAGGATTTGTTTACACTTGTTATGCGCCGTTTTATGATGCGAATTTCACAGCGTATCGCTGAAAAAGAAGATTGCAAGGCTCTTATAACAGGCGAAAGTCTTGGTCAGGTTGCAAGCCAGACACTCAATGCTCTTGCTTGTACTGATGCGGTTTGCGAAATGCCCGTATTCAGACCTCTCATCGGTCTCGACAAAGATGAAATCATCAAGGTTTCGAGAAAAATTGATACTTTTGATATTTCAATTGAGCCTTATGAGGATTGCTGTACGGTGTTTACTCCCAAGCACCCAAAAACCAAGCCACAGATTTCAGTTCTTGAAAATGCTGAAAAGGCTTTGGATGTTGAAGCACTTATAGAAAGAGCAATTGAAAATACAACAATTAAAAATATCTGTTATTAAGGTAGATTAAAATGACACTTGAAGAAAGAACTGTCAAAGTTTTAAAAGAAAAAAACTTGGTAATGGCTTGTGCAGAATCCTGTACGGGTGGCTTAATTGCAAAAAGAATTACCGATGTCAGCGGTTCTTCCTCTGTGTTTAATTGCGGAATTGTAAGTTATAGCAATGAAATAAAAGAAAAAGTGCTTGGTGTAAAGCACGAAACACTTGAAACATACGGTGCAGTAAGTGAACAGACCGTTCGTGAAATGGTAGCAGGTGTGTTGAATGTTTCAGGTGCTGATATTGCAGTTTCTGTTTCAGGCATTGCAGGGCCTTTGTCCGACAATACCTCAAAACCCGTTGGTCTTATCTGGCTTGCAGTATCAGATGGCAAAACTACAGAGGTGAAGTGTCTTAATAATAGCTTTAATGAAGATATAAGAAATAACAACCGCATAAGTGCGTCTGATGAAGCTTTAAAGCTTATTTTACAAAAGGTAGGTGAATAATTTGGCAAACGATAAAAAAAGAATAGGCAAGGGCAGAGCGTTCCTTTTAGCAATTTGTATTATTATTTTCCTTTTCTCTGCATCCCTTGTTATTAAGCATTTTGTTGAAATAAACGATAATAAAAAAGGCTATGAAGACCTTTCTGCACTTGTAACCAACACTACGGCAGAAAATGGTGATACTGAAGATGATAATGTGCCTGATTATTCAGCCTTGATTGAACAGAACCGCGATTTTGTGGGTTGGATTAAAGTGCCTAACACCGAAATTAATCACCCTGTTGTTCAATATGTAGATAATGATTATTATCTTGACCATAGCTTTGAAAAGAAATATGATTACCGTGGCGCAATATTTATGGATTATCGCAATGACCCTGTAAATCTTGATTCCAATACGATTATTTATGGTCATAATGCTTATGATACAACAATGTTTTCTGAGCTTGTTCAGTATGAAGATATTGAATTTTATAAAAAAGCTCCTGTGTTTGAGTTCAATACTGTTGAAGGCAATTATAAATGGAAAATCTATGGTGTGTTCATAACAAATGCAACTGCAAGCGAAGATAACGGTTATATCTTCAATTACATATATCCTTATATGGATGGTGAAAATTTCAACGGTTTTATTGAAGAAATTGATAAACGCAGACTTTATACAACTGATGTTGATATAACAGATGACGATAAAATGCTTATTCTGTCAACTTGCGTCAGAACACTTGACTATAGATATAAGGACGAGAACGGCAAAAACAAATATTACCGTGCAAATGCAAGATTAGTGGTTCTTGCCCGTATGGTGCGTGATGGCGAAAGTGCCGAGGTTAATGTGGATAATGCACAAGTCAACAAAAATCCTAAATACCCACAACTCTGGTATGATAAGAAAGGCTTAACTAACCCATACAAGAATGATGAAAAATGGTCTCCTCAGGAGGTAGTACAAAATGAACAATGAGAATAATAACGAAGTACTTTCCTTTGAGGAGCTTCGCAAAAAACTCGGTATGGATGAAACTTCACAGCCTGCCGAAATTGATAATAACGGTTTTTCAGAGCTTGCTGATGATATTCTCTCTGCAGAAGAGAAAAAATCAGAAATCAATTCTTCTGCAAAAGATGATATTGTTTCACAAATTGAGAAAAAGTTAAGTGAGACAGATAATAATGAACTCGTTGAGTTTACTGAAAACGGTAAAACATTTATTGATATTACATCACAGTATGTGAAAAAAGAAGTAACTGAAAGCACAGTTGAAAATACTGTTGCAACGACTCAAAAGAAAAAAGTCAGAACTTTTAATGAGATTTTTTCTGATTTCTTTAAAGGTTTTATTCCGCTTAAAAAAGACAGTGCAAAAGAAAAAATCCGAAAAATAGTTATGGATATTTCCATAATTGCAATAATCGGGTGCTGTTTTGCTTTCGTTGAGTTGTATAATCAATGGGTTGAGCAACAAAATATGCAAGAAGATTTGAGTAATAAGATTGTCGAAACCGACGATATGGATGATAATCAGTATGTTGAGGCGTGGGAAGAACTTTTTGCTCAATATCCCAACATTACTTTCCCTGACGGAATGAACCTTAAATATTCATATTTGTACGCTCTTAATCAAGAGCTTGTTGGATGGCTTAAAATTGATAATACAAATCTTGATGTTCAGATTGTACAAAGCACTGATAATGAGTATTATCTGCACCGTGATTTCTATAAGAAATCAAGCCGATATGGTTGCCCGTATCTTGATTTTAAAAATGACCCTAAATACCTTGATGATAACACAGTAATTTACGGTCATCATATGACCGATGGTCTTATGTTCTCAAATCTTGATAAATATAAGACTTTAGAGGGTTATAAAGAGTCACCTGTAATAGAATACAGTACACTCTATGATACATATTATTTCAAAGTGTTTGCAGCGTTTGTCACAAATGCCGATGTTGCTGACGATGACAATTATATGTTCAATATTATGGTAACAGATTTCAGTACCGATGAAAAATTCACGGGATTTGTTGAAGAGGCAGAGAAACGCAGTATCATAAAAACCGGTGTTTCGGTTCAGCCTGACGATAAATTAATAACACTTGTTACTTGCACTCATGATTTTGACAATGCAAGACTTATCATAATGGGCAGACTTCTTCGCGAAAACGAGGAATCTACTGTTGATACAAGCTTAGCATCACTCAATACCGCTCCCAAATATCCGCAGGCGTGGTATGATGCTAAGAATATGGATAATCCTTATAAGGATGATGAGGATTGGACTCCGTAATCGGATTTTTATATAAATGGGAAAAAGAGAGGTTTAATTAAATGAAGGTAAGATTGCTTTCGCTTAATATTGACAAAAGTATGTCCTTTAGTCGCTTTCAGGCAAGGATTGTAAGCAGTATTAAGCCTTATGCAGCAACAGATAGTTCTTTTGAGAATACCGAGAATATGCGCGACTTTTTCGGTCTGTTGCAGGATGCACTCCAAAATGATGAACTTATTGTCACTGCAGTTGATATCAAGCATTATACAATGCTTAAAAATGCTTTTATTCAGGCTTTTGAAACTGAGGTGATTTATGACCCGTCTGTGCTCAATATGCTTGAAAGTAACGATGAAATGGATGACGAAACAAGAAAACAGTTTTCTGCTTTTCCTGAGCCTGCAACAGTTTTCCTTTCAAAAGATGGTTTGTATTCGGGATTTGGTATTGAAAACGGTAGTCAGTTTATTCTGTTTTTGCCAATTGACAATGACCGAATTAACCATATCCTTCGTAACGGTGCAGTTCCTTTTCTTGCAAAAAATATTAGAATCTCTGAAACTCAGAATTATATGAATGCCGCAAAACAATTCAGTGACGCAAAGGTGAGTAAAGCAGTTGAAAGACTTCTTGAAGCAGATTCAGTTGTTGCAATCAACGGAACACCAAATGCCGAAATTCTTAAAAGCTGTGGCGATAATACAGATAGATTTGACGATGTATTCATTTTTACTCCTCATGTTGAAGATAAAGGTGATGTGAACGCAACTGAATATGCCGCACAGCTTGCTAAAGTTAGTCTTGACTTGTCATCTGCTAATATTGGCGCTTCAATCAGCGAAATTTATGATTCGGGTGAAGCAAGATATATTTGCATTGCGGTTGCCAATAATGACTCTGCCGTTGTAAGAAAGCTCTATATGAGTGAGAGCGAAACAGAGTACGCTTTTGTAGAAAGTGCAGCACTTGAACTTATTGAGCTTATTGGTGAAAAGGCTGCAGGACTCCGTAGTGTTGGAATTGAAATTTCCGATGCGGACAATCAGCTCACAGACGAAGACAAGAAACCTGCCGGTAAAAAATCAATTGCAATTGTAACAATTATTCTTGGTATAATCATTTTACTTTGCGCTGTTTTAGGTATTGTATATAAGGCACAGGGCGAAAGCGGACCTTTGGCGGCAGTAATTGATGGTATTTTTGGTAAAGAAACAACTACAATTACTACTACGACTACAACCACAGAGCCCACAACTGAAGCAGAGCCACAGGTTGTAAATAAAAAACTTTCAGATTTTATTACTGCCGACCTTATTGCTTTAGAAAAGGCAAAAGCTGAGGAGGTAACAGAGGACTCCACAACTGATGAAGAGCCTTCAACAGATGAGCCTGAAGTTCAGGTGGATAAGGGTGCACCTGAGGTAATGAAAATCAATGGTGAAATTATTGAGGCGAAAGAAGCCCTTGCAAGACTTGTTATGACTGAAATGGGTGATGGTTATGATGTTGAGGCCATCAAGG
>JAZNYY010000003.1:0-9919 GCA_045594645.1 Candidatus Fimenecus sp.
CTCTTAAAGGTATGCCCGTAGCCGTTTGCGGAAGTGATGATGACCGTCACGGTATTGTGCTTGCAAAGTCACAGCCCGCAAAAATTTGCGGTGTTAAAACGGGTGACACCATATTTGAGGCAAAGAAAAAGTGCAAGG
This sequence comes from Candidatus Fimenecus sp., assembly GCA_045594645.1. Classification (GTDB taxonomy): domain Bacteria; phylum Bacillota; class Clostridia; order Oscillospirales; family Acutalibacteraceae; genus Fimenecus. Next base: position 139 of record JAZNYY010000003.1, read on the forward strand.
GTATTATTATAGTTCAGACCGATTTTGATGCGTATCATTATTATTCTGAAATTGTCAAAGATATTTATGCTCAATATACCGATTTAATCGAGTCCTTTGGTATGGACGAGTGTTGGCTTGATGTGAGCGGAAGTACAATTCTGTTCGGTGAGGGCGAAAAAATAGCAAATGATATAAGAGAACATATCCACCGTGAAACAGGACTTACAATTTCTGTGGGAGTTTCATTCAACAAGGTTTTCGCGAAGCTTGGCAGTGATATGAAAAAGCCCGATGCTACAACAGTTATTTCACACGAGAATTTCAAAGAAAAGGTGTGGAGCTTGCCTGCATCAGAATTGCTTTTCGTAGGCAGAAGAACTACTAAAACACTTGAGAAATACGGCATAAAAACCATTGGTGATATCGCATTATCCCAAGGGGATTTTATGCGTAAGATTCTAGGTAAAAACGGTTTTGATTTATGGCTATATGCAAACGGAATGGACACTTCGCCCGTATCCCATATGGACTCAAAGCCCATAATGAAAAGTGTGAGTAGGGGAATTACTTGCGTTGAAAGTCTGCTGTCAGTTTATGAGGCTCAGCGAGTAATTGCAGAGCTTTGCATAAGTGTATCAAAAGGGCTTCGCCGTGAGCATTTGCTTGCTACGGGAATTCAGGTTGCTGTGAAAGACGATAATCTTACGGTTAAGCAATATTCCGCACCGCTTGAGTTCCCCACATTCAGCGCAAAAGAGCTTTTTGACGGTGTGTTGGCGATATTCCTTGAAAAGCATAAATGGAAAAGAAATATTCGCTCATTAACTGTGCGGACATATAATCTTGTTTATGAAAAAAGCTTTCAGCAGTTAACCGTCGGCTATGACATTGAAACCCACGAAAAACACGAAATTGTTGACGGTACGCTGACTGAAATCCGCGAAAAGCAGGGGAGAAATCTTATTTTTAACGGATGCCGACTTTTAGGCACAAAAATGCCGACGGGTAAATCTGAATATTCATCATTACCGCCGGCAAGTTTTTGAATTTATGCTAATTCAAGCCACAAGTTCTCAAGCTCTTCAAGGGCTTCTTCTTTAATCTTTATTTCTTCAAGAATTTCTGAAAGTCTTGCATAATCGCTTGAAATATCGGGATTTTCGATAAGTGCTTTAAGCTCATCAATTTCGTTTTGCAAGGCTTCCATTTCTTTTTCAGTATTCATAAGCTTAGCACGGCGTTTTCGGTCCTGTGCCTTATTTTTTCTTGACTCATCATACTGCATTGCGGCATTGCTCTTTACTTCGGGCTTTGTCGCTTTTTCTTTTACCTCAGTCTGCGAATGCTCTTTGTAATAATCGTAATTACCTTTATAAATTACAACCTCGTCGGGCTTCATTTCGATTATTTTATCGGGGACAGAATTAAGCAAATATCTGTCGTGAGATACCATAATCACAGTGCCTTCATATTGGCTCAAAGCACGGTCTAAAGCCTCTTTTGCCTTATAATCAAGGTGATTAGTAGGCTCGTCTAAAACAAGCACATTTGAGCGCTCAAAGACAATTATGCACAAAGCGACTTTTGCACGATTAGCACCGCTCATCTCACGAATTCTCTTGAATACATCTTCGTCCTCAATAAGAAAACGGGCAAGCATACTGCGGATTTCATATTCGGTCTTTGTGGGAAATTTGCGGTGTACCGCCTCAATAACTGTCATATTAAGGTCAAGTGAAGCAAGCTCTTGGTCAAAATATGAAATCTCGACATTTCCGCCCCAACGCACCGAACCCTCATAAGCCATCTTTTTAAGTATAGCCTTTAAAAAAGAGGATTTGCCAACGCCGTTTTTACCCACAAAAGCAACCTTTTCACTGCGTGTAATTTCTAAATCGAGATTTTGGAATAATGTGCGTTTACTGTCACCTTTGCCGACGCTTACTTTTAAGCCTTTGCACTCAAGAATTGTTTTATGTGGCTCAATATCGAAAGGAAACGCTATGTGCAAATCCTTAACCTTTGGATTTGGTTTTGCTGCAAGCTCCATTTTCTCAAGAGCTTTAACGCGAGAGCCAACACTATTGATACTGCTTGATTTTGCAAGGTTTTTGCGGACATAATCACGCAATTCTTCAATTTCCTTCTGTTGCTTTTCATATTCTCTTGTAAGGGTCTTAATTCGTTCTTCTTTTTGTTTTAAGAATGAAGAATATCCGCCTTTATATCTAACTAATTCACCATTTTCAATTTCACATATATCAGACGCGACGGCATTCAAAAAATATCTGTCGTGAGATACTATAATAACTGCACCCTTATATGATGCAAGATAGTCCTCAAGCCAATTGAGCATAGAAAAATCAAGGTGGTTTGTTGGCTCGTCAAGAATAAGCAGATTCGGGTTTTCAACAAGTATTTTAGCAAGTGCAAATCGTGTTTTTTCACCGCCCGAAAGTACAGAAACCGATGTTTCCATATTGAAATCGCCAAATCCCATACCGTTCAATACGGTGTTAATTCGTACTTCGGCATTGTAGCCGTCGGCTGCATCATAAATACTTGTAAGTCGTTCATACTCTGCAGAAAGTTTTTCATATTCACTACCGCTTGAAACAGACATCTTTTTTGATATCTCTTCAAGCTTTTTACGAGTGTCAAAAACTAATTGCAATGAATTCTGAATTTCTTCTTTTAAGGTATTTGAAGTATTTAAAGCCTCATTTTGCTTTAAATATCCAATACGCAAATCAGATTTAGGTGCAATTGTGCCCTCATCGCACTCAAGATTACCAGAAATAATGTTTAGAAGGGTGCTCTTACCTACACCGTTAATACCCAGAAGACCAATTCGGTCTTTATCATTAACAGCGAGGTTAACATTTTTCAATATGCTTTTGTCAAGAAATCCTTTACTTATGTTGCTGAGTGTAATAAGCATAATTTTTACCTTTTATTTAGTAGCTAAATTATTGACATTCTTCTTCCATGCACCTGTGAAATAGAATACACAAGATATTCCCGTTGCAAGCAACCATCCCGCAGGCCACGAATACCATATACCGTTTTCATTGAATACAGGAGTTAAAGTGTAGCACAAAACTACTCTCAAAAGCAAGTCAGAGAATGTTGAAATCATAAACATTTTCATAACACCGCTACCGCGGAGTACACCGTCAATTATAAGCTTGATAGAGATAAATAAATAGAACGGTGATACAGTTTTGAGAAATTCTGCACCCGAATTGATAATTGATATATCCTCACCATTTACAAAGATTTTCATCATAGCTTCGGGGAAAAAGCAAAACAGAATAAACAATGGAACAGTTATGACGAAAGAAATTAAATATAATGATTTAACTCCGGATTTTATTCTTTCAGTTTTTCCTGCACCGACATTTTGCGCAGTATAGCTTGACATACTGTTACCAAGTGCGGTAAGGGTTGTAATTGTAAAAGTATTCAGTTTTCCTGCCGCCGAAAAGCCTGCAACGATAATGTCACCAAAGGTATTTACAAGACCTTGAATGAAAATATTACCAACAGATACAAAGCTTTGCTGTAAAATGCTTGGTATTGCAACAAAGAGTATTTTTTTTAGCACATCAAAAGAGAATAAATCGGATTTAATATGTGTGATTTTGCGTATTCTGAATATTAAACAAGTAATTGACAATCCAGATGCTATACCTTGTGCCAAAAAAGTCGCCCACGCAACACCAGCAACACCAAGAGCTGTGAATTTGACAAGTATGTAGTCAAGTATAACATTGAAAACCGATGAAAAAATCAAGAAATATAGCGGAGTTTTTGAGTCGCCGAGAGCAGTGAAGATGCCGTTACAGATATTATACAGAAATAAGAAAACTAAACCCAAAGTGTAAATATTAAGATATGATGCTGAGTTAATATATAAATTTTCGGGAGTATTTAATGCAGTAAGTATGGCGGGGGAGAATACTAATCCTATAATTGAAAGTACGATGCTTAAGCTAATAAGTGAAATCAACGAAGTGCTGATACAGGTTTTCATTTTTGCAAAATTTTTATTGCCGAAAAACTGCGAAATAACAACACAACAGCCAATGTTTGAGCCATTTGCAATCGCCATATAAATCATCGTTACTGTATATGAAATTCCAATTGAAGCCAAGGCCTCTCCGCCTAAAAGCTTACCTGCAATAATACTGTCAGCTATATTGTATAATTGTTGAAAGCACACACTAATAAGCATCGGAATTGTAAATTTTATAAGGATTTTCGCAGGATTGCCCTGCGTCATATCTCGTACCATACTGCCACCCAAAAAGAAGGGACTGAAACTCAGCCCCTTTAAAATTTATATAGCTTTAAGAATACTTCTTGCAACGCTTATGCCGTTTGAAGAAGCCTGCATAAGTCCGCGTGTAACAGAAGCACCATCACCGATTGCGTGAAGGCCCTTAACGCTTGTTTCAAAGTTTGTGTCAACAACGACCTTGTTAGAATAGAACTTAACTTCAACACCGTAAAGAAGAGTTTCGTCACTTGCAATACCGGGAGTTACCTTGTCAAGAGCCTCAAGCATTTCAGCGATATCCACCATAATTCTGTGGGGGAATACAAGCGACAGGTCACCGGGCACAGCATCTTTAAGTGTGGGGATAAGATTGTTTCTGCAAAGTCTTTCAGCAGTTGTTCTTCTGCCACGCTTAAAGTCACCATATGTCTGTACAAGAATTTTGCCGTCGCAAAGCATATTGCTTAACTGTGCAATGTGTTTACCATATTCAATAGGTGATTTAAACGGCTTTGTGAAATTCTTTGATACAAGAAGTGCAAAGTTTGTGTTGTTTGTTTTGTATTCGGCAGATTTATAAGCGTGACCGTTAACAACTGCCAAACCATTGTCATAGTATTCAGTTGCAACTTCACCAGATGGGTTAGAACAGAATGTACGAACCTTGTCGTCAAATGTCTGTGAATAGTAAACAAGCTTCGCTTCGTAAAGATTTTCGTTAAGGAATTTCATAACCTCATCACGAACCTCAACACGAACGCCCACATCAACAGTACCAACCTGAGTTTCAATATTATGGTCTTTACAGATATGGCTTAACCATTCTGCGCCTTCACGGCCAACTGCAGCAACAATTTTGTCAGAATAATAGGTGTTTCCGCCCGCAACAATACCTTTTACTTCATTGTTTTCAATTATAATATCCTCAACCATAGTGTTGAAAATGATATTACAGCCTTTTTCTTCAAGGTGATGCTGAAGTCTGCCATAAATTTTATAGCCCTCTTCTGTGCCAAGGTGACGAATAGGACATTCAATTAGCTTTAAGTTTGCATTGATTGCTTTTCTGCGGATTTCTTCAATTTCAGCCTGCTTATCAACGCCGTAAACATTGGTGTCGGCACCGAAATCAAGATATACACTGTCGGCTTCTTTTAAAAGCTCCATTGTTTTTTCATAACCGAGAATATCGGGCAAAGTACCGCCAACATCAGGTGAAAGTGAAAGCTTACCGTCAGAGAATGCACCTGCGCCCGCAAAACCTGTTGTGATTGAGCAAGGCTGACAGCCAACACATTTTTTAGTTTTTCTTTTTGGGCACATTCTTTTTTCAATTGAACGGCCCTTTTCAACCATAAGAATATTAATATCGGGCTTTTTTGCAAGGAGCTCATAAGCACAGAAGATACCTGAAGGTCCTGCACCGATAATAATTACATCATATTTGTTATTCATAATAATTTCTCCAAAAATTTTTATCTTTCTTCTCGGAAATAGTTAAGACCTAAATTTGCAGGTGGTTGGTTTTTCTTTTTGCTACGCATACTTGTGAAGAGAAGAACGATAATTGTAACAACATAGGGGAGCATTTTAATAAGCTCTGTGTCTTCAAATGAAACATTTTTAATATAGCTACCTGCGATATAAAGTCCACCGAAAATAAGTGAACCGATAATTGCAAGATTGGGTTTCCAAACTGTGAAAATAACAAGAGCAATTGCCAACCAACCAATAGCATCGATACAGTATTCCCAGTTACCGTTAAGGTAGTCCATAACGAATGAAAGACCACCAAGACCTGAAATACCACAACCGATACAGGTTGCAACATAACGATATGCAGATACATTTATACCTGCTGCGTCAGCAGTTGCGGGGTTTTCACCAACTGCACGCAAATGAAGACCTACACGAGTTTTGTTAAGAACAAAAGAAGTTCCCAATGCAATGAAAATTGCAAGGTAAATAAATATACCGTGTGAAAGGAAGAGTTCACCAAACCAACCAAGGTCATCAGCAAAGGGGAGGCAAGCTGTAAAGTATTTACTGCCTTTGCTGTAAATAATGCCTGTCTGGGCAATCATAAAGTCAGAAACACCAACACCGAAGGTTGTGAGCGCAAGACCGGTAACATTCTGATTAACACGGAGTGTTACTGTGAGGAAGCAGAATATAAAGCCCATAAGAGCGCCACCGATAACGGTTGCGATAATCGGAATTAAAACAGCGAGAACGGGGTTTATATTGCGACCTACAGCGGTGAAATAAAGGTATTCAGCAAAGCATCCGCAAGACGCACCAACACACATAACACCGGGTGTACCTAAGTTTAAGTGACCTGATTTTTCAGTAATTGTTTCACCGGTAGAGCCTAAAAGGAAGGTCATACCTAAACGAATTGCACTAACGAGAAAGGCTAACATTATTCATTCTCCTTTCTGTGTTTTGTAAAAATAATTTTGTATTGCAAGAAGAATTCGCAACCGATAATGAAGAAGAGAATAATTCCTGTGATAATATCAGAAATTGCACTTGGAATTCTGAAATCGGTTGAAACCTGCTGTGCGCCTTTTTCAAGGAAAACAATAAGGAATGTAGTAATAATCATAATGAATGGATTAAACTTTGCAAGCCACGACACCATAATGGCAGTAAATCCGCGACCGCCTGCGGTTGTTGTGCTGATTGTATGGTTTGTACCGCCAACAAGAAGCAAGCCTGCAATACCACAGATTGCACCCGATACAGCGAGTGTTCTCATAATAACCTTTTTAACATTGATACCAATATATTTTGCTGTATTTTCACTTTCACCAACAACAGAGATTTCATAACCCTGCTTGCTGTATTTAAGGTAAATATAAACAACAATTGTGAGTACTGCTACAATGATAATGTTAAGTAAATAAGGCATATCGCCGATAACGGGTAATCCATATTCATTCATAGGTGAAAGAACACCTGAACCGCTCTTAACAAATTTCTTAAGGAAAAATGCAACTAGCTGAATTGCAACATAGTTCATCATAAGTGTGAAAAGAGTTTCGTTTGTATTCCAGATTGCTTTGAATATTGCTGGGAGCAATGCCCAAATCATACCTGCAAGAATACTTGCAACAATCATTACAACAATAAGAAGGGGCAACGGCATTTTGTCACCAAGGAACATCATAACAGTAACAGTTGCAAGACCGCCGATAAGCACCTGACCTTCGGCACCGCAGTTCCAAAACTTCATTTTGAAAGCCGGTGTAACTGCTAATGAAATACAAAGAAGAATTGCGATGTCCTGAAAAAGACTCCAAAGTCTGCCCGTTGAACCAAAAGCACCTGAAATCATTGAGGCGTAAACATCAATGGGATTTTTTTGTGTAAGTAAGGTAATAACAATAGCTGATAAAAGAAGTGCAAGAACAATAGCCACTGCACGCACACCAAGACCGCAATACCAGGGGAGTGGTGCTCTTTTTGCAATATGGAAAAGCGGAGTTTTTACTTTCTTTTCTGATTTGCTCATTATTTTACCTCCTTTTCAGCATCTTCATCAATTGAAGTGGATTTTGTCATTAAAAGACCAATTTCTTCTTTCTTTGCGGTTCGGCCATCAACAATACCGGTTACTTTACCTGAGTTGATAACAAGAATTCTGTCGCAAAGCTCAATAAGCACATCAAGGTCCTCGCCAACGAAGATAACGGCAACACCGCTCTCTTTCTGCTTATTAAGAAGATTATAAATCATATATGAAGAGTTAATGTCAAGTCCGCGAACGGGATAAGCTGCCATAAGTACTGATGGTGTTGATGCAATTTCACGACCAACAAGAACTTTTTGAACATTACCACCCGAAAGCTGTCTTACAGGTGTTGTGGCACTTGGAGTTACAACCTCAAGTTCTTCTATTATGCGGTTTGCAAGGCTTTTAGGCTCGCTTCTCTCAAGGAATGCCGATTTGCCTTTTTGATAACTACGAAGCATCATATTGTCAATGATGTCCATATTTCCTACAAGACCCATACCAAGTCTGTCTTCGGGAACAAAAGAAAGACGCACACCAAGATTTCTGATTTGAATTGGTGTTTTGTCACGAAGATTTTCGTGAACATCATTTTCGGGATTAATATATGTGATTTCACCGCTTTCAAGGTGATGAAGACCTGCGATTGACTCTAAAAGCTCACGCTGACCGCTACCCGCAATACCTGCAATGCCAAGAATTTCACCGGAATTTGCTGTAAATGAAATGTTATCAAGAATTTTAATTCCGTCATCATTTACACTGTTTACCTTTGATACAACAAGGCGGGGGACAGAGTTCTCAGGCTCACTACGATGAATGTTAAGGTCAACCTTTTTACCAATCATCATTTCTGTAAGCTCACTCTCAGTAGTTTCTGCAGTATTCACAGTGCCGATGTGCTCACCCTTGCGAAGAACGGCGACTCTGTCAGAGATAGAAAGTACCTCATGCATTTTGTGAGTGATGATGATAATTGATTTTCCGTCATCACGCATACGGCGTAAAACATCAAAAAGCTTTTCAGTTTCTTGAGGTGTAAGAACAGCGGTGGGCTCGTCAAGAATAAGAATGTCTGCACCGCGATAAAGAACTTTAAGAATTTCAACTGTCTGTTTTTCAGAAACTGACATATCGTGTACTCTTTTTTCAGGGTTCATAATAAAGCCGTAACGCTCTGTAATTTCAGCAACCTTTCGGTTAATTTTTGCCATATTGAATTTTTTGTCATCTTTAATGCCTATGGCAATATTTTCACCAGCGGTGAATACATCAACAAGCTTAAAGTGCTGATGAATCATACCAATTCGGTGAGAAAATGCGTCTTTTGGTGAGCGGATAACAGCCTCTTTGCCGTTTACATATATTTCACCTTCATCAGGGAAATATATACCTGCAAGCATATTCATAAGAGTGGTTTTTCCGCTACCGTTTTCACCGAGAATAGCAAGAATTTCACCTGCATAAACGGTGAGGTCACAGTCTTTATTAGCAACAACAGGACCAAAGGTTTTGGTGATGTGTTTGCATTCCAAAGCAATATTTTTTTTCAAATTATTGCACCTCCAAAGTTTTTACTTCTTGGTTTAAGAAGAAATACAAGTCGATTTTATATGTCTTCTTAAACCAAGAAATAGGCGGAGAGAGAACTCCGCCTACTCTTTAATGGTTTATGAAGATTAGAACTTCTCGTTAAGAAGTGTGATACCGTCAATTCTTACATCGAAGTAAGGAGCTGAACGGTCAGCTGACTCGTTGAAGTAACCGTCTTTGATTGCTTCTGTGTCAGGTGTGAAAGCAGCGTCTGTGTCAACATCAGCTGTATATGTTGTAAGAGCAACGCCCTTAACTGTGAAGTTAGCTGTGTTGAATACATTAAGTGTACCAGCCTTGAATGCTGCAACTGCATCTTCAATTGCCTTGAGTGTGCCTTCTGCACAAACATCCTGGTTGATACCTGTAAGAACAACTGAACCTTCTGCAATACCACCGCACCAGTC
>JAZNYY010000004.1:0-24978 GCA_045594645.1 Candidatus Fimenecus sp.
GGGCTCATAGCCCATATTAATCAATTCTTCTTTTGATTTATCGGTTGTTTCTTTGTTATCTTCTTCGATTTTATCAACTGATGAGCAATCGGGCAGATGGATTTTCTTCGATTTTGTGTTTAGCACATATTCGGTGTCTGAAGTTGAATTGCTTTCGGTTGTGTCGGCATCTGTGCTCAACCGGCTTTTGCCCGTTGCATAGTCAATCTCAACGCCGGGTTGGTTGTTATAGCAATAAACATTAAAGCAAATACCCTCGCCGTTATCCTCAACTGAATAAGCCTCAATCGTCACTCCGCGGGCAACCAATTCGCTATCCTTGAATATGGGCGTTACACGATAAAGCACATGATTTCCCGTTTCTTCAATATAATCGTCAACCATATTTTCAAAGGGGAGCATACCGTCAACATTCATATAGCGTGTGCCCGTAATAAGATTTTGCTCGTTGGCATTTTCACCCGTTAATTGCCATCCGATTAAATGACAACGGTTATAAAGATATTTTCCGTCAACAAAATCGTATTTTGCAGTTACCCAGCCCGTAGGCTTAACCTGACCGATTTCACCGCGTTCACCCGTTGGCATAATATCCTCGCCAATGCAAGCCATAACCACTCCGCAACGGCCTAATTCGTCAAGAGGACTGTAATATTCATATGATTTAGTGGTGTAATCATCTTCGGTGAAATAGGGTTGATTATCGTTGAGTGCTACATAAGCTGTGCCCGAAAATTCGGGGATTTCATTAAGATTTGCAATGGATTGTTGAGTATTTAAATTGGGCGTATCGCTGTTGTTTTTATCATCTGCAAAAAGTCCACCGAGGACGGTAACAGCAATAACAAGCACAATTATGAGTGAAATAAACTTTTTATTTTTCATCGGGTGTACACCTCTTTCTTGATTTCGTTGTGTGAAGTACCCTTAAATACGGATTGCTCGGCAAGGGTGAAATCTGCCCCCAAAAGTTCAATATCAAATTTTGTGTCAGCGGGATAAACCTTGCCCCAATGATAAAGAATAACCTCATTTGCAAGGCTCAACAAATCGGGCGAATATTTATCCTCAATAAAATATATTCCGTCTTGGTTTTGAAAGCTTTCGCAAACTATATAATCAACGCCCGCCTCATTGAAAAGCTTTTCAGAATATTCGCTGATTAAGATTTTTTCACCCGCAAAGCAGTTTTTTATATCATCAAGCACCGCACTATCGCGGGATTGACGGCGCTTATTAAACATTAAACCGAAATTATCGTCAACACAAAAAATTAAAGTCATAAATATGTCCTCACAAAAAGTAGGGGCGATTCACGAATCGCCCGCAACATAATATTTATTATAATTTTGAGAAACCATGGCAGTTAATTAACGCGTCAAGCTTCTTGCCCTCTTTACAAAGTGGACATTCGTGGGCAGGAACGCTGAAATAGTCGGGCAAATCCTTGGGGTTGAATACAGAATTAACTTCATAACCCTCACATTTTTCTGATGTTGCGAAAATTGAAGCAACACCCACAACATCACCGCCGTAATATTTGATTGCTTCAACAGCAGAACGAGCAGTATTGCCCGAAGCTACAGAAACTGCGGTAATAAGCACATGCTTGCCCTTAATCATAGGAACAATGTTGTCTCGGAAGATAATCTGAGAACCGTTAACGATTTCGGGTGTAACAACATAAATTGTCTGATGAGCGTTAATGTTTACAAAATCGTTTTTTGTAAGCTCATCTGCAACGCAGGTAGCCACAACCTCTGTACCATCAAGGCAGAGAATAGTGTCAACAATTGAGTTGCTGTATTTGTGGTTTTTGCAGAGCTCGTGAGCAATTGCCTTAGCCTCAGAAAGACGGGATTTTTGTGCGGCAACATCTATGTAATAGTTACTGTGTGAGCTGTTGGTTGCAAAATGACCTCTTGCAACGCGAAGATGCAAATTGTTGCTTTTAGTTTTGATTTTTGTAATGCTTGATGTCGGCATAAAAGTATCCCCCTATGGTTTAATGTGTTAACTATTGTATAATAAACTGCCTAAAATTTCAAGTAAAAAACGCTAAAAATATGTAAAAATATAACTATTTTTATGAGGTTGGGTCGCTTGCACATATTGACTTTTTGTGCGATGAATGATATATTTAGCTTGAGGTCAGTTAAAAATCACATTGGGACGAACACAAGGAACCGTCCCCTGTGCACACCGCAGAATGATGTTGTTGCAATTGTTAACGAATCAGGCACAGCGGTTGTAACCTACAAGTACGATGCTTGGGGTGTGGTAATCGGTTCTACCGATACAAGCGGAATGGGATTGCGAGAAATTAATCCGATTACCTATCGCAGTTATTACTACGACAAAGAGGTTGGTTTCTACTACCTTAACTCAAGATACTACGCTCAGTATGAGCGGAGGTTTGTGAGTGCGGATAGTGTTGTTTCTAAGGTCGGTGGCGATGTTTTAGGTTACAATATGTTTGCATATTGTCAGAACAACCCTGTTAATATGAGTGACAAAGACGGTAACTGGCCGAAATTAGCAACTATAGGACTTGTTGTTGGTGCCGCGTTATGTATTGCAGCAGTTTCAATATTAACTTGTGGTGTAGGTACGGCAACATTAGCAGGGGCTATAGCAGTAGGTGCAGCAAAAGGAGCATTGATTGGTGCGGCTATAGGAACAGTTGCCGGTGCAGGAATAGGTTATGCAACAACAGGAACATTGGAAGGTGCGGCAGCAGGTGCAGCGATTGGATTTGGTGCTGGAGCTGTTGTGGGTGCAGTTGTCGGTGCTAGTACAGCAGCTAGTTCATGGTATAGCAGCAAAGCATTAGAGTTTACAAATGCTGGCTCAAAAGAAGTTGTATTGGGTAGGTCCGGAACTTATGAGCCTGTTGCGCAATCTAGAGGTTCAACTTACTTCCATGCTACAGAAACTAGATGGAATGAAGTACACGATATGTTAGGCGTCGGAGATAAAGGAATGTGGAAAATAAATAAAGCTTTTTTAGACCAACAAATTTCCACAGGAAGTACATTTGCTCTAGCAAACAATCCAATAACATCAGGTGGATATTATTTTCAAAAAGAAGTGGCTTACTTGATTTCTAAAGGAGTGACTTTAATACCAATATGGTAAGAAGAAAAAAGAATTTTGATGTAGCAAAAAAAATATATTTTGATAATTTTGGAAGTTATATCACAATGAAAAAAAATGGAGAGTATAGTGAGTATAATAAATGTAACATTTCTAAAGCATTGGAATATGAATGGACTACCATAATTAAAGATAATTTGATGATGGACATTATTGATGGAAATAATCTTATAAGGGTTGTTAATCTTGCTAATATTAATTTACCAGAAGATGAAATCATCGATATTTTTAAAAAGCTTGCAACATCAAAATTAAGAAATGAAATAGAAAACATGATTGAAAAATTAAAGCCACTTTTTGATGAAAATTTGTATAATAAAATTATTATTGCTTTTGAAGACAATCAAGACAATTAGGGGACGGTTAGCGTGAAAACCTAACTTGAGAACACAGAGGGACGGTTCTTCTGTGTTCTGAAAAATGACAATGAGCAAGCCAATCAGGGGACGGTTCCGTGATTGACAAAACTTAATATCAACCAACGGGACGAGGCTAACCACCTCGTCCTTGTTTTCTTTGACAATCATTTGATTAATTTTTTCATAATACTCTCCCCTCTCGCTAATACAAAATTATTTAATCAAAACCTAATATCTCATAAACGAAAAACTGCACAGGGGACGGTTCTCTGTGTTCTTCGGATGACAATTGATTTCGTAGGGGCGGGTCGACCTGCCCGCCCGTTACGACGAGCTTGGTAATATCACTTCAATAAAAAAATGCACAGGGGACGGTTCTCTGTGTTGACGAAAATAGTATGATGTGATATAATTCTCTTGGTGATGAAAAATGCCAAGACAAGCACGAAAGCATAGCGAAAGTGGAATATATCACGTAATGCTTAGAGGAATAAACCAACAGCAGATTTTTGAAGATACCGAAGACTGCGATAAGTTTATTCAAATACTACATGAATGTAAGGCAGTAAGTGAATTTAAGTTGTTCGCTTACTGCCTTATGAATAATCATATACATTTGCTGATTAAACCCGAAAAAGAGCCGATTGAACAAGTTTTTAAAAGAATCGGTGGTCGATATGTGTATTGGTTTAATGTGAAATATCAGCGTGTAGGTCATCTGTTTCAAGACCGTTTCAAAAGCGAGCCTGTAGAAGATGACGCATATTTCTTAATGGTGTTAAGATACATACATCAAAATCCAACCAAAGCAGGAATATGCAAAAATATCGAAGATTACAAATATAGCAGTTATCAAGAATACATCACAAAATCGTGGTTAGTTGATACTGGTTTTGTATTCGATATGGTTTCAAAGAAAGAGTTTGAAAGGTACAATCATACTGCAAATTTTGACAAGTGTCTTGAAGTTGAAGAAACACCAAGAGTATGTGTAACTGATGAACAAGCAAAGCGAATTATTCAAAAGATTTCAAATTGCCAAACATCTACTGAATTTCAAAAACTCGACCCCAAAATACGCGATGAATACATTGCTGTTTTCAAACAAAACGGTTTGTCAATCAGACAAATCAGCAGATTGACGGGAATAAGTTTTGGTATTGTTCGAAAAAGATTTGATTAAGTATGGGGCGAGGTTTAATCACCTCGTCTTGTTTTTATATTGTCTGCCCGTGTGGTCAATTGAATAATTATCTCTGTAGATTAAATCGTTGACCGATACAAATGTGTAGCCTTGTTTTTCGAGCTCGCTCAACACCTTATCAAGAGCCTCGGCAGTAGTGTCAACTCCGTTATGAAAAAGCACAATTGAGCCGTTTCGGGCGCGGGATACGACTCTGTTCACAATTTCATCAACAGTTAAGCCGGTATAGTCAAGACTGTCATTATCCCATTGAATCATAAACATATTAAGGCTTTCGGTGACTTCGAGACTTTCGTTGGTGTAGTCTCCCGACGGCGCGCGTAAAAGTGTTACCTTTTCGCCCGTTATTTTTTCAAGTTTTTCGTTGCAGTTGACGATTTCTTCTTTGATTTCTTCCCGTGTGCATTTTGAAAATGCCTTGTGAGTGTCAGAATGGTTTGCGATTGTGTGCCCTGCGTCATAAAACGCCTTTACGCTTTCGGGGAATTTATCTGCCCAGTCGCCCACAACGAAAAATGTTGCTTTTGCGTTGTGCTTTTTCAGTATTTCAATAAGGTTGTCTGTATCTTGATTGCTCCAAGCCGCGTCAAAGGTGATTGCAATTTTCTTTTCGTCAGTTTCAACGGAATAAACGGGCAGTTTCTTGTTTGTTGCCGAGGCAGATGCCGTCTTGCCCAAAAAAGCAAATATGAAAAGCAAAAGCCCTAAAAGAATACAAATAATGCCTAAAAATGTTCGTCGAGATAAAGTCCAGATACGCATAAAAATACCCTCCCATACCAATGTATGAGAGGGTTGTTGCTTTATATGTATTGTGATTTTATGCTTTGCGAAGCTCTGCAATTTCGTTTTCGATGAATTCATCCATTGAGGGCTGTTCTTTCATCTGCTTTTTAAGTCCCTTGCCAACAATAACATTGAGAGCGAAGTTAACAAGGAAAAGAACAACACCAACAATAAAGCCAAAGCCGAGACTGCATTCTGTGATAATGCCACCGCCAAGAGTTGCACAAGCGTTGGTGAACTGAACAAAGAACACCGCAGCTGTTGCCCAACAAATTGTGCTGATTACATTGAGTGCAACATTGAGCTTGTATTTAAGACCGATACCCGCAATGAGCAATACAAAGAAGTTGAGAACACCGCATACAACTGCTAAAAGCATAAGCACGCAAGCGATAACAACCATAAGTGCCGCGTTGCCGAGCACCTCGCCACCGAGAAGCTTAATTACACTGCCGATGTCAGTTTCAAGAAGATAATCGAGAACGAATGTTAAGAATGAAACTGATTTTTCTCCGCTATAGAATGGGAGCGTGAGCTTGAAGTTGTAAAGGGGAAGCACCAATGCAATAAGGGGTGCGAATGTTAAAACAAGACGGACAATGCGAAGCTTTGAGCCAACAACTGCACTCTTGAAGTTTGCAGTTTTGTAATGAAGCTTTGCAAATGCGTGCTCTGCAAAATCAGCATCTTTTTCAAGTCTTTCTTCCCATTTGTGATTAGGAATGTTTGTTCCGCAAGATGGACACTCTGCTTTAACATTCCAGATTCTGAGTTCGCGTCCGCATTCGGGACATTTTGCTGCCATAAAATCACTCTTTCTTTAAGTCGCAATAATAAATCTAAATTATTATACTACAATTATTTCTTTTTTGCAAGTCTAATTACATTCCAAGAGAGAGGCTTAAGCTTTGCTGTGAGAGTTTTACCGTCAAGCACAGGCTTTTCAGCATTAAAGGGCTTAACCCTGCCTGAAGTAACATTGTTTTCTTCTTTGGGGTCAAAACCACTCATTTCAATATGCTCAAGCACCTCAAAGTTCTCAAAATCAAGCAAAGAAACATCGAAAAGCACATCTTCGTCGAGATTTCTGTTAACTGCAAAGATTGTAAGATTTTCTTTGTCCTCGCTCATTGTTGCAAGTGCTTCAATGTCGGGAACATCTGTAAACTGCTTTGTGTCGTGCTTAGGACTTTCAACCTTTGAAAGAAGTGTATAGCCTCTGCCATAGTTTGAAAGGTGCATAAATGGGTAGAATATTGTCTGTTCCCAGCACTTACCACCGTTTTCTGTCATAATGGGTGCAATAACATTTACAAGCTGTGCAAGACAGGCGATTTTAACTCTGTCTGCGTGCTTTAAAAGTGTCATAAGCATAAGAGCAACAAGCAATGCGTCTTCAAAGTTGTAAATATCCTCAAGTTGATGTGGGGCGGTACTCCATTTGTCAACATGAACACCGTTTGAATGATACCAAACATTCCACTCATCAAATGAAAGATTAACGGTATGCTTTGAACGCTTTTTACCCTTTATGTAGTCGCAAATGCAAACAACTGTGCTGATAAATTCGTCCATAATCATATTTTTTGCAAGGAAAGAGGGCGTGTCGTTTGCACGGTTGTCAAAATAAATGTGAAGTGAAAGATAGTCAACCTTGTCATAAGCCAAGTCGAGAGTAGTTGCTTCCCATTCACCAAAGGTGCGCATATCACGGCTTGCACTACCGCAGAGAACGGTCTCAATTGAATTGTCGGTCCACTTCATGACCTTTGCAGCTTCGCTTGCAACTCTTCCGTATTCAACTGCTGTTTTGTGACCGATTTGCCAGTCACCGTCCATCTCATTGCCCAAACACCAAAGCTTGATGTTGTGAGGGTCTTCATAACCGTGTGAACGGCGCAAATCACTCCAGTAGCTACCACCCTTGTGATTGCAGTATTCAACAAGATTTCTTGCTTCTTCAGGTCCGCGAAGACCGAGGTTTACCGCCATCATAGGCTCGGACTTTGCTTTTCTGCACCATTTTACGAATTCGTTTGTGCCAAAAAGATTGGGCTCTGTAACGCCCCAAGCAAGCTCAAGCTTTTTAGGACGAAGCTCAATCGGTCCAACGCCGTCTTCCCAATTGTAGCCCGAAACAAAGTTTCCGCCCGGATAACGAACTATGGGTACATTGAGCTTTTTAATCTCTTCAATTACATCAGTTCTGAAGCCGTCCTCGTCAGCGAGGGGGTGGTCGGGCTCGTAGATACCGCCGTAAACTGCTCTGCCGAGATGCTCAATGAAAGAGCCGTAAATTCGTTTGTCGATTTTTGCACTTGTAAATTCAGATACAAGTGACATTTTTGCCTTTTTCATAAATATTTAAACCTCCCTGGAGGGTAATATAGCGATTATTCAGCGGACTTAGTTGTGTCTTCTTTCTTTTCAACCTCTTGCTTTTCAGTGAGGAAAGAATGAAGCAATTCAATATTTTCGTCCATATCCATTACAAGACTTGAGCCCACATTTGAAATGTTACGGCTTGACCAAGTGCCGTCTGCAGGTACTTGATGCTGAACAATGTCATAAGCGAGTGCGTTGTTTTTTAGTGCGCCCATACCTAAATCGAGAATTTGGTCAGATGTGAGGTTTGTCTTAACCAAGGGTGCTACTGTTTCTGCAATTGTAATAAGCTCGCCCAACTCTGTCTGGAGTGCCTTTTCGACCATTGCGGTTATTACCTCGCGCTGACGCTGTGTGCGCATAAAGTCAGAGTCAAGCTTGCGTATTCTTGCATACCAAAGTGCTTGCTCACCGTTTAAAAGCACATCTTCGCCCGCGGGAATTTCAACGGGGATGTTGGGCTTTTTAGAATTCTTGACATATTCGCTTTCACGCTCGGTAACATCAACATTAATTCCGCCCAATTCGTCAACAATAGTTGTGAAAATTTCAAAGTTTACGAGCATATAGTAGGGGATATCCACTTTAAAGTTCAGCTCAAGCGTATCAACAAGCATCTGTACACCACCGCGGAAATATGCCGCGTTGAGCTTTTCTTTCCAGCCCTTACCAGCGATTTCAACAAGTGAGTCACGCAAAAATGATGTGAGCTTAATCTGCCCGTTTGTGTTGTCAATGGTTAAAAGCATCATTGTGTCAGAGCGGGAGTCGTCATCAGCCTTGCGGGCATCAATGCCTATAAGCAAGATGTTTGTCTGATTTGGGTCGCTGTAAAGCTCGGAGGAGTCAATATATTGATTTTCCTCCAAGGGCTCGTCCGTGTTAAAAGAAGAAAGAATTCTGTCAACAGTCTGGTAGCCGTAAAATCCTATGCAGGAAACACCTGCAATTATAAGGCAAAGAAGAATTATAAAAGTGTTTCTTATGGGATGTCTTTTTTTCTTCTTTTTCTTTTTGGGTTCATTTTCGGAGGAAATATTTTCATAAACCTCGCTTACATCGTCATAAGAAATTTCCTGACGGCGACGGTTTTGCACCGCGCTGTTGTATTTAACGGTGAAATCGTCATTGAAATAGTCCTCATAAGCCTTGGGTGAGGGCTTTTTTTCTGCAGTGTCAGAAAATGATGAAATATCTTCGTATTTATATTGGTCAGCAGAGTTGCTGTAAATGTCTTCGTATTGGTCGCCTGACGAAGAATTGCTGAAAATATCTTCAAAATCGTCGTTCAAATTATTAAAACGGTTGTCAGCCAACTTGCACACTCCTTTTTAATCTTTATATAGATTATTCTACAACATAAGCTCGAAAATCTCAATGATTTTGTAATAAAAAATTACATTGTTAAAAGAAAATTAAAGAATAAATATTATAGCACTTGAAACTTAAATAAAAAATATGTATAATGATAGACAGTTTGAGACGAATCTGCTAAGCAGATTCAATTTTTCGGGAGTCGATACATGTGTTAGGTAAATATGTACGGGTCAGAATAACAGACCCGATGCACTCCGTTGACAGTGAGAAGAATTTCACCTATGAATTGAATTTCGGTACGGTTGAGAGTGGGCTTGAACCTCATTCTCCTGTCAAGGGTGCTTATGTTATGGGCGTTACACACAGAGTCCGCATTTTTGAGGGCCGTGTAATCGCAATAATTAAAAGAAAAAATATGGGCGGTATTTATTTGGTGGTTGCACCAAAAAGTAAAAGATATATCGTTCATCAAATCGAAGACGCGATTGAATTTGCAGAGAAAAAAGGCGAATATGAGCTTTCGTGCCTTTATGAAGCCTCTTGCGGTGCAATTGTTTACCGCGAAATCTTCGGTGAATTGCGTTATCTTCTTATTAAGAACAAGAGAAGCGCAAATTGGGGCTTCCCCAAAGGCCATATGGAGCGTGGTGAAAACGAAAAAGAAACCGCCTACCGCGAGGTGCTTGAGGAGGCGGGAATTCACATTCGTTTTATTCCTGATTTCAGATATAAATCTGAGTATTCAATTCAAGGGCGAATTGAGAAAAAGGTTATTATATTTTTGGCAACTACCGATGATACAAGCACAATAATTCAGCGTGAAGAGATTGAAGAATATCTTTGGCTTAAATTTGACAAGGCTATGAATTCGCTTAAATTTCCCAACGATAAGAATTTGTTGAGAAAAGCGAATGAGCATCTTGAAAAAATGGGGGTAGCAACCAATGGTTGAACAGATTGTTGACGCAATAATGAGCTTTTTGCAGGATAAAATTCCCGAGGAATTAGTGGCATTTGTAATTTCTCTTTTGCCCGTCCTTGAGTGCCGTGGCGGTATGATTGCGGCTCGACTTATGGAAATTCCGTTTTTAAAGGCTTTTTTGATTTGTTATGTCGGCAATATGTTGCCCATTCCCTTTATTATTCTTTTCATCAGAAAGATTTTCGACTTTTTGCGCCGTTTCAAATTCTTTGCAAAGATTATCGAAAGGCTTGAGGCAAAAACCGAGAAGAACAAAGAAAAGGTTTTGCGTTATAAATCTTGGGGACTTCTTATTTTCGTTGCAATTCCATTGCCCGGCACAGGCGGTTGGACAGGCGCACTTATGGCGGCACTTTTAGACATTCGTTTTAAGCGTGCACTTCCTATAATTGCACTCGGTGTGCTCATCGCAGGCTTTATTATGTCAGGACTTACATACGGCATATTCCAAATGTAAAAATAAACAAAAAATTAAGGACGAAACCGTTTGGCTTCGTCCTCTTTTTATACTATTTCGCCGTTTCTCACATAAATTCTTGGAACTCGTTTATTGATAAGACAACAGAATTCATAATTGAAGCGATATTCGGGGTCGGACAAATCTTCAACGGTGATTACTTCATTACCGTCAACACCGATAAGTGTTACTTCGTCGCCGACCTTTGCGTCGGGCACGGCTGAAACATCAATCATAAACTGGTCCATACAGATTTTTCCAATGATTTTACAACGCACACCGTTTACAATTACTTCGCCCTTGTTCGACAAATATCTTGGATATCCGTCTGCATACCCCACGGGTACAGTGGCGATTTTCATATCTTTATCTGAAACGAATGTTGAACCGTAACTTACGGTAAAATCTTTGCCCACATCCTTGATAAATGAGATACTGCTCTTTAATTCCATAGCGGGCAAAAGACCGAAATCCTTATTCATTTCGTCAGAGGGATAAAGCCCGTACATCATAATTCCGCAACGGACAATTTCACCTGAATATCCGTTCATTTCCATTGATGCTGCACTGTTGTACATATGACGCTTGAAATTATAGCCGTCTGCTAAAAGCTTATCAGTAAAATCAAGGAAATTGCATTTCTGTGTTTGAGCTGATGTCTTGTCAGCACAGTCAGCACAAGCAAAATGTGTGAACATCGCCACAACCTCAATACCGGGTAGCGAGAAAATCATTTTGATTTCTTCAAGGCTTTCTTCGTTTGTCTGAAAACCTATTCTGCCCATTCCTGTATCAATTTTAATGTGGATTTTTGCAGTTTTGCCACTGCTTACTGCAACAGCAGAAAGATTTTTAGCAGTTTCAAGGTTTGCAACTGTACATTCCACACCATTTGCAATAGCGCGAAGAGCGTTTTCTTTAAAAAGCTCACCAAGTACAAGAATTGAGCCACAAACACCGTTGTATTTAAGCTCGAGTGCTTCGTCAACCGAGGCAACACCAAAACGAGAAATTCCAATTTCTTCAAGAAATTTTGTAACGGTGATTGAGCCGTGGCCATAAGCGTTGGCTTTAACAATGCCCATAATTTCGGTGCCCTTGGGGAGCCTTGCTTTGAGCGTGTCAATATTCTTTTGTATGTTGTCAAGATTTACTTTTGCATAAACTCTTTTTGGTAACATTTAGGCACTCTTCTTCCATGTGTTAGGTAAGAATAAAATAATCATCGGGAATATTTCAAGACGGCCTATGAGCATATCTGCCGTAAGAATTACTTTTGAGAAATTTGAAAAATCTGCAAAATGGCTAATCATTCCAGTATCCGAAAGCCCAGGGCCGATATTGTTAATACAGCTGATAACTGATGTGGTAGCCGCGGTCAAATCAACATTGTCAAGGGCAATAAGGAATGTAGAAAAAGCAATTAAGAACATATAAACAACAAAATAAATACTTGTTGTTGAAATAACTTCCTTGTCGACAACTGCACCGTCAAGCTTGATGCACTTTACACTTCGGGGGTTTATGGCTCTGCGCAATTCGCGGACAACTGATTTTACAAGTATCATAATTCTGCCAACTTTAAGTCCGCCACCCGTTGAGCCCGTACAAGCACCGCAGAACATGAGAAGCACAACAATGAACTGTGAAAGTGTGGGCCATGTGCCGAAATCTGCCGTACCAAAGCCTGTTGTGGTGATAAGTGACGCCACCTGAAAACCTGCCTGCCTTAAAGCTTCGCCGAAGGAACTTACAAGAGGCATAATGTTGAGGGCAATAATACCTGTTGAAACAACAACAATACCCACATAAGTCCACAACTCTTCACTCTTGATGGCACGCTTGAACTGCTTCATAATTACAAGATAATAAAGGTTAAAGTTCACACCGAAAAGAAGCATAAATAGCGATGTTACAATTTCAATTGATAAGCTATTATATGCAGCAATGCTTGCATTTTTTACTGAAAATCCGCCTGTGCCTGCTGTTGCGAATGCGGTTGTAACGCTGTCAAAAAGAGGCATGTCACAGAAAAGCAAAGCTATTATTTCAGCGACTGTAAGAACGCCGTACATAATGTAGAGGATTCGTGCAGTAACCGTTGCTTTTGAAACAAGCTTGCCAACGCTGGGGCCGGGGACTTCTGCACGCATTATGTGCATTGATTGCATATCTTTTTGTGGAAGAAATGCGAGTACGAAAACAATAATTCCCATACCACCTAGCCAATGAGTAAAGGCACGCCAGAAAAGAATGCTTTTTGGTAAGGCCTCAACATCTGCGAGTATTGTCGCACCCGTTGTTGTAAAGCCTGAAACTGTTTCAAACAAAGCATCAATAATTGATGGTATTGCACCTGAAAAAACAAAGGGTAACGCACCGAAGAATGAAAGTATTATCCACGAAAGTGACACAATTGCAAAGCCTTCGCGGGCATATATTGTGCGTTTTTCGGGTTTGGGTAAATTCATAAGCGCACCAAAGCCCAGCAAAAGCCCGATTACTATTAAATAAATATGAAAAAGATTTTCTTTATAGTATAAAGAAACCAATAAGGGTAAGCAGAGAAATGCGGCTTCTGCCCACAAAAGTCTGCCTACGGTTTTTAGCACCATTTTATAATTCATTTATTTTCGCCTTACTCAAAAATTTCGTTAATACTGCTGATATGATTGCTCTTTGTAACAACCACAATACTGTCGCCTAATTCAATGCTGTCATTACCGCCGGGGAAAATCACCTTGTGATTTCTGATTATGCAGGCGATAAGTGATTCGCTTTTGATTTTCAAGTCCTTAAGCGGAACGCCAACGCCCCAGAAATCTGTGTTTATTTTGAATTCAAGTGCTTCAACCTGCCCGCCGACAAGCTTATAAAGAGTCTGCACGCTTGATTCCTCGCCCGAATTCTCAAGTGCACGCACAAAGCCTATAATTCTGTTTGCGGCGATAGTTTTTGAAGAGAATGCGCTGTCCATGCCAATGCTTTCAAGCACCTGATAAGATACGCGGTTAACCTTTGCAACAGTTTTGCTGATGCCGAGAGATGAGGCGTACATTGCAGAGATAATATTTTCTTCGTCAATGGTGGTAAGGGCTACAAATGCATCCTGACCGTCAAGACCCTGCTCAAGTAAAACTGCACGGTCAGTACCGTCACCATGAATGATATTTGCCTCGGGAAGAAGCTCGCAAAGCTTTTCGCAACGGTCCATATCGTTTTCAATAATTTTTACATTGTATCCGCCCGTACTGCAAAGCTGACGAGCAAGATAATATCCCATTTTGCCGCCACCGATAATCATAATATCCTTTGTGCGATGCTTGTAAATCTTGAGCTTTTTCATAAAGCTTACAAGCACACCGCGGGGAGCAGTAATGTGAATTTTGTCACCTGCTTTAAGCACAAAATCACCGCGGGGGATAATAACCTCATTTTTACGCTGAACTGCACAGACAAGAATTCTTGTATTAAAATTACTGAAAATATCAGTAAGGGGCATATCACAAAGCGGATTGCCCATTTCAATTTTGAGTTCAACAAGGTCAACAAGACCGCGATAGAATGTTTCAATGTTTATAGCATTGGGGAAACGAAGCACCTTTGCAATTTCATTTGCCGCGTCAAATTCGGGATTGACAATCATACTTAAGCCCAATTCGTCTTTAAAGAACGGAATTTGCTTTATATATTCAGGATTTCGAACTCTTGCTATTGTGTGCTTTGAACCCGCTTTCTTTGCCATAAGACAAGAAAGGATGTTAAGCTCATCCGATGATGTTGCAGCGATAAAAAGGTCAGAATCGCCAACGCCTGCTTCAAGCTGTAATTCATAGCTTGCACCGTTTCCGCAAATACCCATAACATCAAACGAGTTAACCATTTGTTCAATAACCTTTGGGTTGCGGTCAATAACAACAACATCGTGGCCTTCGTTTGAAAGATGCTCAACAAGTGTAGCACCTACCTTGCCGTCACCAACAATTACAATATTCATTAAAAATTCACCTTTTTAAAAATGCTTAAAATTATACAAATACTATACTATCACAAAAAAACATAATTTACAAGATAGTTGACTACACTTTATTTGTGTGTTAAATTATGTGAAAAAGATAAATTTGAATTTGGCTGACTCATTTATATGGTTATGTAATTTTGTAGGGGCTGGCGTCCTCGACAGCCCTAACCAAATATACAGGTAAATTAACAATGGGTCGTCGAGGACGCCGACCCCTACGAAATGAGTTCGACAAACTCCAATTTATCGAGATGAAGTCCTCATACGAAAGGATATGATTATATGAATAAAAAGGTTAAAGCAATAATTTTATCTTCGGTTGCGTTGGTTTCGGCACTGGGAATTGCAACGGGCGTGTTTTTTGGCATATATCCTCTGACACCTAAAGTAGAAATAAAATCTGCCGATGAAAGAATAAGCAATAACGAAAGTCTGCTTGTTGCAAGCTATAATACGGCGGCACCTTGGGGAAATCTCATAGAAGGTACATACACTACTCGTCGTGCCCACCTTTTTGCACAGCAAATCAATAATACTTTGCCCGATGTTCTCGGTGTGCAGGAGCTCAACAGTTTTTGGGCGGAAAAAATGGAAGAGTTGTTACCGCAATACGATTACTATGGTGTTAAGCGTGGCGGTGATGATAAAGAAAGAACTTCTGAAATAAATGCTATTTATTATCTTAAAGATAAATTTGAATTACTTGAGAGCGACACTTTCTGGATTTCGCTCACACCCGAAACTGAGTCAAGATTTGAGGGTGCAGGCTGTCACAGAATTTGCTCATATGTTGTGCTTAAAAATAAAGAAACGGGTTTTGTGTTTGCTCATATGAATACTCATCTTGACAACTCAAGTACAGATGCGCAGAATTTGGGCGGAAAGTTAATTGCTGAAAAAGCAGAAGAATTAAAGAGCAAATATGATAACTTGTCCGTTGTGATTACGGGTGATTTCAACCAATATCCCGACGGACTTGCCGTGCAGACACTTATGGACAAAGGCTTTGCGAATGCCTGCGATACAGCAGAAAACGGAAAAGCAATCGGGACTTATCAGGGTTGGGGAAAAGACCCTTATGACGCACCAATTGATTTTATTTTTGCAGACGATACCTTAAAAATAAAGAGTTATATAGTCCACGAAGAAAAACAAGATAATTCATATGTTTCAGACCATTTTATGATTACGGCTGAGGTTGAAATATAAGCGCAAAATGAAAAACGCAAAGTGCAAAATGTGCAAGGAATAGAGTAACTGCGGGCAGGCACGGAGACCTGCCCCTACAAAATTTATGTAACGAAAAAGGTCGGTAGAAATACCGACCTTAATTAATGTTAATCGTTTGATACGAGCCATTCCATATCTACTTTTAAAACTTTAGCAAGAACCTTTAATTCGTAATCAGCAACAAAACGATTGCCTTTTTCTAAACGACTTATACTATCTCTCTCAATGTTTACACCTTCTACTTGAAGTTGGGCGGCAAGTTCGTCTTGCGTAAGTCCGCTTTTCTTTCTTGCCTGACGAACTTTTTTGCCACAAATGTTTTTGTTTCCATCATAATTATATATTTTCAATTTTGACATCTCCACACCAGTATTTTGTGCTAATAATGCGTATTTTTTCTTGACTTTAGCACATTTTGTCAATATAATTGTGTTAAAGATGCGAATGTTCAAAATTTTTAATAAAAAGAGGTAAAATTATGAAATGTGATAACAAAATTTGCGTATATCAAGAAAATGGTCAATGCCGAAATGGTGAGGTTGAAATTGATTGGCGTGGAATTTGTAAGAATATGACACCGATTCGTATTACTGCTGACAATTTAAATGCTTCAAAGCTTTATTCAAATACAGTACTTGAATGTGGTGACTATCGCTTTGAAAGGGAAAAAGGCGAATATATCTGGTATAAAGATTGATTAAGCAATAGTTATGTGCTATTAATATTTGAATAAACCTTTGTTAATAACATAAACTACTAAAAAAGTGAGGGATTTTTATGGTTTATGTTTGTGGGGTTTGCGGTTGGATGTATGACGAGGAAGACGGCAATCCCAAAATGGATGTGACTCCGGGTACGCAATTTGATGATTTACCCGATTACTTTTTCTGTCCTGAATGCGGGCAGAAAAAAGATATGTTCATTCCTGAAAAATAATGTTCTGACGGCGGGAGTAAAATCTCGTCGTTGCTTTTTTATTACTTGAAATATTATGGCTTTAATGATACAATTAAATATATGTGATTTGAAAGGACGGTGCAAAAATGAAAAAAGCAGTTTCAACATTACTTTCGGCTGTAATGATTATGTGTATATTTGCGTTTTTGATGCCGTCTTTCGCTTTGTCTGACAGCGACTTTACATATGAAATTGTTGATGATAATGCCGTAATCACAGGGTATAACGGAACTGACACCGTAATTACTGTTCCCGCACAAATCAATGGGATATCGGTTGGAAAAATCAATGATGGTGCATTCAGGGGCAACACTACGCTGAAATCTGTAACTGTAAGCTCCGGAATTCAAGATATCGGTGCTTCTGCTTTTGCGAATTGCACAAGCCTTGCAACAGTATCTTTGCCCGATACAATTGTGCATATCGGTGAAAAGGCAATTTATAACACGGCTTATTATAATAACAAATCCAACTGGAAGCTCAGAAGAACTGAGTCATCAGGTGGCGTTAACATCGGCAATGGCATGGATACAATTGCTTGGGAGGATATTGCGGCCCCCTTGCTCGAGTATCTTTATCTTGGCAAAAATCTCATTGAAATTGAATATTCGGGCTCGTACACCGTAAAAAAAGGCACACTTGTTATTGCTGACGGTGCGGCGGTTGGGTCGGTAGAGGCATATGAAGTTGTGTTGCCGGATTCTGTTGTTTCAATAGGCTGCAGAGCTTTTGAGGGGTGCACAGACCTTGAAACCGTAAAAAATCTTAACGCGATTGATTACATAGGCGACGGTGCGTTTAAAGATTGCACATCACTTAAAAAAATTGATATTTCAGAGTCTGCGGTTTTCAATGCAAATGCTATTTTTAATACGGGTTATTACAATAATGCTGAGAATTGGCAAAACGGCGTTCTTTATATGGGTAATCGTGTTGTAGGTGTTAATTCCGAACAGAATGAGGTTCATATAAAAGACGGTGCAACTCATATTATCGGCGGTGCTTTGAGAGATAAAAACACAGTAATCCCTGCTTCTGTTACAAGCATTGCGGATAATGCTTTTACCTCTACCGAAAATGTGACAATTTTCGGCTATTCTGATTCTAATGCTGAAAAATATGCAAAAGAAAAAGAGGTTTCTTTTGTTGCCCTTGATTCTTTAACAAAAGGCGATGTGGATTTCAACGGAAAAGTTGACGAAAATGACCTGAAAATTCTTTATTCGGTCTCTGCGTTGCAGAAATATGAGGGTTATGCAATAAGCATTGCAGGGGATATGAACGAAGATGGCGCTGTTGACGGCTTCGACGCAATAATTCTCGATTTGTTCCTTAAAGAAATGGGGCCATCAACCATAAAGGGTGACGCAAATGGTGACGGTAAGGTTGAGAAGGCCGATTATGATTTGCTCGTGAAAATTTCTTTGGGACTTGAAACAACAGATAATAATTTTATGTTCGACCGTTGCGATATAAACGAAGACGGTGCGGTTGACAGCTTTGATGCAATATATCTTGATTTGGCTCTTAACGGATTGGTAGCATTAGTATAAATTTGGCAGAGAGGTGCCGTTTATGATAAAGGATATTTATTCAAAAAAGATAACAGAGCTTCGCGAAAAAATGGGGATGTCGCAGAAGTCACTCGGCGAAAGGGTAAATGCCGATGAAAACACGGTTTGCCAATGGGAAAATGGTGAAATTGTGCCCACTGCCGAAGAATTTTATAAAATGGCAAAGCTTTTCGGTGTGTCAATGGATGTTTTCTTTGAAGCTGAAAGCCCTAAAACAAAAAAGACAAAAATGAACGGTATGGAGTCTTTAAATCAGCTTTACCGTATCGGCAGAGGTCCCTCAAGCTCTCATACAATGGGTCCCGAAAGGGCGTGTATTCTCTTTAAAGAAAAAAATCCCGATGCTGATGAATTTAAGGTGATTTTGTACGGCTCACTTGCCAAAACGGGCAAAGGTCACTGCACAGACACCGTAATCGAAAGTACCTTAGCCCCCGCTCCCTGCACCGTGGAGTTCGATTATCTTAAAACCGATATTGACCACCCAAATACAATGGAGCTTTATGCCTATAAAAACGGCGAGCAGACTGATTTTATACGCGTGTTCAGTGTGGGCGGCGGAAGAATTGAATTCGAGGGTAGTAAAACTGCAACCGAGCCGATAGTTTATAGTTTGAGCACCTTTGCCGACATCAAAGCTTACTGCAAAGAGAAAAAATATCGTCTTTGGCAGTATGTTGACGAGGTTGAGGGCGAATATATCTGGAAATATCTTGCAGAAGTCTGGGGAACAATGAAAGATTCCATAGAGCGTGGTATTGAGGACGAGGGCGTTCTCCCAGGCGGACTTGAAGTGCAGAAAAAAGCAAAATATCTTTATAATATGGAGCACATCGGTGAAAGTGCTGAAACCCGTGAAAATCGCGAGGTCTGCTCTTATGCCTTTGCGGTGAGCGAGCAGAATGCCTCGGGCGGTCGAATTGTAACTGCCCCAACCTGTGGTGCGTCGGGTGTATTACCTGCTGTGCTTTACTATATGCAGTTAAAACACGGCTTTACGGACCGTCAGATTTTGCAGGCTCTTGCAACGGGTGGACTTATAGGCAATCTTATAAAAACAAATGCCTCAATTTCGGGTGCGGAATGTGGCTGTCAGGCAGAGGTCGGTACGGCTTGTGCTATGGCTTCAGCGGCACTCGGTGAGCTTTTTGGACTTAAAAGAGGCAAAATCGAGTATGCGGCAGAAATTGCCATTGAGCACCATTTAGGTCTTACCTGCGACCCCATTTGCGGACTTGTGCAAATTCCTTGCATTGAGCGAAACGCAGTTGCCGCAATGCGTGCCATCAACGCCGTAAACCTTGCAAGCTTCTTGAGTGAAACAAGAAAAATTTCACTTGATAATGTAATTGAAACAATGCGTAAAACGGGTATGGATATTGCTGCTGAATATCGCGAAACTTCTGAAGGTGGTTTAGCAACACTTAATATTTAAAAACAAGGCGGGAGTCATACTCTCGCCATTGTTATGACGATATGGCAATTGTTTAATATTGCACAATTGATATTTCTATTATATAATTGTATAAAATAAAAAGCAGAGGTAAAAATAATGACAATTACAAATGATATTAAATATATTGGTGTGAACGACCATAAAATTGACTTGTTTGAGGGTCAGTATGATGTGCCCAATGGTATGGCATACAATTCATATGCGATTATTGACGAGAAAATCGCAATTATGGATTCTGTAGATGTGAATTTCACAGATGAATGGCTTGGTAATATCAAAAATACGCTTGGCGAAAGAAAACCCGATTATCTTGTTGTTCAGCATATGGAACCCGACCATTCAGCAAATATTGTAAGCTTTGTGAATGCTTATCCGAATGCTAAAATCGTTGCTTCTGCGGCAGCATTTAAGATGATGAAGCAGTTTTTCGGCACGGATTTTGCAGATAAACAAATTGTGGTGGGTGAGGGTGCGACGCTTTCTCTCGGTAAACACGAATTGACCTTTTACACCGCACCAATGGTGCATTGGCCTGAGGTTATTGTGACCTATGACAGCACTGATAAGGTTCTTTTCTCTGCTGACGGCTTTGGTAAATTCGGTGCTCTTGATGTTGAAGAGGAGTGGGCTTGCGAGGCAAGACGCTACTATATCGGTATTGTTGGCAAATATGGTGCACAGGTGCAGACACTTCTTAAAAAAGCATCGGCACTCGATATTGAAATTATCTGTCCGTTACATGGCCCCGTGCTCAATGAAAATCTCGGCTATTATATTAATCTTTATGATATCTGGTCAAGCTATGGTGTTGAGAGTGAGGGCGTTGTGATTGCCTATACATCAGTTTACGGCAATACAAAGAAAGCAGTTGAAAAGCTTGCAGAAATGCTCAAAGAAAAGGGATGTCCCAAGGTTGTTGTCAATGACCTTGCACGCTGTGATATGGCAGAGGCAGTTGAGGATGCTTTCAGATATGGCAAAATTGTTCTTGCAACCACAACTTATAATTCAGATGTTTTCCCATTTATGCGCGAGTTTATCAATCATCTTACAGAGCGCGGTTTCAAAAACCGAACTATCGGCTTTGTTGAAAACGGTAGCTGGGCACCCGTTGCAACAAAGGTGATGAAGAAAATGCTTGAGAACTCTAAAAATCTGACATATACAGATGCAACAGTAAGAATTCTGTCTGCACTTAATGATGATAGTACTGCACAACTCAGTGCACTTGCGGAGGAGTTGTGCAAAAACTGAACGGGAGGTGACTTACAGTGAAATATGTATGTGATGTATGCGGTTGGGTTTATGATGAAGAGCTCGGCGACCCTGATAACGGCATTGCTCCCGGTACAAAATTTGAAGATTTACCCGACGATTTTGTTTGCCCGCTTTGTGGCGTTGGTAAAGATAATTTTAGTGAAGAATAATAAGAAAGACCTTTGGTTAATCCAAAGGTCTTTTCGTTATATGTGGTCTTTATAGCGCTCGGCGGTGATTATACCGTCATCTATATTGATTTTGCAAATTCTTGCATTTCGCGCGTCAAATGCGTTGAGCTTGTCGCCGTAATCTCTTGCGTGATAGATTGCATACCATTGACCGTCTTCTTTAATCATTGAGTGGTGCCCCGTGCCCTCCTCAAATTCATTTGCCTTGAGTATTGGGTGATATGTGTTGTCATCGGGATATTTCTCAAACTTGATTTTGGTCAAATCGGTTTCGTCGGTTTTTGCCCTTGCATAGCCTATGTAATATGTGGGCTGTTCAAAGCAGTTGCCCGAGTACATAAGATAATGCCAATCGCCCTCTTTGAAATAGAATGCACCCTCAATTGTGTGCCAATGCTGACCTTTTTTGTAACGGTCACGGCGGTAAATATCCTCGTCAAGTGTGGGCTCAACAACCAATACAGGTTCACCCGCGGGGGTGAACGGGTCAAGCATTTTGTCAACATAAATGCAAGTGCCTATTCGCTCGCCCTCAAAACGATTTGCAGAGTAGAAAAGGAAAAGTCCTGCTTCGTTTTGCACAATATGAGAATCAATTGAGAATGGGTGTAAAATCTGCGTTGTATTTGTAAAAGGTCCAAGAGGATTATCAGCAACCGACACATGCATAGCACCCCTGTGACCGCCTTTGTCGGGGGTATCGTTGTAAATTTCGATTGAATTATACATATAGAACTTGCCCTCAAGCTCAATAACGCTTGGTGCCCAGAATGAATCGTGATTAGGTACTGTCATAACAACGCCGTAATATTCCCAACCCTCAAAAAGATTGTCTGATTGATAAGCGTAAACCCCGTCGTGACCGGTAACATAAATGTAATATCTGCCACCCGATTTTAAAATGTATGGGTCAGCCTGACCTTGATAGTGCTCTTTGTCAACTTTGAGTAAGTGCATAATTAAAACTCTCCCCATTTGTTTTGTGAACTGTAATCATTATATCACAAACAGGAAAACAATTCAATTGAGGTTGAGATATTATTTATTTTTTTAATATATCGATTTATTTGTTTTTAGGGCAGATAGTGTCGTGTTGTTGCAATTAAATTTGAATTTGTCTGACTCGTTTATATGGTTATGTAATCTTGTAGGGGCGAGTCACGAATCGCCCGCTTGTAGTTTAATTACATACTTTGGAACGGTCGCTTCATGAAGCGACCCTACATAGCATTGCGTTCTGTATTAGTGAGATATAAAATCGCGTCGCAGACCCTTCATTTTGCACTTTGCATTTTACATTTTGCATTTCGACAAACCCCAATTAATCGAACTCTTATTCATATATAAAAAATCGCCCCAAGGGACGAAAAATCAATTGATTATTAAAAAATAGCATAAAAAAAGAAGTAACCCCCGAGGTCGACGTTTCTTTACACGCCTTTCACTGACCGGGGGGTTACTTCTGTTCACTCTTGATATCTAACATCTTTTTATTTACCTCTCTTTCTTAAATTTTTGCCTTCATTCATTTCTTCATTCCACTCAACACTTTTTACAGTCATCAATCATTCTCGAAAAGCGAGACCCTTTCATGTTCCAGAACTTTAATTTTTGAAGGCTTTTTGAAGGTTGGCTCATTTTTAAAATAAACTTTAGTTTGCAAGCACTTAATCTATTTAAAATTTGTTTTTCAATAAAACTTCTTTTTCGTCCGTGCTGCTTGCTACACCATTTTTATTCTTTTAAACTAAGCTTTATTTTTTGAGCCTTTGATTTTACCTGTACATCGGTATCACCATTTCCTTTCTGTGTCTATAATATAACACGAAAAAACACAGAAATCAATATGTAATTTTGTACAAAGTTAATACTTTTTAATTATTTAATTCGCAGATTTTGTGCACTTTGCTCACGAAATTTTTGAAAATCTATTGACATTTGCTTTAAAATTTGGTATTCTAAATATGTTGGGTGTCTGCAAGACACCTAATTTTTTTGTCAAAAAGGGGAGAGGTCTTATTACCTCTCCCCTTAACTGTTTTTTGTTATTCCCCGCAGAATTCTGCAATCTGGTCTTTTTCTTTTGCACCAACAAAACGCTTTGCTTCCTGTCCGTTCTCAAAAAGGATAACGGTGGGAATACTCATAACACCGAATGTCATTGCAAGGTCTGTTGACTCGTCAACATTGAGCTTGCAAACCTTAACCTTTTCGGTTTCTTCTGCAAATTCGTCGATTTCACGAGCCATCATCTGACAAGGGCCACACCAATCTGCATAAAAATCAACAAGTACGGGCTTGTCGCTTTTAAGAACTTCCTGTGCGAAATTTTCAAGAGTAAGTTTTATAACTGACATTTATCTCACGCTCCTATAAAGTGATTTTGCTTTTTCTATGTCCATTTTATCAACACCGCATTTGTCGGTATTGCGGGCAAGCATTGCACCGCCCAATTCTATGTTAAGTACACTGAATGCTTGAAGAAGCTGATGCTTTATAACCTCAAAGCCAATTTCACCGTCACTGCCACTTGTAACTATTAAAGCGGCTTTTCTGCGTTTTTCAATGGGGTGCTTCACATTTCTGCGGAAGCGAGCCTCATAGTAACGCTGAAAACGGTCAATGAGCGCCTTCATCGGTGCGGGAACACCCATAAAATATATTGGAGTTGCAAATATAATCACATCTGCCGTTTCAAATTTTTTGAAGAATTCTTCAAGGTCTTTCTTTGAGCATCCGTTACCCGCCTTGCAATAACCGCAAGCATTGCAGGGGATTGGGTTAAGCTCATAAAGGTTTACAATTTCAATATTTGTGCCCTTTGGGAATTCGCGAAGTAAAGTTCCCAAAAGCTTTGCTGTGTATCCGCTTTTACGGGGCGAGCCCATTAAAGCCATTACTTTAAGACCGTTTGAAAAATTTTCGGTGTTATCATACCCTAAAATCATTTTGATTATTCCTTTGTTTCAGTGTTTTCTTCCGGCGTCTTTTTGGCCGCCTTTTGCTCGTCAATATTTGCCTGACGCTTGATTTTCTTTGTTGTAGTTTTAATGAATTCGTTTTCACGAACATCAAACTTCATAATCTTTTTGTAATTTGGAAGCTTCTGGTTAACTTCTTTAATCGCTTCAGCAATAGAATTGCGGATTTCTTCCTGAGTGAGCTCCTGACGCTTAAGATTTTCCTTAATCATTTCATAATTGGGATAAATCTGTGCAGAAACAGTTGTTTCGTCATTTCCGCTTTCTTCACCGTAAACCATACTCTCTTCAATGAACGGATTGTTATTGAGATAAAGCTCAACTTCTTCGGGGAATATGTTTTTGCCGTTCTTTGTAACAATAACATTCTTGCAACGGCCTGTAATTCTGTAGCAGTTATGCTCATCAACAACACCAAGGTCACCTGTTTTGAACCAACCGTCAGGAGTAAGCACCTGCTCGGTAGCCTCGGGGTTTTTGTAATAGCCCTTCATAACCATTGGACCTCTTGCCCAAATTTCGCCAACGCCCAAATCGTCAGGATTATGAATTTTCATTTCAACACCGGGGATTGGTGTGCCCACAGAGTTTGTAAGCATAAGCTTATCATTGGTGCAAGAGAGAAGGGGTGAAGTTTCAGTAAGACCATAGCCGATATAAATATC
>JAZNYY010000005.1:0-7357 GCA_045594645.1 Candidatus Fimenecus sp.
GGGGCCGGCCCCCCCGCCCCCCTCTGGAAGTAGAACAAAAATTGGGGTGGGGGGCGGCGAGCACCCCGACCCCTACGAATTAAAGGTTGTTATATTTGTGCAAATGTGTTAAAATACATATATATTAAATCCAAGAGGTTAACTATGAAAATTGGTAATGTTGAAATAAACGGTAAGGCGGTATTAGCCCCAATGGCAGGGGTGGCGGACCGCGCATTCCGTGAGCTTTGCGTGGGCTATGGCGCAAGCTATGTTGTCAGCGAAATGATAAGCTCAAAGGGTGTGTCAATGGGTGACCGCAAATCAAAAACCTTGGCATATTTGTCAGATGCAGAACGCCCCGCGGCAATTCAGATTTTTGGCTCTGACCCGCTTATTATGGCTCAAAGCGTTGAGCAGGTAATGGAATATAAGCCCGAAATTATTGACATAAATATGGGTTGCCCTGCACCGAAAATTGCGGGTAACGGCGGTGGTGCATCGCTTTCTAAAAACCCTGCCCTTGCCGAAAAAATAGTCGAAGCGGTGGTGAAAGCTTCGCCCGTACCCGTAACTGTGAAAATCCGTATGGGTTGGGATTTTGACAATATAAACGCAGTTGAAATGGCAAAAAGAGCAGAACAGGCAGGGGCTTCTGCGGTGACAGTTCACGGCAGAACTCGAAATCAGATGTATTCCCCGCCCGTAAACCGCGATATAATTGCACAAGTAAAAAAAGAAATCTCCATTCCCGTAATCGGAAACGGAGATATAATTGACGAGCAGTCAGCGGCAATTATGCTTGAAGAGACCAATTGCGATTTGATTATGATTGGTCGCGGTGCTCTTGGCAGACCTTGGGTATTCTCGCAAATAAATGCGTATTTAGAGCACGGCAGAGTAATCCCCGAGCCACCCGTGACTGAAAGAATGAGAGTAATGCTTAAGCACATTGAAACTCTTTGCGAGTATAAGGGCGATTATGTGGGTATGCGTGAGGCTCGCAAGCACGCGGGCTGGTATACAAAAGGACTTCGCGGTGCGGCAAATTATCGCCGTGAGCTTGGTGCTCTTGAAAATATGGAACAACTTCGCGAAATCGCTTATAAAATTTGCGTTGAAAATCAATGATTAGGTGATAATATGACCTGTAATTTGTGCCCGCGAAAATGTAATGCGGAACGAAATGAAAATATGGGCAACGGTTTTTGCAAAATGCCTTTAAATCCCGTCTTAGCGAGGGCTGATATTCACAATTGGGAAGAGCCTTGCATAAGCGGTGAGCGTGGTACGGGCGCAATCTTCTTTTCGGGTTGCTCTCTTAAATGCTGTTTTTGTCAGAATTACCCCATAAGTCACGAAAATAAGGGCGAGATTATCACCACCGACCGTCTTGTTGAAATTATAAAAGAACTTGAGGGCAAGGGCGTTCACACGATTGATTTTGTAAACCCTACTCATTTTTCACATATCATAATTGAGGCGTTGAGAGAGTATAAACCGTCAGTTCCAGTAGTTTATAACTCATCGGGCTATGATAGTGTTGAAACTCTCAAAAAACTTGAGGGGCTCATTGATGTCTATTTGCCCGATTTAAAATATTTCAACTCTGAAAAGTCGCAGAAATATGCAAAATGCCCTGACTATTTTGAACAAGCAAGCAAGGCAATACTTGAAATGTACCGTCAGCAACCGAAAAACGAATTCAAAGACGGCATAATTCAAGAGGGTCTTATTATCCGCCATTTGATTCTGCCCGCTAATGTCCAAGAAAGTAAAAACATACTTTTATGGATGAAAAATAACCTGCCTGCTGACACATACATAAGTCTTATGAGCCAATACACACCATACGGCGATATTGCAGATTTCAAAGAGCTTAACCGCAGACTAACTACTGCAGAATACAACAAGGTGATTGACTTCTTTTTAGATATTGGACTTGAAAACGGTTTTATGCAGGAAAAATCATCGGCAAAGACCAGATTTATTCCCGATTTTGATATGACGGGAGTAAAATAATATTGAAATCTATAAAAATAATGATATAATTATTACATAAATTTTAATGAAAGAAGGATTTTTCAAATGAAAGGATTTCTCAAAGAATTCAAAGAGTTCGCAATGCGCGGTAATGTAATCGACCTTGCAGTCGGTGTTATTATCGGTGGTGCGTTCCAGAAAATCGTAACATCAGTAGTAAACGACCTCGTTATGCCCCTTATCGGTCTTATCACAAAGGGTAGTGACTTTGCTTCAAAGTTCGTGGCTCTCGACGGTGGCGAATACGCAACAATTGAAGAAGCAACAGAAGCAGGTGCCGCAATTCTTACATATGGTAATTTTATTGCAGTAACAATTGACTTTATCATTATGGCATTCGTTATTTTCCTCCTTGTTAAAGGCCTTAACAAGCTTACTACACTTGGTAAGAAGAAGGAAGAAGAGGCTGTTGAAGAGGCTGCTCCCACAACAAAGGTTTGCCCCTATTGCAAGAGCGAAATTGCTATTGACGCAACAAAGTGTGCACACTGCACATCTGATGTTGAATAATTATGGCGAAAATAGGTTTTGTCGGCTGTGGCAATATGGCAAGTGCCATAATCGGCGGTGCGGTGTCCTCAAAGTTTGTTGAGGGTGAAAATATCTGCGTTTTTGATGTTGATATCTCAAAGGCGGAAGCCCTTAACAAAGAATACGGTGTAAAAATCTGTAGTTCTTGCGAAGAACTTGCGAAAAACTGTGAGTTTGTAGTTCTTGCAGTTAAACCGCAGATTTTCCCCACGGTTTTACCGCAGATTAAAGAGCATCTTAACAACTCGGTTGTGGTGTCAATCGGTGCAGGTAAAACACTCCGGTATATCGATTCATTTTTAAACGAAAATACACCGATTATTCGCGTTATGCCCAATATTAACGCCAAGGTCGGTGCTTCAATGAGTGCGGTTTGCAAAAATGAGTTTGCAGATGAAAATGCTCTCGATTTTGTGAAAGGACTTTGCAATTCCTTTGGTGAGGTTACCGAAATTCCCGAAAGTCAGTTCGCATTGTTTGGCGTAATCGCAGGGTGTTCGCCAGCATATTCCTTTATGTTCATTGACTCAATGGCTCGCGAAGCCGTTAAGAACGGAATGAAAAAGGAAGAGGCGCTAAAAATCTGTGCACAAGCCGTTCTGGGAAGTGCTAAAATGGTGCTTGAAGATAACGAGCATAATCCGTGGGCACTCATTAACAGCGTTTGCTCGCCCGGTGGCACAACCATTGAGGGTGTTGCAACACTTCAGAATGAGGGATTTGACACAGCGGTTATGAACGCAGTTAAAGCATCTCTTGAAAAAGATAAAAAATTATAAAATTAAAAGGTCATTCCACGGAATGACCTTTTGTTTTGCATTTTGCACTTAAAATAGTTCTGTTGACAAATATCTGTCGCCCGTATCGGGTAAGAGCACAACAATTGTCTTGCCCGCGTTTTCTTCTCGCTTGGCAATTTCAATTGCCGCGTGAAGTGCCGCACCCGATGAAATGCCCACAAGCACACCCTCGCGTTTTGCAAGCTGGCGGGAGGCTTTATATGCCTCATCACTTGTAACGGTGATTATTTCGTCGTATATTTCAGTATTCAAAACCTCGGGTACAAAGCCTGCGCCGATACCCTGCAAGCCGTGTGCACCTGCTGTACCGCCCGAAAGAACGGGGGAATCTGCAGGCTCAACTGCTATAATTTTAATATTTGGATTTTTAGATTTAAGATATTCGCCCGTGCCCGTAATTGTTCCGCCTGTGCCCACACCTGCAACGAAAATGTCAACATTTCCGTCAGTATCCTGCCAGATTTCGGGTCCTGTGGTTTTGCGGTGAGCCTCGGGGTTAGCGGGGTTTACAAACTGCCCCGCAACAATGCTGTCGGGGATTTCCTTTGCCAATTCCTCTGCTTTTTCTATTGCGCCATTCATACCCTTACTGCCGTCGGTGAGCACTAATTCCGCGACATAAGCCGAAATTAACTTTCTGCGTACAACTGACATAGTTTCGGGCATGGTGATAATAAGCTTATATCCCTTTGCTGCCGCAACGGCGGCAAGCCCTATACCCGTATTTCCGCTTGTGGGCTCAATAATTACCGAGCCTTTTTTGAGAATTCCGTTTTTTTCGGCATTCTCAATCATTTCAAGTGCTACTCGGTCTTTAACACTGCCTGCGGGGTTAAAATATTCAAGCTTTGCAAGGACTGTTGAATTAAGTTCAAGTTCTTTTTCTGTATTTGAAAGCTCTAAAAGGGGAGTCCTGCCGATTAACTCCGCCACATTTTTGTAGATATTCATTTTAGCACCTCCATAAAGGACAATATTATTATATATGAATATGAACTTGATTTCAATAACAGAGAAAAGAAAACAGCCTGTAAGTTTTTACCTTACAGGCTGTTTTTATGTGGTGTTTAATTATTTTGCCTTTTTCTTTGGGTTCATAAATACAAGACCGATTGCCATAATTACTGCGAACACGATAAGGTAGAAAAGAACGGGACATGAGAAACCTGCACCTGCTTCTTTTGCTGTTATGTAAGGAATATAGCCGTGTGAGTAAATAGCAGCAAATACCATAAATGCAGAGCCGATAATTCCGAGTGCCGGAAGAACGAATCTCTT
This sequence comes from Candidatus Fimenecus sp., assembly GCA_045594645.1. GTDB lineage: Bacteria > Bacillota > Clostridia > Oscillospirales > Acutalibacteraceae > Fimenecus. The sequence goes on from JAZNYY010000005.1 coordinate 4,632, forward strand.
AACAGGTGAAAGACCTTTTTCTTTCTTCATAAACATAATGAACATTGGAATGTAAAGAGCATAGATTGTGATGATTGGAAGCTCTGATGAGTCAAAGCTGAATTTACCGAACCAAGGTGTTGCGGTAAGGTTTGCGCCGTAGAAGTAAACAAGCCATGCACCAATAATCACAAGACCAACGATACATGAGTTTGAAGGCATACCTGAAGCAGGGTCAATCTGTTTCATAAGTTCAACCTTTGGTCCCATATTACGAACTGAAAGTGAGTACATACCACGGATTGTACCGATAAGAAGACCGTTGAGTGTGCCAAGGCAAGAAATTGCAACGAAGAGATTAAGAATGTTACCAAGAACATTACCGAATACAGTTGTGAATGCAGGAGCAGTACCTTCGTCCATAAGAGTTTGAACAGGAGCACCACCTGCAACACCAATGTAATAGAAGAGGTAGATTGCTATGATGATGATACCGCCAACTACAAGAGCGATAGGAAGATTCTTTTTAGAATCTTTGATTTCTGAGTTGATTGATGTAGCAAGAATCCAACCTTCATAAGCGAAAGCGGTAGCAACAACAGCACCAAAGAGAGGTGACATATCGCCGGCACTTGTAGCAAAGTTAGAAGTAAGGATTGATGTTGGTTCACCTGCGATATTGTGTGTAAGACCATAGATTGTACCAACAATTGCCATCAAAAGAAGTGGGATAAACTTGATGAATGTTGTGCTAATCTGAAGCTTACCGGCAAGCTTTGATGAAAGAGTGTTAACTGCAAAAACTACAATAAGAATGAAGCCGGCAAGTAAGAATGTTTCTGTACCTGTTACAGGGTCGCCGTTAAGCTGAAAATCAGGATTTACAGATACAATGAAAGTGAAAAAGTATCTTGCTGTAACCCATGCAAGAACAGATGTCATTGCAGGCATATAGATTGTTGTTGCAAACCAACCCATCATATAGCCGTATTTGCTACCAATTGTTGCTTCAGCATAGTCAACAAGTCCGTTAACCTTTTCGTAACGCTGAGCCATAACGCAGAATGCAAGAACACAGCAAATCATAATCACGCCACCGATAATCCATGCAAGAATACCAAGGGGCATATCACCGTTTGTCTTTTGAAGAATTGCCTGTGCCTTAAAGAATACACCTGAGCCTACAACAGTACCTACAACCATGCAGATAGCCATTAAAAGCCCGTATTGTTTTTTAAGTCCGTTTTCCATTTTAATTCATCCTTCCTTTCGGATTTGATATTGTATTTTAACATTATATTTCACAAAAGTAAAGGGTTAAAGCGGAAAAAATTGTATTTTTATACAATTTTTATTCAGAAAACCTAAAAATATTTATAATTCTGAAAACGGTAAAGGCTATTATCCCAACAGTCAGTGCCGCTTTCAGCAGATTTAGAACTCTTATAAGGTTAGAAAGTTTCATAATTGTGCTAATATCATTCGGTACATTCATCATTGTATTCATATTCTATTCTCCCGATGTTAAAAGTATTCCGTGAGCAATTGAGGGTATGCTCTCACCCTGTAGTGTTGAAGTAGGTGAGAGGAGTGCTCCCGTACCCACAAATAAAACGCGATTGAGCGTTTTTTCGCGAAGTCTTCGCATAATATATGAATTCACAACCGCACCACTACAACCACAGCCCGAGCCACCTGCGTGTACATCTTGTGCTTCAAGGTCATAGAGCATAAGACCGCAGTCGCCGTGTACTGATGAAATATCGTAATTGTAGTCCTTTACAAGCAATTCGCAAAGAAGCTCTGCACCAACCTTGCCCAAATCACCCGTGAGAATTAAATCGTAATCTTCGGGGCGGGTGTCTGTATCAGTTAAGAAATCTGCAATTGTTCCCGCCGCCGCAGGCGCCATTGCCGCACCCATATTGTTAGGGTCTTTTATGCCGAAGTCGGTAATTTTGCCGAAGATTGCCGCTTCAACGCAGGGTGCACCTTGCTTGTGGTCGGCGATTACTGCTGCGCCGGATGCCGTGGCGGTGCGTTGTGCTGCAGGTGGTCTTTGCCCGCCGTATTCAAGGGGTAGACGGAACTGGCGCTCTGCCGATGCGAAATGTGATGAGGTTGAAGCGACTGCTTTACTTACCGCACCCGAATCCACAAGCACCGATGCAAGCCCCATTGAAAGTGCCATTGTTGAGCACGCGCCGTAAAGTCCCAAAAATGGAATTTCAAGGTCGCGTATGCCGAATGATGTGCCTATGCACTGTGCAAGCAAATCACCCGCCATAATTAAATCAATGTCTTTGGGTGATAAATCCGCCTTTGCGATGGCTCGTGTCACCGCCTCGCGCTGTAATGCACTCTCGCTTTTTTCCCAAGATGGACAGCCGTCAATTGTATCATCATCATAAGAGTGGTCAAATTCTTCTGCGAGCGGACCTTCACTCTCGGTCTTGCCCACTACCGCCGCACTACCGTAAATCGACGGTTTTGAGGGTAAAATTAATGTATATTTTCCTTGGCGTTCAGCCATAAATAACCGCAACCTTTCATTTGCTTTTGTTTTAGTTTTTACAAAAAAATTCATATAATGCAAATAGTTTAACAAATTTGAATTTGTCTAACTCATTTATATGGTTATGTAATCTTGTAGGGGCGATTCACGAATCGCCCGTTTGTAGTTTAATTACACACTTTGGAACGGTCGCTTCGTGAAGCGACCCTACATAGTATTATGTTCTATGTTG
>JAZNYY010000006.1:0-9562 GCA_045594645.1 Candidatus Fimenecus sp.
TGCTGATTTCATATCAGCACCGTCAATGTATGCAATATTGCAGTTGGGGATTGCCTTTTTAGCCATTGCAGCCTTGGGGATAATCTTATACTGCTCGCAAAGTGCCGCTGCACCCTCAACATCACTGTTAGCATAACCGATAGAAGCCTCATATTCCTTTAAGAACATTTCTACTGCTTCGGGATTTGATTTTACAAAATCCTTGCTTGCGATAACAACACCCTGAATAAGTGTTTCGCCGCTTAATTTTTCGAATTCTTCTGTAAGATTAAGTGCAATGCGAAGTTCAGCATTCTGCATCATAGCGGCAGTAACCTTGGGCTCGGGAAGCATTGCAATTGTAGCCTTACCTGCTGCGGCAAGAGTAGCAAGCTCGTCGTGAGATGTAACATATTCAACTGTTACCTTGTCTGCAATTCCGCTCTTATCAAGAAGATAATTGAGAATGTATTCGGGAGTTGAGCCCTGACCTGTTGCATAAAGCTTTTTGCCTGCAAGGTCTTGAAGTGAATTAATTGTGTTGCCGTTTTCAAGAATGTAAAGCACACCCTTTGTGTTGATTGAAAGCACCTGAACATTGCCTTCAAGCTTGTTGTAAAGAACAGAAGCAAGATTTATCGGGCAAGCGGCAATGTCAAAGTTTTTACCAATCATACCTGCACTGATTTCCTTGGGGTCGCTTACAAGTGTGAATTGATAGTCATTCTTTGCACTACCGTTGTCTTTATTTGCCATAAGCTTTGCCATACCAATACCTGTAGGACCTGAAAGTCCTGCAACTCTAATGGTAACGCTCTGATAAGGAGGTTCTGTTGTGGTTGTTGTGTTGTCTTCCTTGTCTGTATTGCCACAAGCCGCAAAGCAAAGCATAAGGGCAAATACAAGAACCAATGAAATTACTTTTTTCATTTTTCATCTTCCTTTTGTAAATATATTTTTTTACCGTCACGGCAGATTTTTCCTTGTTTTTCAAGATTTTCAATAACCCTGTAAAGACTTGCTCTGCTTATGTGCAGAACGCTGGAGAGCTCTGTCATTGAAACGGATATTTCACACTTTCCGTCGTTTTCGTCACAGTTCTTGCGAAGAAACAGAAGCAGTTTTTCCTCAGCAGAGGGCTTTATATACCCCTCAATTTTACTGTTGAGAAAGCTTACTCTTTCAGAAAGATAGGTGATGTAGTTAAAAGATACCGTACTGTCAAGGCGAATTAGCTTGTCAATGCCTTTCTTTTCAATGATTACAACTTTTAAGGGACTAACCGCCGTAACAGTATTCAAAAACTTAAAGGTGGGATTATAAAGAAAAGCACCGCCGTAAATTTCGCCTGCTTTAAGGTGCGAAATTACCGTATCGCCCTTGTTTACTCTTGCCTCACCCTTGATAATAAGGCAAAGCACAGGGGAGTAATTTTCCTCACAAAAAACTGTTTCACCCTTGGGGTAAGAGATAACTGAAGAATATTCTTTTAAAACTTCCGTAAGTAAAGAAATATCAGCATCTTTAAATATTTGAGTATTTTTCAGGTGAGTCAATGCGTCATTTAATATTGATTTATTCATTTTACCACCATTTTTGTCTCATTTAATACACTTTTGTAGGAATATGATAACATATTGATACATTTATGTCAATATAATAAAACTCAATTCTAATAAAATTTGTAGGGGACATTCCGAACGAATTGGTGGGATAGTAATCAGCCTGCCTCTGACGAGGGAGGTGGATTTTGCGAAGCAAAAGACGGAGGGAGAGATTGATAATATGTAAATTTTCATTGAAAAACTTCCCATTATATGCTAAACTTATTCTATATACATAAGACGGAGGTCTTTTTTATGAAATACATAATCAACAGAGCAAATTTCAGACAGTTTGACATTGCCGAAATCGGCAAGCTGTCACCAAGAGCATATTTCATTCCATATCCCTCAAAGGATTTACTTTGTGCGCAGAGCGTTCTCACCGAGCGTTATAACAGCCCGATGGTAAAAATCCTTAACGGCGAGTGGGATTTCAAATATTATGAAAAGGATATGCTTATTCCCAACGAATTTTACACAGACCGTGTTAAGTTCGATAAGGTAAAAGTTCCGTCTACTTGGCAGAGAACAGGCTATCGCGAGCCGTGTTATCTCAATACCCGTTATGAGTTTGACCCCAAGCTTTATCCTGAAATGCCTCAGGATGTACCTATGGGTATTTACAGAAAATTCATTAATATTGAAAATCTCGATAAGAATTACATAATCACATTTCTTGGCGTAATTTCATCACTTGATTTGTATGTAAACGGTCATTTCGTGGGCTACAGCGAGGGTGCGCATAACTCCGCAGAGTTTGATATTACTTTATATCTTCACGAGGGTGAAAACGAAATCCTTTGTGCCGTAAGCAAATGGTCAACGGGCACATATCTTGAGTGTCAGGATATGTTCCGTGAAAACGGTATCTTCCGCGATGTTCTTCTTTACGAAATGCCAAAAACATATCTCTATGATTTCTTCATTGAAACCGAGAAAAAGGGCGACAACTACGATTTAACTTTAACCGTTGACATCAAAGGCGATAAAGAAGGTTATTCTTATACCGTCGAGCTTCTTGACGGCGATAAGATTATCGCAAAAGAGCAGACCGATGCCCGTGCAAAGAATAAAATCACATTTACAAATCTTAATGTAACCGAATGGAATGCCGAAGAGCCTTATACTTATGATTTAATTCTCACTCTTGAAAAAGACGGTGAAGTTATCACCGCGGTTAAGAATGTAACGGGCTTTAAGACAATTGAAATCAAGGGCGATGTGTTCTATTTCAACGGTATGCCCATCAAATTTAAGGGCGTTAATCACCACGATACAAATATGCACAACGGTTATGTGCTCACGGGCGAAGAAATTAAGGCTGAAATGGAGCTTATGAAGAAGTTTAATGTAAACTCTATCAGAACCTCACATTATCCGCCCGACCCCACACTTTTAACTCTTGCCGACCTTATGGGCTTCTATATTGTTGATGAGGCAGATATTGAAACTCACGGCGCAGGCGACATCAAAAAGCCATATGATAATTGTATTATCAGCCACGATTTGCGTTGGGAGTTCCGCTATGTTGACAGAGTTTCCCGTATGTTCCGTCGCGACCGTAACCACCCATCTATCACAATGTGGTCATTGGGCAACGAGGCTTGGGGCTATAATTGTCAGGATAAATGCTATGAATATTTAAAGAACGAGGGCACAAAAATTCCCGTTCACTATGAAAGCGTAATCACAACAAAGCGTTTTGCCTATGATGTGATTTCTGAAATGTACCCCACACAAGAAAATGTGGCAAAATATGGTGCTAAAACATCCGAAAAAGAAAAATATCACGAAAAGCCATATTTTATGTGCGAATATGTACACGCAATGGGTGTTGGCCCGGGTGCAGTTGAAGAGTATTGGGACAGTATTTATAAATACGACAGTCTTATGGGCGGTTGCGTATGGGAGTGGGCAGACCACGCGGTTTACCACGATGGCAACGATAAATACAAGTTCCAATATACCTACGGCGGTGACCACGGTGAAGAAAAGCACGACAGTAACTTCTGCGTTGACGGTATGCTCTATCCCGATAAAACTCCGCATACGGGCGCATATGTAATCAAAGCAGTTTATCGCCCCGTAAGAAGCACGCATATCAGCGGTAAGGTGTTCTCATTCACAAATACAAACCGTTTCAAGAATTCTAAATATCTTGAGGTTAAGTGGACACAGCTTGTGAATGGTGAAGAGGTTGCAAACGGTACTCTGAATCTTGATATCGACCCAATGCAGACTAAAACATATGAAATTCCATATGTTGAATATGCCGAAAATAAAGATTGCCACATCAATATTCAGTATTTTGACGGTGCAGACCAGATGGCAATTGAGCAGGCGGTTATAAATGACAAAGCAAGCTTCTTACCCACAGATACAGGTGCAGGCGAGGTTGAAATCGTAATCAATAATAACGACCTTAATATTGAGTTTAACGGCGGTAAGATTGTGTTTAACGAGAAAACAGGCGAAATGACAAGCTATGTGCGTAACGGTTGCGAATATCTTAACTCAAACCCTGCCGACAATAAAAAAGGCTTTGCACCCAATATTGTTCGTGCATCTCTTGATAACGATACATATGGTTGGCCTCATAAGGCTTGGGATTTGATTAAGCTTCACGAGGCTGAAACCAAGCTTGTTGATTTCCGCCACGCAAATCATTCGGCTTATGCGTTGGTTGAGGCATCATATGTTGTGAAAAAAGGCTTTAAAAAGTTCTTCCGTATTGATGTTGTTTATACCGTTTTCGGTAACGGACTTGTGAATGTAGAGAGCACACTCAATAAGCTTTTGTTTGGTTGCCCTGAAATTCAGCGTTTCGGCGTAACCGTTGAGTTGCCAAAAGAATTCAATATTGTAGAATTCTACGGCAGAGGCTCACACGAAAAAATGGAAAACCTTTGCGATATGAAAGACCACGCATATATCGGCAAATGGCTCACAACAGTTGAAAATATGCACGAGCCATATGTTATGCCACAGGATAACGGCAACTGCGGTGGTGTTAAATACTTAAAGCTTAAAAATGAAAACGGTAATTCGTTCACAGTTTACGGCGAGCCGAAATTCAGTTTCTCTGCTCACGATTATACACAGAGCGCTTGTCATAAGGCAAAGCACCAAGAGGAGTTAGTTCATTCCGATACAACCTTTGTGTGCATTGACGGCTTCCACCGCGGTACAGGTACAAACACCTGCGGACCTGATACATTACCAAAGTATAAGGTTAAAACCGATAAGCCGTTAACCTTCAAATTCGCTTTCAGAGGTGAATAAAATGCTTGAATACAAATGGTTCCCGGCAGGCGTAATTGACAATTCATTCCGCAATCTTCGCATTGAGATTTTCGTGAAAGAGCAGGGCGTTCCGGTCGAAAATGAATTCGATGATTTTGATTTGCAGGTGCCCCACCTTGTAATCTTTTCAGACGGCGAGGCAGTAGCCACAGGGCGTAATATCCCTTACGGTGAAAACACAATAAAAATTGGCAGAATTGCCGTTAAGAAAGAAAAAAGAGGCTTGCACCTCGGTGAAAAAATCGTGAAAGAGCTTCTTCGTAAAGCGAAAGAGGACGGCGCAAAGACTGTCAAAGTCGGCGCACAAACTCACGCTGTAGGCTTTTATGAAAAATGCGGATTTAAACTCGTTGGTACTCCCGAATACCTTGAAGAGAATATTCCCCATTACGATATGTATTTAGAATTCTAAAAACAATACACCCGAAACTGCTTCGGGTGTATTTTATAAGGTGAATAATATGGAAATGCATAAATTATTTTACACAAAACCTCCCTCAAAAATGAAACTTAAAAAGCCCTATTACCGAGGCTTTAAAAACATATGGGAGCAAGCGGCACTTCCCGTGGGTAACGGCAGTATAGGTCTTACTGTAATCGGTGAGGTTAAAAATGACCGCCTTGTGCTCAATCACAAAACCTTGTGGGCGGGCGGACCATCACCCAAACGCTCCGACTATTGTGGCGGTAACATCAATAAGCCCGATAAAGACGGCAAAATGCCCTATGATTATTACGCTCAAATCCGTGAAGAATTTGAAAAGGGCAACGATAAAAAAGCCCACGAACTTTGCGAAAAGCTTGTGGGTATAATGGATGGCTACGGTTCATTTCAGTGTTGGGGCGAGCTTCAGTTTGAAAATAATATTAAAAAATACAAAAATTATACCCGAACTCTCGATATGTCAACGGGTATTTGTACCGTATCTTACGACGCAAAGCTTAATTGCAGAGAATGGGTGAGGGATACCCGCGAGTATTTTGTTTCGCACCCCGATAAATGCGCAGTAATTCACTTTACCCGTCAGGGCGCAAAATTAGATTTCGGTTTCACCTTGAAAAGTGAACATAAGAGTACAATTAAAAACGAAAACAATACCTTTATTCATACAGGCATAATTGAAGATAACGGACTCAATTTCGCGCTTTGTGCAAAGGTAATTACTGACGGTGATACCGTACAAAGCGGTGACAATTTTGGTGTTACCAATGCTACAGAAGCAGTTATAATTTTGTCAGCGGATACCGATTATCTTGATTCTTACCCCAATTACAGAACGGGCGAGACCGCAGAAGAGCTTTTAAACCGCGTAAAAGCAGATAATGAAAAAGTGTCAGCAAAAGTCTTTGACGAACTCAAAAAAGCTCATACAGACGATTTTTCAGCACTTTATTCAAGAGTTTCAATCGACTTGGGCGGTGAAAGCACAGAAACTGCCGATAAGCTTCTTTATAAATACGGCAAGCTTGATTCTCGCGCCGCAGAACAGCTTTTGTATCAGTATGGCAGATATATGGCAATATCCTCAACCCGCGAGGGCGATATGCTACCCTCAAATCTTCAGGGTATATGGAACTGTTGTAATGACCCAAAATGGAGTAGCGATTTCCATACAAATGTAAATCTTCAGATGAACTATTGGCCAATTTACAACGGAAACCTCGCTGAATGTGCAAAGCCACTTATCCGTTATATCAAGTCAATGGTTGTCCCCGGCAGACTAACCGCCGAGTATTATACAAATGTGAAAAGCGGTGAAGGGGAGGCAAACGGATTTTTATTCCATACCCAGTGCACACCTTTTGGCTGGACTTGTCCCGGTTGGGATTTCAACTGGGGTTGGTCACCCGCCGCAATGCCTTGGATTTTGCATAATATTTATGAGTATTATGAATATACTCTTGATACAGAAATCCTCGAAAAAGATATTTACCCAATGTTAAAAGAGTGTGCCGAGTATTTCGCAAAATTGCTTGTTGAGCATAACGGCAGACTTGTAACTGTGCCTTGCTATTCACCCGAGCACGGACCTCGCACAATGGGTAATACTTATGAGCAAGCACTTCTCTGGCAGCTTTACGATAACACAATCAATAGTGCAAAAGCATTAAATATTGATAGTGAACTTTGCGAAAAATGGCAGGATATTCAATCAAAACTCAAGCCCTATGAAATCGGTGCGGACGGTCAGATTAAAGAATGGTATCACGAAAATCATCTTGGTGAAATTGGTGAACATCACCACCGTCATATGTCACATCTTTTGGGCTTGTACCCCTGCAATGCAATGAATTGGTATAATAACCCCGAGCTTATTGATGCCGCAATCGTTTCAATGAACGACAGAACGGACAAAAGCACGGGATGGTCAATGGGACAAAAAATCAACACTTGGGCGCGTGCTCTTGATGGTGACAGAGTTTTAAGCATTATCGGCACTCTTTTCAAAAACGGAATTTATCCGAATTTTTGGGACTTGCATCCACCGTTCCAGATTGACGGTAATTTCGGCTTCACCTCGGGCGTGAACGAAATGCTTATGCAAAGTCATTGCGGATTTATCCACCTTTTACCCGCACTCCCATCTGCTTGGCAAAATGGTAAAATTACAGGACTTGTTGCCCGCGGTAATTTCACCGTTGATATTGAGTGGAATAACGGTAAGTTAACCTCTGCCCGTATAACATCAAATATGGGTGGTAAATGTAAACTCTATTATGCGAATACCGAATTCACTGTTGACGGTATTTGCGATAGCGAAAACCACTTCGCCGAATTTCCAACCGAAAAAGGCAAAACCTACACAATCAAAATTAAATAAAATCATTGTAGGAGGGGGTGCAAGCTCCCGCCATATTTATAAAGTTGATTTTGTGTATTGCCTCCCTCTGACGAGGGAGGTGGCAAAACGAAGTTTTGACGGAGGGAGAGAAAAAGCCGACTCAAACGAGTCGGCTTTTAATATTGTATTTAATTATTTTTTAGCTTTCTTTTCTGCTTTTTTTGCAGCCTTTTCAGCCTTGAGCTGTGCAGCATAAGCTTCCTGCTCTTCTTTTTCACGACGAGCTTTTTCTTCGGCCTCTGCCTCTGCCTGTTCTTTACGAGCCTTTGCTTCTTCATACATTTCTGCAATCTCGTCAAAGTGCTTGTAGTTTTCTTCCTGTTTTACAAGCTTTTCAGCATCAAGATATGGCTTTGCAGCGCGTGCAAAGTATGCGTGTCTGTCCATTTCAACCTTAGAAGCCTTGTGAATTTCGTTCTTCTTTGCTTCATAAGTCTTGATTTCAGCCTTGATAGCCTTTGCTGTTGCTGAATCCTTATCTTTCTTAGCAACTCTGAGATTTTCATAAAGCTCTTTAAGCTTTGCGTCGCAAGCATCTTCAGCGTCAAAGAGCTTTTCAAGCTCTGCAAAGTCAGGCTTAATAAGGTCTTCGTTTGCAAAATACTTATTAAGAGCTTTGCAAGCAGATTTCTTGTTTCTTGCAACCTCAATAGCGAACTTGCGGATTTCTTTTTCTTCGGGAGTACCCTTAGGCATTGCCTTGGCAGTTGCCATTTCAGCACTGATTTCATCCATAGTCATAAGCTTAAGGCCCTGAAGTCCTGCGCTGTAAATACCCTGCTGAATGTTGAGCTGATATTTGAGTACATCAGTTGAGAATTTATCAAGTTCATCACAAACAAACTTTGAAATTTCAATTTCTTCGTTGAAATTAAGATTTTCTTTATAAAGCTTTTTAGCAGCCTTTTTCTCTGCTTTATCCTTAATTGTTTTATATGACTTATCAATAACCTTTGGTTCCTGTGCTGCCATATTTCTTGCATCTCTGATAATGTCAATACCTTCAACAAGTTTGCCGTCATCAACAATACCATTACCGTAGTCTTCAAAAAGAGCACGAACCTTAAGAACGCGGATAACTGACTTCTGCTTTTTTTCATTGAAGTCATACCAGAAGAACGGAATAACATTCATTAATGCACCGATAGCAGCGATGATGATGAGTGCGTGAACAAGAGGAAGGAAAACATTTAAATCATACAATGCTGAATATGGGTTGCTGTAGTTGTCCTGACCAGCAGCCAACTGTTCTGAAAGAATCTGACCAACTGTTTTACCGTCACCAAGAACACGGTTAAGAACATCGGGGTTTGAAGTAACTTTTTTAGCAATTTCAGCAGTAATACCGCCTTTTTCATAGATAACAGGAAGAACAGCGGAAGTACCAAGAGTAATGACTGTACCGATTGTAGCAACAGCAGAGAACATACCGTCAATTCTTTCGCCAGTCTGATACTGCTGATAGTCACGGATGTCAGCCTGAATTGTCGGGTTAAGGATATGAGCAAATGAACCCATCAAAGCATTAAGGTAAAGACAACCCATAACAAGCCAGATTGTAAGGTTGTTGATTTCCTGTGTGAACGGAAGCATCATAAGAATAAATACAACGTTCATAAGGTTTGTGACAACAAGAACGGCTTTTTTACCCCATTTTCTGATGCAGAAGGGAGCGGCAATCATACCCCAAAGAGAAGCATTACCGTAGAGTGTAACAACAAGACCGTAAACATTACCGTTACAAGCACCACCATAGTTGTAGAGCCAGTTAAGAATGTTGGCGTAAGCTGATTCAAGGAAGCCTATCCAACCTGCAAGAGAGATAATCCAGAA
>JAZNYY010000007.1:0-14200 GCA_045594645.1 Candidatus Fimenecus sp.
GAATAAATTTGAATTTGTCTAACTTATTAAATGGTGTATGTTGCCTCCCTCGTCAGAGGGAGTCGATTATAATTGCGTCGCAGACCCGACATTTTGCACTTTGCATTTTGCATTTTCACAAACCCCAATTTGTTTAAAAACGGCTGATTAGTAAACACTAACCAGCCGTTTTTGTGTGTAAATTTTTATTCAGCCTCTACCTTTTGTTCTGATAATGCTCTGCGTTCTGCGAGCTCTGCTTCAACCTGAGCCTTTTGCTCGGGTGTATATTTGATAAAGAGCAACGGAATTATGTAAAGAAGTGCTGCGATTGCGGGGGTGAGCATTGTGAGTGGCCAAATCCAGTTTTCAAAGGTTTCGCCCTGTGTACCGTAAAAGACTGCGCCGGGAACATCTTCAACTGCTACATATCCGATAACACCAAGTGCCATTGTTGCAAGACCGCCTGTGATACCACTTGAAATCTTTGTGAAGAAGGTCTGCATTGCAAAGGTGACACCTTCTGTGCGTTTGCCGGTTTTCCATTCCATATAGTCAACGCTGTCACAGAAAAGAGAAGTCTGTGCAATGCCTGATGCACCTGAAGGGATTGAAAGAACAGCCATAATTATCATGCCAATCAGCATATTGTTACCTTCGAATCCAATAAGGAATGCGGCAACTTTACCAACAATTGTGCAAAGTTGAATAACAATCAAAAGATTTCTATATCCACCGCAAAGCTTTTTGAGCTTGTCAGCGAAAATCATACCCAAAAAGCTTGGTGCATATGTGATTGCACCATAGATTGTAGTAAGTCCTAATGCTCCGATAAACCCACCAAAGTAGTCGTCGGGGAACATATATTTGAAGAAATAAGTAATAAGATTGTTACCGAATGCGAATGAACCGAAAAGGTTTGCAAGAGTAACAAGTAAAAGCATCTTGTTTTGGAATAAAAGCTTAAAGCATTCAAGAATTGATGTTTGCTGTGCTTCGGGCTTTACAAGACGAACTCTTTCTTGTGCGGCATGACATTTTGCACTTACCAGTGCACCTCCAAGACCGAAAATAGTGGCAAACACCACGGTCATAAGTGCCAAAGAATTACCCGATTTCAATGCAACCATTTCCATAACCATAGGAATCATCGCACTAAATACACCATAGAAAACAGAACCGACTGTTCGCGACAACTGAACAAATTTATCGCGTTCGTCCGAGGTGGGAGTAACAACCGCGGTCATACCCCAGATTGCAACGTCTTGCATTGTGTAGGTGATGTCCCAGCACAGATACATAATTACGAAGTATGAAACACGAAGCCATAAAAGATTTTCAGCGGTTGAGAATACAACGAATATTAAAACTGTGAAAATGCCGACGGGCACAGGCGTGTATTTAAGAAGAGGACGAAGCTTTTCGCCGTTCTTAAAACGGTGACGGTCAACAATTGAGCCGATAATAGGGTCATTAACACCATCCCATATTTTCATTAAAAGAAGAAGCACCGTAACAACGGCAGGCGGGAAAAGTGCAATGTCCGTCATAAAATATGTGAAGAACGAAGCACCAATCATACAGTAAACAACATTTTGCCCTGCAAGACCGGTTAAAAAGCTATTTCTTTCTTTTTTGCTGATATAATTCACCAACAACACCCCTTTAAACTAATAGTGAGTTAATCTATGGATTAATTATACATTATGTTGAATAGTTTTTATATAGTGAAAATTGATAAAAAACTGACAGAAATTTTTACATATTAAATATTTGGTAAGTTTGACAAACAATGTAAAAAGCACTATAATTATATCCGTGAAAATATAACCTTTGGGGGTATATATTATGAAAAAGAAAATATTCTCAATATTTCTTTCAATTGTGATGGTGCTTACGGCAATCCCGTTTATGCATATACCTACTTATGCCTTGACTCATGATGGTTATACATACCAAGTAATTGATGAAACAGAAAAAACAGCAATGATTGTGGGCTATACAGTTGCAAAAACTGAATTTGAAATTCCGTCGACTATCAATGGATACACAATTACAGAGATTGATGAGGAAGCATTTATACGTTGTAAAACCGTTACAATTCTAACAATCCCTAATAGCGTAACATCAATTGGTGATAATGCATTTAAATATTGCTCAAACATTACAACTGTAACACTTTCAGAGGGATTGAAAAAAATTGGTACTTCGGCATTTGAAAATTGTACAAGCATTACAAACATTACAGTGCCTGATAGCGTTACAAAAATAGGAACTCACGCGTTTTATAAAACAGCATATTATAATGACGAATCAAATTGGGAAAATAATGTTTTGTATATGGGGAAACATTTAATTGCGGCAAAAATTGAATTGTCTGGTGATTATGAAATTAAAAATGGGGTGCGAACAATTGCGGATAGTGCATTTCTTTATTCGAAAGTCACAGGCATAACAATCCCGGATAGTGTAACGACAATTGGTATGAAGGCGTTTGATAATTGCTCAAGTCTAACAAGTGTAACAATCGGTGATAGTGTAACGACAATTGGTGGAGCTGCTTTCGGAGCTTGTGGGAGTCTCACAAGCATAGTCATTCCCAAAAGTGTAACATCAATTGGTTCTTATGCGTTTTCCAGTTCCCCAAGTCTTACGAGTGTTAACTATACTGGTTCAAAATGTCAATGGGATAAAATTTCAATTGGAAATTACAATGACTCATTAATAAACGCAACAATTAACTATGCATTGGGTGAGCATGCTTTTGCTGAATGGGAAATAACGCTTGAATCGACAATCTTATCGACGGGAGAAAAACAACGAGTTTGTAAAGTTTGTGGTCACACAGAAACTGAAACAATACCAACATTAGAACCATATCTTGTTGATGTGAACAGTGATGAGAAAATAGATATGAACGATTATAATATCATTGTTCAAATTGCGACACTTTCTTACAAACCAACCGAAATTGAAATGCTTGCAGCAGATATCAATAAAGATGGCACCGTTGATGCCTACGATGCAATTTTCTTGCAATTGTTTATCAATTCACAGGCTTAAATAAATATTATATGGCGGGGGAAACCCCGCCTTTTTCATTGACATCACTATTTCAAAGTGATAAAATTTAATAGGAATTTATATGGGAAATGTTAGGGGGATTTATTGTGAAAAAATATGATGTTCTGGTTGTTGGCGCATCAACTACTGGTTGTTGGTTTGCAAACAAAATGGCAGAGCAAGGCTTCAGCGTTTTGGTAATCGAAAAGTGCCGACCTGATGATGTGTCGCGCGAATACGATGTGTTCCATATGGGTAAGGCGGATATGGAGCATTTTGATATGGAAATACCTGAAGAAGACAGTCCCTTGCGTGAATTCTGCTTTGCACATTCAACAATGGTTTCGCCCTATGGCAATCACCCCAAGGCTTGTGCTGAGGCACCCGTAATAGGTCTTCATAAGCACGATTACATTATGGCGATGGCAGAGCGTGCAAAGAGTAACGGTGCTGAAATTGTTTATGGTGCAGCTTTTGTTGATTTCATTTATGAGAACGAGAAAATAGTCGGCGCAAAATATAATACTGCTGACGGCGAAATTGAAGCATATGCACGCATTGTTGCGGATTGCTCGGGTATTCCTGCGGTGGCTCGCACAAAGCTTCCCGACACATCGGTTGTGGGCAATTTCAAGCTGACACCTAAGGATATTTTGTATGTTGTACTTTATTATGCAGAATATCTTAATAAAAATTTCAACCCGCGTGAGCTTGACGGCTTCTTTATGCAGTATAAATCTTGGTCTGCACCGTCAGATAACCCAAACGGAGCAATTCTCGGTATCGGCGCATTTTGTTCTTACGAATATGCGGAATGGGTGTTCAAAAATCATTTTATGCCCAACACCAATTTTCCTGAATACAAGGTTGAACGAATTGAAAAGGGTATGACTCCTTATCATACTTCGGTTTACTCACTTGTTGATGACGGATTTATCGTACTCGGTGACGCGGCTTGTCATACAAAGCCTACCTGCGGTGAGGGTTGCACATCTTCACTTGTGGCAGGAGAAATTGCAGTTGAGGTTATTTCAAATCTCTTGAAATCTGATAAATATCTCACTAAAGAAAGAATGTGGAGCATCAATAAGCGCTATATGACCGCGCAGGGCAAGGATTTCGACTCTATGCGACCACTTCTTATGGGAGTAATTTCAATGGATTATGATGAAGCGGAATATCTTTTCGAGAATGACATTATTTTCAGTGAAAAAATTCTTGGCGGTATGGACACAGGTCTTAATCTGACAAACGAAGATATTGCGAATATTGTCAAGGGTGTTGCAAATGGCATTGCAAAGAAGAAAATCAAGCCCGCAACCATCGGCAAGCTGTTAAAGGGGATGGCACAGAGTGCTCAAGTTGGCGCGCTTTATGATAATTATCCCGAAAATTATGAGGACTTTCCTGAGTGGAAGAACAAGGCGGATAAGCTTTGGGCAGAAATAGGCCCCGTTGCTTCAACTTGTGACCCCGAAATCCTTAAAGAATTAGGTATAGAAGAATAAGAGGTATATTTATGGCTTACAAAATCACAAATCCCTATGAGGCAGTAACAGAGCTTATAGGAACAGAAGAAAATCACTATAAAACAAATTTGCATACTCACTCTACATACAGCGATGCAAATGACACCATGACCGATATGATTAAGGGCTTTTATGACAATGATTTTGACATTCTTGCCTTTGCAGAGCACGGAATTCTCGGTAAGCCGTGGAATGAAAAGCCCACCCATATTCCATTTTTCAATTTTCAGTATTTATGGCACGGTAAGAGAAGCTACTTGACCGAAGAACAGTACAAAGGCATTAAAGCGGGTACATATAAAACAAAGAAAAACACAAGAACCAAAAAGCGCGGACTTGAGGATGTGCCCAATGCAATTGAGTGCAATATGTTCACAATTATGAAAAACCATGTGAACGGCTATTTCACCGATAACGCATACGAGGGTGTTCAGGGCTTGGAATTTGACTATGAAATCCCACTTCGTCTTATTGAAGAAAGCGGCGGAATTTCTCACATCAACCACCCCACAGATTTGTTGCAGGCAAAGAAAAGACCCGATTGTGCAAAGGTGCCCGAAAACATTGAGTATTTTGCCGACCTTTTAAGACGATATAAGTCATGTATGGGTATTGAAGTGCTCAATATGTATGATATTCCCAACCGCAGTGACCGAATTTTGTGGGATGAACTTTTAAAAGAGCTTATTCCCGAGGGAAGAACAGTTTTTGGCTTCTCTAACAGTGATGCTCATCAGGTTGACCAGATTGATACTGCATTTATGGATTTTATTCTTCCCGAATATTCGCTTGATAACTTGCGTAACGCAATGGAAACAGGCACATTCTTCGCCATTGCAAGATATGCAAAAAATGAGCTGGGCGAGGATTTTGTGGGTGTTGGCGCAGTGCCCGTAGTTACAGAAATTACAGTTGATGACGAGGTGGACACAATCACAATCAGCGGTAAAAACTGCAAGGCGATTGAATGGATTGCCGACGGTGAGATTATCAAGAGCGAAACACTTGAGAGTGACGGCGCAATCACAACAACTATTAATCTTAATGATTATGCAGATAAAATCAGTTGCTATGTGCGTGCACAGCTTAAAGGTGACGGCGGTATCTGTATGACTCAAGCATTTATCTGTGACGACGGTAATATGGAACGCTTTAAAAAGGAAATTACACCGAAAGTTCTCACTCCCGAAGAGCAGAAAAAACGCAAATTCTACAGCAAAAAACGCGGAGTAATTTACGGCAAGATTACAAAGAAAATATAATACAAAAGTAGGGCGGGGGCTTTGCTCCCGCCGTTGTAATTTGTAGGGGTTGCCGACCTCGGCAACCCGCATTTAGTATCATTTAAACTGCGGGACGCTGTGGTCAGCGTTCCCTACAAGATTAGTGTATCTGAATAAAATATCCAATATCCCTATTGAACGAATTGCGTTAATAGTGTATAATATCTTTATTCAATGAAAGTTATAGGTACATTTATGGATTGGAAAAAGGAATACGAAAACAAGAAAGTATCGGCAAAAGAGGCAATCAGCCACATTAAAGACGGCGACCGTGTGGTTATGTCTTTTGGTTGTGGTGAGCCACGGGCAATTGTCCGTGCAATGCGTGAAAATTACAAGGATTTCAAAGATGTTCAGGTAATAAATATGCTCCTTCTCGGTGAAACTCCTTGGGTTGACGAAGAAGTAAAAGGACATTTTTCTTACAATTCATTTTTTGCTTCGGGCACTAACCGTAAGGCAATTTCTGAGGGCGTTGCCGATTTCACAACCTGCTATTTGTCAGAGTCCCCAATGGTTTTGCGTGAAGTTGTAAAACCCCGCGTAACCGTTATGTCGGTTACACCGCCCGACAGCGATGGCTATGTTTCTCTTGGCACAAATGTTGACTATATTGAAACAACTCTTTCTCATTGTGAATTGAAAATTGCACAGGTGAATGAAAATGTGCCCTATACTTTCGGCAATGCAAGAAAGCACATTTCAGAATTTGATTATTTTGTAGAGTGTAATGAGCCGCTTCCCGAAGTGCCCGCACCGCCAATTACAGAGGTCGAAATGCAAATCGGCAAGAATTGTGCGTCACTTATTAACGATGGCGATTGTATTCAGCTTGGTATCGGTGGAATTCCCAACGCAATTTGTGAGGAATTAAAGCATAAAAAGGATTTGGGGCTTCATTCTGAAATGGTCGGCGACGGTGTTGTTGACCTTATAAAGAGTGGCGTAATTAATAATTCTAAAAAGAATTTCAACAAGGGCAAAACAATTTTAGGCTTTGCATTTGGCACAAAAAAATTGTTTGATTTTCTTAATAAAAATGAAGATGTTATTATGACACCAATGGATTATGTGAACAATCCCGCAATTATCGCACAAAATGACAATATGGTGTCGGTAAATTCTGCAATCGAAATTGACCTTATGGGTCAGGTTGTGGCAGACACAATCGGACTTAATCAGTTTTCCGGTGTGGGCGGTCAGGTGGATTTTGTCCGCGGTGCAACTATGAGTAAGGGCGGTCGTTCAATTATCGCAATGCCCTCGTCAGCAAAGGGCGGAGCAATCTCAAAAATCGTGCCGAAGCTTACTGATTATTCAGCGGTTACAACCACTCGAAATGATGTGAATTTTGTTGTTACCGAATACGGAATTGCACAGCTCAAGGGAAAAACAATGAAAGAGCGCGCAAGAGCTTTAATTTCTATTGCGCACCCCAATTTCCGCGAAGAACTGTCAAATGAATATGAAAAAAGATTTAATGAAAAGCTTAATTTGACCTATTAAAGCAAAAAAGTGAAAAAATACGGCGATTTAAGAGGCTAAACTCTTTACAAATCGCCGTTTTTTTATTACAATATTATGGTATATAAAATGGAGTAGTTTTTACACCACGCAGAAAGGATGAATGAAATGACAACAGCGCAATTTCTTATTGTAGGTACAATAATTGTTTATTTGCTTGGAATGGTTTTGATTGGCGCTTCATTTTCAAAGAAAAACAAAAGTACAGATGATTTTTACCTTGGCGGTAGAAAGTTAGGCCCATTAGTTACTGCAATGAGTGCCGAAGCTTCAGATATGAGTTCATATCTTCTTATGGGACTTCCCGGTCTTGCAGTTGTTTACGGTTTGGCTGAGGCTTCGTGGACGGCAATAGGTCTTGCAATAGGTACATACATAAATTGGCTTATCGTTGCAAAAAGAATAAGAATATATTCGCAAAAGCTTGGCTCTGTTACCGTACCGGATTTCTTTTCAAGGCGTTATAGAGATGATAAGAGAATTTTAAGTCTTATTGCTGCACTTGTAATTATTGTTTTCTTTGTTCCCTATACAGCTTCGGGATTTTCTGCTTGCGGAAAGCTTTTTTCTTCACTTTTCGGTATTGATTATGTAGCCGCGATGGTTGTAAGTGCAATTATTATTGTTCTTTATACTGCTCTCGGCGGATTTTCAGCGGCATCAACAACTGACCTTATCCAATCAATTATTATGACTATTGCTTTGATAGTTGTTGTGTGCTTTGGTGTGCATCATGCCGGTGGTATGGATGCGGTTATCGAAAATGCCGGTCAGCTTCCTGCATATTTCAGCCTTACTTCAACAGGTGACGGCGCAGGGGGCATAAAAGCTTATAACGGATTAACAATCGTTTCAACACTTGCATGGGGACTTGGTTATTTCGGAATGCCTCATATTTTGCTTCGATTTATGGCGATTGAAGATTCAAATAAACTTAAAACTTCTCGCCGAATTGCATCGGTTTGGGTTGTAATTTCAATGGCTGTTGCCATTTTCATCGGTACGGTCGGTGTTGGTATGATGAAAGCAGGAGTTATCAGCAACGATATTGACGGTGAGAGAATTATTATTGAAATTTCAAAATTTATGAGTGAATTCGGTGCATTCCCCGCTATTGTTGCCGGTGTTATTCTTTCGGGCATTCTTGCCGCAACAATGTCAACGGCAGATTCACAGCTTCTTGCAGCTTCTTCATCGGCATCACAGGACATTTTTGTGGGATTTTTCAATGTTAAACTCTCACAAAAAATGTCAATGCTTATTGCGAGAGCTTCGGTTGTAATTATTTCGGTTATCGCATTGCTTATTGCTCTTGATGAAAACAGCTCGATTTTCCGCGTTGTATCTTTTGCATGGGCAGGCTTCGGCGCTGCTTTCGGACCGCTTGTTTTGTTTTCACTTTTCTGGAAAAGAACAACCAAATGGGGTGCGGTTGCAGGTATGGTATCAGGCGGTGTGATGGTTTTTGTATGGAAATATCTTATTGCACCTATTCATGAAATGCTTAATATTTATGAGCTTCTTCCGGCGTTTATTATTTCTTCTGTTGTAATTGTTGTGGTGTCTCTTCTTACAAAAGAGCCTTCAAAAGAAATAACAGATGAATTTGAAGAAGTAAAAGCAGAAATAAAATCTTAATTTTAATATAAAAGGAATGAAAATCCAATGAAAAACACAGAAAAAACACTTGAAAAGTTGGTTGCTCTCTCTAAGGGCAGAGGCTTTGTATATGCAGGTAGTGAAATTTACGGCGGTCTTGCAAACACTTGGGACTACGGCCCTCTCGGTGTTGAGCTTAAAGAGAATATTAAAAAGGCTTGGCGCAGAAAGTTTATTCAAGAGAATAAATACAATGTAGGTCTTGACTCTGCAATTCTTATGAATCCGCAGACTTGGGTGGCTTCAGGTCACCTTGGAGGTTTCTCTGACCCGCTTATGGACTGCTGTCAGTGTAAAACAAGACATCGTGCAGATACTCTTATTGAGAATTTTGACGGCACAAATGTTGCAGGCTGGTCAAACGAGCAGTTGAGCGATTATATTAAGGAGCATGCAATTCCTTGTCCTGATTGTGGCGCTCACAACTTTACAGATATCCGTCAATTTAATCTTATGTTTAAGACTTTCCAAGGTGTTACTGAGGATTCAACATCTGAAATTTATCTTCGCCCCGAAACTGCACAGGGTATTTTCGTAAACTTCGCAAATGTGCAGAGAACAACAAGAAAGAAAGTTCCTTTCGGTGTTGCACAGATTGGTAAATCATTCAGAAATGAAATTACTCCCGGTAAGTTCATCTTCCGCGTTCGTGAGTTTGAACAGATGGAGCTTGAATTCTTCTGCAAGCCCGGTACAGACCTTGAATGGTTCGATTATTGGAGAAGCTTCTGCCGTGATTGGCTCTATTCACTCGGTATGAGCGCAGAAAACCTTCGTCTTCGTGACCACGACCCAGAGGAGCTTTGCTTCTACTCAAAGGCTACAACAGACTTTGAATATCTCTTCCCATTCGGTTGGGGCGAGCTTTGGGGTATTGCTGACAGAACAGACTATGACCTTACTCAGCACATCAACACAAGCGGTAAGAGCCTTGAATATTTTGACCCAACAACAAATGAGAAGTATGTTCCCTATGTTATTGAGCCATCTTTGGGTGTTGAGCGTCTTTTCCTCGCTCTTCTTACTGAGGCTTATGACGAAGAGGTTGTTGACGAGGCTAAGAATGACAGCCGTGTTGTAATGCGCTTCCACCCCGCAATTGCTCCCGTTAAGGCAGCAGTTCTTCCTCTTTCAAAGAAGCTCGGTGACAAGGCTGACGAAATCTATGATATGCTTTCAAAGCATTTCAATGTTGAATATGACGATGCAGGCTCAATCGGTAAGCGCTATCGCCGTCAGGACGAAATCGGCACACCTTTCTGCATTACAGTTGACTTTGAGACTGTTGGTGATGACAATACACCTGCTGACAATTGCGTAACAGTTCGCGACCGTGACACTATGGAGCAGGTAAGAATGCCCATCGACCAGCTTGTAGCTTATATTAACGAAAAATTGGAGTTCTAATATGAAAAAGCTTTTGCTTATTGTAAACCCCACCGCAGGCAAGCGCCGTGCAACCGATTATCTTCCGCAGATTACAAAGAAGTTTGAAGATGCAGATTTTGAGGTTGAAACTCGCTATACCGAAATCGACAAAAATGCCACCGCCGTAACTCTTAAGTACGGCGAGGGCAAGGACTATATCGTCTGTGTTGGCGGCGACGGTACTCTTAAAGAAACAATTTGCGGAGTTATGGAGAAAGATTTGAATTGCAAAATCGGTTATATCCCGCTTGGTACAACTAACGATTTTGCTCATTCGGTTAATATCCCCACAGACGCATTAAAAGCAGTTGATGCCATAGTCGACGGCGACGAAATGCCCGGTGATATAGGCGATTTTAACGGCAAAGAGCAGTTTATCTATGTTTCGTGCTTCGGCAATTTCTGCGATGTTTCTTACAAGGCAAAGCAATCACTTAAAAATAAAATAGGCAGGGGCGCATATTATTGGGAAACCTTTAAAGAAGTGCCCAAGCTTAAAGGCTACAAGGCTCGCATTGAATGTGATGACGGCGAAGTCTTTGAGGGAAACTTCTTCTATGGCGGAGTTTCAAATTCTTATTCAATTGCAGGCTTTCCCGTGCTCACCAAGGCGGGCGTTGAGTTTGATGACGGATATCACGAATTAGCATTAATCCGTATGCCTAAAAATCCGGCGCAGTTGGTATCCATTGTCAAGTCAATGTTTGTGACAAAAGATGTTCTTGATAATGAATACCTTGTTGTTAAAAGAGGTAAGCATTTCAAGTTTTATTTTGACGAGCCTGTTGACTGGACTCTTGACGGTGAAAGCGGCGGAATGCACAAATTCGTTGAAGTCACAACAAAAGAGCACGCTGTAACAATTATGGTTGAAGATTAAAAAATTTAAGGTATGGCGGTGGCTCTCGGCTCCCCTGAAAGGGGAGCTGTCAACGAAGTTGGCTGAGGGGTTTCCGCCATTGATATTATAAGTGAGTTGTTTATTATGGGAGAAAAATTTAAAAAAGCCATAGGCGTTGAGGGAACATTTAAAGATACCGTTCTGCCTATGATTTACTATTGCTTTACAAATATTTTCACAGGCGGTGGCGGATACATAATCAGTATGTATTTCAGCATCTTCCTCACCCGCGTTGTAGGTCTTGACATTGAGCTTGCGGGCTTTGTGACTATGATTGCTGTTGTGTGGGACGGTATTAATGACCCGCTTATGGGTATCATCACCGACCGCACCCGTTCAAAATACGGCAGACACCGTGCATATCTTAAATGGGGCATTCCCTTTGTGTTTGTGTCATACATAATGCTTTGGAATTCGTTCGGGCTTGACGGTGAAAATCATCCATATATGACGGTTGCATATTTTGTGTTTGCCTATGTGCTTTACAAAACCGCATACACAATTATCGCCGTGCCTCATACCGCAATGCTTCCCGAGCTTGCACCCGAATACAACAAGCGTACACAATACACATCTGTAAGCTATATTTTCAACTCCTGCGGAATGATACCGTCATATATCATTTTGCTTATTATGCTTTCAGTTTTCGGCTATTCAGACGGGCTTACCAGAGACGCAAAAATGCCGTTTATGGTTACGGGTATAATTCTCGCATTTATGTATAGTATTGCAATTTACGGCACATTCAAGCTTGTTAAAGAGCCAAGCTCACTTGATATGAAAAAAGAGCCACTTGATTTAAAAGCGGCACTTAATGAGTATGTTTTAGTATTCAAAAGCAAATCCTTCAGACAGTATTTCGGAATAAGCTTTTTCTGGGAAACTGCAAGAAGCCTTTATTCCACAACCTATATTTATTACATAACATTCCTTGCAAATCAGTATAAATTCTATCCGATTTTCAACACATTTGCAGGTGTTTTTGAGTCAGCGGCATTCCCGCTTAACTACGCCCTCACAATGAAGCATGGCAAGAAAAAGTGCGGTACAATTGTAACGCCCTTTATGATTTTAGGTCTTGCAATCGGTCTTATTGTGCAGGCAAGTCAGCCCGGCACACCAAAGGCAACCTTTATGCTGATACTTATGATTTTAGGTACAGTTTTTTATCCTTTTGGTATGAGTGGTATAGGCTTTGTTTGTAACAATGTATTTCCCGATTTGACCGATGTTGATGAGCTCATTACAGGCCGCCGTCGCGAAGGTGTTGTTTCAACCTGCAACACAATGGTGAAACAAGTAACGGGCGGTATAAACACATTTATCGTTACTCTTATTCTCGGTGGATTTGGTCTTGATACCAAGAGTGAAGCAACAGAATTTGTTGAACAACCTGACTCGGCAATTTTTGGTATCCGTCTTTGCGTTGCGCTTATTCCAATGGTCTGCGCATTGATTTCATACTTCCTTTTGAGAAAATTTGAAATGACTAAAGATGACCACACAATGATTCGCGCTGCCATTGCCACAAAGCATAAATACGGCAGTGTAACTCTTACAGACGAAGAAAAAGCGCGTTGTGAAGCGCTTACAGGTCATAAGCTTGAGAATACTTGGCTCGGTAAAAACGAATATAATGATTTTTATTACGAGCCCCACACTCTTGATAAAAATGAAAACGGTGAATATATAATCCTTCTTGAAAAAGAGGCAGAAAAACAAGCCTTAATGGCAAGCGTAGAATAGGGGAGTTATTATGAGTAAAATTGATATTAATCAGACTGCACCCACGGTTAAAAGAAGTAAATTGTTTGATGCTTTCTTCTATGTTGTTCAATGGACTTGGGGACTTTCAGTTAACCTTGTCGGCGGAACAGCATATCTTATCTGCACAAAGCTTTTAGGGTATAAGCACCAAAAATTTGGCTATGCGAATATAGTTTATATGCCTTGGAATCAGGGCGGACTTTCAATGGGTACATTCATATTTATGAGAGCCGACCACCCGAATAAAGAATGGACATATAACACTCGAATTCACGAGTACGGTCATACTTGGCAGTGCTTACTCCTCGGCCCTCTTTATTACCCCGTAATTGCAATTCCGTCAATGATTTGGTGTAACTGCTTTGCAAAGTACAGAGAGAAAAATAATGTTTCATATTATAAGCTCTATTGCGAAAGCTGGGCAAATAGCTGGGGCGAAAAATTTTCAGAAATGAAACGAGTAGAAACAAAATAAAACAGTAGGGCGGGGGATTACTCCCGCCTTTATCTTTTGAAACAATAAATTGGAATTTATCGAATTGATTGACAGGTTTGTGTAATCTTGTAGGGGCGATTCACGAATCGCCCGTTTGTAGTTTAATTACACACTTTGGAACAGTCGCTTCATGAAGCGACCCTACATAGTATTGCGTTCTAAATTAGTGAGATATAAAAATTGCGTCGCAGACCCTTAATTACGAATTTCGCATTTCGAAATTCCCTACAACACAACAAAAACCGAGTAAGTTTAGCGCTTACTCGGTTAATTTTATGTGTTACGCTTACGGCTTACAAGCACCGCAGGGCTCATAGCCCATATTAATCAATTCTTCTTTTGATTTATCGGTTGTTTCTTTGTTATCTTCTTCGATTTTGTCAACTGATGAGCAGTCGGGCAGATGAATTTTCTTCGATTTTGTGTTGAGCACATATTCGGTGTCTGTATTCGATGGTGCGTTGCTTGTTGGCGTATCATATGCAAAGGCGCTTGCCTATGCGCTAAAAGTTCCCCTTATTCCCGTTAGCCATATCAGGGGGCATCTTGCCGCTATTTATCTTGCTGTTAA
>JAZNYY010000008.1:0-10859 GCA_045594645.1 Candidatus Fimenecus sp.
GCCTCCGACTTAAATGAAAGAGGTTTATAACACCGTTCTTAATGCGCAGAATAATTGTCTTAAAAATCTTCACGCAGGTATTTCTTGCAAAGAGGGGGACGAGCTTACACGTTCTGTTATAAGAGATGCAGGCTATGGTGAATATTTCACACACTCCACAGGTCACGGAGTTGGCGTTGAAATACTCGAATTTCCAAATCGTTCACGCATTACTGACGGCAATTTATGCGCAGGCAATGTTGTTACCGTTGAGCCCGCTATTTATATTGCAGGCAAATTCGCTGTGCGAATTGAAGATATGGCATATATCACACCCGACGGTTGCAGAAATCTGACTAATGCACCAAAAGAATTGATTATCTTATAATCATCGCAGTTATCACCGCGCCAACCCCAGCCGATGCCGCCATTTCAGCAAGAAAAAAGGCTCGGCTTTTGATTTTTTGCTTACGGGTTTTGGGCACACCCGCAGAATTGCGAATGCTTTTCATTGCACTTCCCTTTAATTTACTCTCTTTTTCTGTACTGTATTCGGGCTTGACAAAAAACAAAGCTTTTTCAAAATATTCACAGCCCGTTTCATGAATTTCAAGAACCTGACGGTTGACTCCTTTAACCATTTTAATATCCTCACACAAATTTCATTTATTCATTGATATTTTAGGTTCTTATGGTTAGTTTTATACTACCGTTTATGTGCGGATTAACAAGAAAAATTTGTCAATATGGGATTTTCACCAAAAATTATTACAAACTAAAATATACAGATTGTATAATTGACTTTTCAACGAAATTGTTGAAAACTCTGTTGAAAATGTTTATAACTCCCGCTAAAATCATAGGATTTTAACCATTTTTTGCACTTTTCGACAGTGTTTGAAAAAGTTTGTTAAAAAAATATCAAATACTAAATGTTATAAACTCTTTACATTTTATACATTTTGGAACATTGTCTACTTTAAAATTATCTAAAATTTTTGTGCATTTTGTCGTTAGTATTTTTTAATAGAATTTTATTAATTTTTTGGCTATTTTGCGAGGTGAATACGCTTGAAAAATACATTTGAAATAACTTGTCCCGCAGTTTTTAATTTGGGACTTTGTCTTGATTGCGGGCAGGCTTTCCGTTGGGTAAAAAAAGACGGCAAATGGCAAGGTGTAGCTTACGGCAAAGCGCTCACCGTTCAGCAAATCGAAAACAAACTTAGATTTGATTGCTCCGCTGAGGATTTTGAAGCAATCTGGCGAAATTATTTTGATTTTGATTGCGATTATGAAAAAATTACCGCGTCATATGACGATAAATATTTGCAAACTGCAGTCGGCGAATATTCGGGTATAAGAATTCTTCGTCAAGAGCCTTGGGAGGCCCTTTGCTCGTTTATAATCTCACAGAATAACAATATCCCGAGAATTAAAGGGATTGTTGAACGACTTTGCGAGAGCTTCGGCGAGGGTGTTGAAGGGCAAAAGAGCTTTCCGTCAGCCGAAAAATTGGCAAAGCTTACCGTTGAGGATTTAGCGCCATTGCGTGCAGGATTTAGAGCAAAATATATAATCGACGCGGCACAAAAGGTGGTAAGCGGCGAGGTTGATTTTGATAAAATCCACGAAAATCCCATTGAGTTCGGCAGAGAAGAATTGCAAAAAATCAAAGGCGTCGGTGCAAAGGTTGCCGAATGCACCTTACTTTACGGCTTTCACAAGCTTGAGGCTTTTCCCGTTGATGTGTGGGTAAAGCGAATTATGGCAGAAATGTATCCGCAGGGACTCCCCGAATGCACCAAGGGCACAGAGGGTATTGCCCAGCAATATCTTTTCCATTGGCGCAGAATGCAAGACAAATAATATCTATGCACTTGACAGCGTATTTATTTTGTGCTATTATATGCAAGTTATAACAAACACATATTAGGTTATATTCTGCTTTCGGGCAGATGAAAAAGGAACCCCATCGAGATTTCTCGGTGGGGTTTTGGGTTTTTATTTAGTTTTATTTTCTTGCGACTCCGCTTTGACGCGCTTCGTCTTCAACTGCTTTTGCAACGGTTGTGCCGACTCTTTCGTCAAAGGCCTTGGGCAATATGTAGTCTTCGCTTAATTCTTCATCTGACACCAAAGAGGCAATTGCCCTTGCAGCCGCGATTTTCATTTCTTCATTTATATCACTTGCTCTGCAATCAAGCGCACCGCGGAAAATACCCGGGAATGCAAGCACATTGTTAATCTGATTGGGATAGTCACTTCTACCCGTTCCAACAACCTTAGCCCCCGCATTTTTTGCTTTGTCGGGCATAATTTCGGGCACGGGATTTGCCATTGGGAACACAATTGCATTTTCAGCCATTGATTTCACCATTTCTTCGGTGACAACATTAGGTGCAGAAACACCGATAAATATATCAGCACCTTTCATTGCATCTGCAAGTGTACCATAGAGATTATTTTTATTTGTAATTTCCGCCATTTTCTGTTGTGCAGAATTCATCCACTCTCTGCCGACAGAAAGTATGCCCTCTTTGTCGCACATAATCACATTGCCCGCACCCATTTTTATAATGAGCTTTGCAATTGCAATGCCCGCCGCACCTGCACCGCTGAATACAACTGTGCAATCCTCAAGCTTTTTATTCACAAGGCGAAGTGCATTTGTCACCGCTGCGCCAACTACAACGGCTGTGCCGTGCTGGTCATCGTGAAAAACGGGAATGTCGCATTTTTCTTTAAGCTTTTTCTCAATTTCAAAGCATCGGGGAGCCGCAATATCTTCAAGATTAATTCCGCCAAAGCTACCCGCAAGAAGCGAAATGCAGTTAACTATTTCGTCAACATCCTTACTTCGCACGCAAAGTGGTATAGCATCAACTCCGCCAAATTCTTTAAAAAGCACGCATTTGCCCTCCATAACGGGCATACCTGCCTCTGCGCCAATATCACCAAGTCCAAGAACTGCCGTTCCGTCGGTGACAACCGCAACCGTATTCCAACGGCGAGTGAGCTCATAGGATTTATTGATATCCTTTTGAATTTCAAGGCAAGGCTCGGCAACACCGGGGGTGTAAGCAAGGGACAATGCCTCTTTATCATTAGCCTTTGCTCTTGTTTTAATCTCAATTTTACCCTGCCATTCGTAATGGAGCTTTAAGCTCTCTTTTGCGTAGTCCATAGTATTCGCCTCTTTCCCTCTCTCAGAGGAAGGTGGATTTTGCGAAGCAAAAGACGAAGGGAGTTTTGCTGATATTGTACTCCCTCAGTCAGCTTCGCTGACAGCTCCCTCAATGAGGGAGCGAAACGGCGGGAGCAAGCCCCCGCCCTACATTAATTAATGCTCAACCCAATCTCTTGAGCGTTCAACCGCACGAAGCCATCCGCGATATCTCTTTTCGCGTTTTGCCAAATCCATTTGTGGCTCAAATATCTTATCAACCTGACGGATTTTTGCAATTTCATCAGTGCTCTTCCAAAAGCCTGTTGCAAGACCTGCAAGATAAGCCGCACCGATTGCGGTTGTTTCAACCATCTTGGGACGGTTAACATTTGTTCTAATCATATCCGACTGAATCTGCATCATAATATCACTAACAGATGCGCCACCGTCAACGCGAAGCTCAGAAAGCTCAATATCTGAATCCTGCTTCATAGCCTCAAGCAAATCTGTCATCTGATAGGCAATTGCTTCAAGCACGCTACGGCAGATATGAGCCGCCGTTGCACCGCGTGTAAGACCAACAATTGTACCTCTTGCGTACATATCCCAATAAGGTGCGCCAAGACCTGTAAATGCAGGCACAAAATACACACCGTTTGAATTAGGAACACTCTCTGCAAGCTCATCACAACGGCGGGCAGAGGGGATAAGCTGTAAATCATCGCGAAGCCATTTAATTACCGAGCCCGCATTGAAAGCCGAGCCCTCAATCGCATAAGTTACCTTGTCGCCGATTCCCCAAGCAACACCCGTAACAAGATTGTTTTTGGACTCAACTCGCTTGTCGCCTGTGTTCATAAGTAAGAAACAGCCTGTGCCGTATGTATTCTTTGCCTGACCGCTCTCAAAACAGCCCTGGCCGAAAAGTGCTGCGGGCTGGTCGCCGATTGCACCCGAAATTGGCACACCTGCTAAATCTTCAATACCCATAACACTCTTGCCCACAGTACCATAAATCTTGCTTGAAGGTACTGCTTCGGGAAGCATATTCATAGGAATACCGAGTTTTTCGCAAAGATATTTATCCCAGCAAAGCTTATCAACATCAAAAAGCATTGTTCTTGTTGCGTTTGAATAGTCAGTTATATGCACCGCGCCACCTGTAAGATTCCAGATAAGCCAGGTTTCAACCGTACCAAAAAGAAGCTGACCTTTTTGAGCCAATTCCATAGCGCCCTCAACATTTTCAAGAATCCACTTGATTTTTGTTGCGGAGAAGTATGCGTCAACCACAAGACCTGTGTGGTCTTTAATATACTGTGTGAGCTCTGCATCTGCCTTGATTTTTTCGCACATATCGGCAGTTCTGCGACATTGCCACACAATCGCATTGTAAATGGGCTTGCCCGTTGATTTATCCCAAACAATTGTGGTTTCGCGCTGATTTGTAATACCGATTGCTGAAATATCCTCAGCAGTTGCCTTGCTTTCTGCCATTACTTCCATAACGGACTGCAACTGTGAAAAAAGAATTTCCATTGGGTTGTGCTCAACCCAGCCTGTGTGTGGATAAATCTGTGTGAACTCGTGCTGAGCCTTAAAACAAATATTACCCTTTTTGTCAAAAAGAATTGCGCGTGAGCTTGTTGTGCCTTGGTCTAATGCCAATACATATTTTTTCATTGTATAACACCTCATATATAAATAATCATCCCTATTCCCCTCCCTCGTGGAGGGAGGTGGCAACGCGTTAGCGTTGACGGAGGGAGTTTTATAATCTATTTACTCCCCCAGTCGCCTTACCAGCCCCTCAATGATGGGGCGAATAACCC
Source organism: Candidatus Fimenecus sp. (assembly GCA_045594645.1). Taxonomy (GTDB): domain Bacteria; phylum Bacillota; class Clostridia; order Oscillospirales; family Acutalibacteraceae; genus Fimenecus. Next base: position 4,981 of record JAZNYY010000008.1, read on the forward strand.
CTACTTTTATTGATTTTATACAGTATCTGCATAATACCAATCTGCTTCCCTTTCAGCCTTTTTATCATCAATCAGATTGTGGAGTCCTTGCCAATGGAACACTCTGCGTTTAAACCAAAGTGACGATGCGTGTTTATAGAAAAACGACGGGCACGCTTTTTTAAGCGGTGCATAATTAACCTTGTAAATGTCAAGCAATTTATAATAATCATTTGCCTTGTGTAAAAAAGTTGAAAATGTGGGGTATCCCTTTTCAGCCCAAGCATTTTCAGCCATTGCGCCCAAGCGCGGGAATGTGAGAAACTCAAGCTTTTTCATATTTGGCACATATTCTGTCCACATCTGTGCTTCAATTCCTAAAGTTTCTTCGTCATTTTCGGTCAGCGCGCCGTCATCCTCGCAAACCATTTTAAGTGTATTCCAACCATACGGAAAATCGAAATAATATGGGTAGCAATTTGTATTTATAAGCTTTCTGCCACGCTTTAGTTCAGCTTTAAGCAAATCCTTGTCGTCACCCATTCCGCAGACGGTCCACGCAATATCAGAGCTTAAACTTTCGGAATTTTCAAGCTTATCGTAATTCCACATTACAGAGGAATATCCCTTCGCTTTAAGATATTCGTTGACCTTTGTCATAAAGAACATCTGCAAATCGTCTTCGTCGCGAAGTCCGTTTTCTTTAATGACTTTCTGACAATGCGGGCAGTTCTTCCAACGCATTTTAACTGCCTCGTCACCGCCGATATGAATAATCTTGTCGGGGAAAAGCTCAATTAACTCATCAAGAACATCATAAACAAATTTATAACTCGTTTCTTTGCCTGCACAAAGTATATCGTGCTTAACTCCCCAATGTGTAGCAACATCTAAATTGCGGTCAAGACAAGATAAATACGGATAACACGCAATCGCCGCCACCATATGACCGGGCACATCAAATTCGGGAATAACCTTAATTTTTCGTGCACGACAATATGCGACAATTTCTTTTATATCCTCTTGTGTATAATATCCACCGTGAGCCTTATGATTAAAGTTTGTATGACTTCTCATTGAGCCTTTTTCGGTAAGTAACGGGTATTTTTTAATCTCAACTCGCCAGCCTTGGTCCTCGGTAAGATGCCAATGAAGTGTGTTAAGCTTGTGAAGTGCCATCAAATCGACAACTCGTTTAACCTCGTCAACGGTGTAAAAATATCTACCGCAGTCAAGCATATATCCGCGGTAAGAAAATCGCGGTTCATCTGTGATTTCAACATAGGGAATTTTACCCTCACTCTGCAAAAGCAACTGCTTTAAGGTCTGTAAGCCGTAAAACAATCCTGCTTCTGTTTTTGCATTAATTAAAACCCGACGGTTTTCGCATTTAAGGGTGTAGCCCTCATCATTTTGAATACTATTGTCAATTTTGAGAATTATAGACTTTTCTTCGCCCGTATCTTCTGCCATTCGCACTTTTTTGTTAAATACATTTCGTGCAAAAAGAATAAAATCTTCACAGAAATCAAAAGGGGAAATGGTTGTCCCCGCGTGAAGTGTAAAGCCTTTTTTCTCTCGATTTATCAAGATACTGACGGGCTGAGGGATAATATTAAACATCCTTTCAGTCCTCCTAATCCAAAAATTGCTATTATATAAATTTATTTTATCACAAAATCTTTTGAACTACAATAAAAATACTATATATTTTCCTCTTGAATTTACTTATATTATATAGTATAATAAGTCGGTAAATAGACTTAGAAGCTTTAATTCAGTCGTGTGCCGTGTGGGTCCTGTGCGGCGGGGCGCTGTGAACCATGTCAGGCGGGGAACCGAGCAGCATTAAGCGGATTGCACCGGGCGCCACAGCTTGCCTGCACGACACATGACTGAGTTAAAGCTTTTTTTAAAGAGGAGGAGAATTATGTACCGCGCGTTCTACAGAAAATACCGCCCGAGCACATTTACCGATGTTGTCGGTCAGGGGCATATTACAAAAACACTTGAAAATGCCGTTAAAACAGGTAAAACAAGTCACGCCTATCTTTTTACAGGCTCTCGCGGAACAGGTAAAACCTCCTGCGCCAAAATTCTTGCAAAGGCAGTTAACTGCTTAAATGCTCAAAATGGTAATCCCTGCAACGAATGTGAAATCTGCCGTGGCATTGACAACGGCTCAATCCTCGACATTATCGAAATCGACGCCGCATCAAACAACGGTGTTGACAATATCCGTGATTTGCGAGAAGAAGCCAATTTCACCCCCGCAAATGCAAAATACCGCGTTTATATTATTGACGAGGTGCATATGCTCTCAATCGGGGCTTTTAATGCACTTCTCAAAACTCTTGAAGAGCCACCCGCACATGTAATTTTCATACTTGCAACAACCGAGGTTCATAAACTACCCTCGACAATTCTTTCTCGCTGTCAGCGATTTGACTTTAAGCGAATTCCGCCCGAAGATATTGCAGGCAGACTTTTAGAGGTTGCAGCAAAAGAAAATCTTAAGCTTGCCGAAGACGGCGCAATGCTTATTGCCCGAATTGCAGACGGCGCAATGCGTGACGCACTCTCGCTTCTCGACCGTTGCTCATCATATGACGGAGTGATTGACTCCGCCGCAGTTGCCTCAAGTGCAGGTCTTGCAGGCAGAGAATACATTTTTGAGCTTTGCGATTGCATAATCGAAAAAGACGCCGCAAAGGCACTTGAAATCGTCAACAAGCTTTATAATGACTCCTGCGATATGGAGCGACTTATTACTGAACTTACCAGCCATTTCAGAAATCTTATGGTTTCAAAGGCAGTTAAGAATTTTCAAAATATGATTATCTGCTCGCAGGGTGAAATTGATATTATCCGTCAGCAGAGCGAAAAAACAACACTTGCGACGATTATGTCGTGTATTGATATTCTCACTGCCTCTGCCTCTACAATGAAGCAGGGCGCAAACCGAAGAACAAGTGCCGAGCTTTGCATTATAAGACTTTGCACACCGTCACTTGATAGTGATATGAACGCAATTCTTCGCCGATTAAACGAACTCGAAAGTGCAGTTGCATCGGGTAAAATCACAGTTAAGGCAGAAGCTCCCGCACCCGTAAAAACCGAGGTGAAAGCAGAGCCTCAGCCTGTACCCAAGGCAGAGCCAAAGGTTGAAATCCGTGAAGAGCCACAGCCTGAAAAAGAAGAAATTCCGTTGCCACCACCTCCGCCCGAAAAGGAAGAGGAAAAGGTTATACCGAAACCAAGCGGTACAGTTCCATTCAGCAAATGGCCCGAGGTGCTCGAAAAAATCTTCGCAAGCAACCGCAGTCTTATTGCAATGCTTTCGGGCTCAAGCGCATTTATCCACGACGACAAATATTTATTGATTAAAGGCTCCCCCGTTTTAGAGCTTTATCTTAAAACAGGCGATTATTCAAGAATTATCCGAGAGGCTGTTTTCGCCGTAACGGGCAGAAATTACACTCTCGCAGTTTATAACAATAATCAAGAAGAAGCACCCAAAAATCCCCTTTCAGACCTTATGTCAAAGGCGCGAAATTTAGGTGTGAATATTGAGGAGGAATAAAAATGAAAGCAAGAATTCCCAATCAGGGTGGTCAGGCAAATATGATGAAGAAAATTCAGCAGATGCAAGAGGAAATGACTCGCGTTCAACAGGAATGTGAAAATGCTGAATACCAAGCTTCTGCAGGTGGCGGAGCAATTGATGTTACCGTTAACGGCAAGCATCAGCTCGTATCTGTTAAAATTCAGCCCGATGTTGTTGACCCTGAAGATGTTGAAATGCTTGAGGATTTGCTTGTAGCAGCAGTTAATGAGGCAATGAGAAAAGCAGACGAAACAATGGAACGCGAAATGGGCAAGCTTACAGGCGGAATGAATATCCCCGGACTTGGATTTTAATTTTGGAGTATAACGCATTATGGCTATCATATCACTTGAAAAATTGATTGAAGAATTTCGCAAAATGCCCTCTGTCGGTGTAAAATCGGCGGAGAGAATGGCTTATTATATTCTCGGTCTTGACGATAGTGAAACAAAAAGCTTGGTTGATGCCATAAATGCCGCACATACTAATATACATACCTGTAATGTGTGCTGTAATCTTACCGAGGGCGAAAAATGTGGAATTTGCAGTAATGAAAAACGCGACAAATCAGTTATTTGCGTTGTTGAAAACCCCCGCGATGTCACCGCTTTTGAGCGCACACACGAATACAGAGGTGTTTACCATGTTCTTCACGGCGTAATTTCGCCAATGAACAGTATTGGCCCCGATAATATCCGAATTAAAGAGCTCATCAGCCGAATGGCAGACGATAGCGTCAATGAGGTTATTATGGCGACAAACCCCACCGCCGAGGGTGAGGCAACTGCAATGTATATTGCAAGACTCTTAAAACCAATGGGTATAAAAGTCAGCCGTCTTGCTTACGGCGTACCCGTAGGCAGTGACCTTGAATATGCAGATGAGGTAACACTTTCCAGAGCACTTCAAGGAAGAAGTTTGTTATAATTATAATGCAGGGGCGATTCACAAATCGCCCGTAATTTTCGGAGAAACTAATCATGGCAGAGAAGAATACAAACACTACAATTGCACAAAATAAAAAAGCTCTCCATGATTATTTTGTCATAGAGAGCTTTGAGGCAGGCATTGAGCTTGTGGGTACAGAGGTTAAATCTCTGCGTCAGGGTAAATGTAATCTTAAAGATGCTTGGTGCAGTATTGTTGAGGGCGAAATTTTTGTCAACGGTATGCACATAAGCCCCTATGACCACGGCAATATTTTTAACCGCGACCCTATGAGAGTGCGCAAGCTCTTAATGCATAAAAAAGAAATTATGCGACTTTTCGGTACAACAAAGCAAGAGGGCTTAACGCTTATTCCTTTGTCAATATACTTTAAAAAAGGCAGAGCAAAGGTGCAGGTTGGTCTTTGTAAAGGTAAAAAGCTTTACGATAAACGCGATGTCGCCGCAAAGAAAGAGGCTCAACGAACAATCGAGCGCTCAATGAAAGAAAGATTAAGATAATTTGCAATTCATAATGCGTAATTCGGAATTTAAAATATGGAAAATGTAATCGTCGATAAAAGTAAACTCTTTGCTTTAAGAATTATTAAATTATATAAATATCTGGATGCCAATCATAAAATTGGTGTTATTTCATCGCAGATTTTAAAAAGCGGAACAAGTATTGGTGCCAATGTTAAAGAAGCAATAAGAGCTCAAAGCAAAGCTGATTTTTATGCTAAGTTAAACATATCCCTCAAAGAAGCAAGTAAAACAGAATATTGGCTTGAGCTTCTTTATGAGAGTGAATATATTACAAAAGAGCAATTCGAAAGTATTTATAGTGATTGTCAGGAATTATTAAGAATTCTTACATCAATTACTAAAACTCAAAAGAAATAATTACGAATTACGCATTGCGAATTCATAATTATATATATGGGGATGAAAGGATTTCGACGGGGATTTTGAACTGCGATAAGCGAGCAGTGGAGTCTGACCACTCTAAAACGGACAGTTTATTAAAAATAAACGACAAAGATAACAAAGTACTTCTTGCTGCTTAATTAGCGGCGAGCATTCCCCCGAGAGTACTGCGGCTCGGTACGGAGTGTCATTTAGCAGTAAATGTGAACGGATAATCGCCTTGTAGTCCGTCACACATCACAGGGCTACTGAAAGGAATGCCTGTTTGTCGGCTGTCCCGTAGGGAATTCTAGTAGATAAACTACGCTCGTAGAAAGTTTCAGGAATAGATTTTCGGACGCGGTTTCGATTCCCGCCATCTCCACCAAAAAAAACACACCCTATGGGTGTCTTTTTTTATCCAAGCCGAAAGTTTGGTCTGTAATCACGCGTAGCGTGTA
>JAZNYY010000009.1:0-26256 GCA_045594645.1 Candidatus Fimenecus sp.
TTTATTATTCAACAAAAATTAAATAAAATGTTCAACAAAATCGTGTTACATTCTTTGTGATGTTTTAACAAAATAAGTTACAAACTGATTACAAAAATAAAAAAATCCCCACTCCTATTGGAATGGGGATAATTTTGTTTAAACTTAAATTATTTAAGAGTAACTTTAGCGCCAACTTCTTCAAGCTTAGCTTTGATGCTTTCAGCATCTTCCTTAGAAGCAGCTTCCTTAAGTACCTTAGGAGCACCGTCAACAACAGCCTTTGCTTCTGCAAGACCAAGACCTGTAACTTCACGAACTGCCTTGATAACCTTAATCTTTTCTGCGCCAACTTCTGTAAGTTCAACGTCGAATTCTGTCTTTTCTTCAGCTGCTGCTGCGCCACCTGCTGCGGGTGCTGCTACTGCTACTGCTGCTGCGGCTGATACGCCAAATTCTTCTTCTACTGCTTTAACGAGCTCTGAAAGCTCAAGAACTGTAAGAACCTTAAGTTCTTCTACGATTGCCATAACTTTCTCTGATGCCATGGTAATTTACCTCCAAATTTTTTACAAATATTTTTTAAGTTTAATTTTTTAATTATTCAGCAACGGGTGCTGCTTCACCATCTTTGTCAACAATAGCCTGTACGGCACGGGCAAAAGATGCGATAGGTGCGTTGAACGCACTGAGAACTGTTGCGAGCAATACTTCTCTTGAAGGAAGCTTTGCGAGCTCTGTAAGCTTTTCAAGGCTGATAACCTCGTCATCAAGGTAACCTGTCTTAAGCTTGAAGTTTTCGCTCTTGTCAGCATACTTACCAAGAATTCTTGCAGCTGCAACATAGTCATCCTTACTTGTAGCAATAGCAGTTGTTCCCTCAAGGGCACCGCTCATGTCAGCAAGGCTTGTTCCGTCGATGGCTCTGCCGAGAATTGTGTTCTTTACAACTGTGTATTCAACACCTGCTTCACGGAGCTCTTTACGAAGCTTTGTATCGTCTTCAACTGTGATGCCCTTGTAATCAACAACAACACCTGCGATTGAAGCGTCAAGTCTTTCTTTAAGAGCAGCCACCTGCTGTTTCTTTAATTCTAAAACCTTCTCGCTTGGCAAACGATTTCACCTCCTGTTATTAAATTCAAAAACGCTTGCAAGGAGAAAAAATATGCCCTTTCTGCAAAGACAGAAAAGGCATAGGAACATTTTAAATAAATGCTGATATCCTCGGTAGGCAGTAAAAACTTTTACGCAAAATGCACCTACTGTCTTTGGCAAGCTTTATTATACTAACACACCCCGCGGGGTTTGTCAAGTATTATTTAATTATTCAGCAACAACAACTGCTGTGAACTTGTTGGGGTTAATCTTAACGCCGGGACCCATTGTTGAAGCAACTGCTACAGACTTGATGTACTGACCTTTAGTTGCTGCGGGCTTAGCCTTAACGATAGCCTCCATAAGTGCGTCAAGGTTTTCCTTAAGCTTTTCTGAGCCGAATGAAACCTTACCGATGGGGCAGTGAATGATGTTTGTTTTGTCAAGACGGTACTCAATCTTACCTGCTTTAGCTTCTGTAACAGCCTTAGCAACATCAGGAGTAACTGTACCTGCCTTGGGGCTGGGCATAAGTCCGCGAGGACCAAGAACCTTACCAAGACGACCAACAAGACCCATCATATCAGGACTTGCAACGCAAACATCGAAGTCCATAAAGCCTTCCTGAATTCTTGCAACGAGGTCTTCAGCACCTACAACCTCAGCACCTGCTGCTGCAGCTGCGTCAGCCTTATCGCCCTTTGCGAAAACTGCTACTCTAACATTTTTACCTGTACCGTTAGGAAGAACAACAGCGCCTCTAACCTGCTGGTCAGCGTGACGAGAGTCAACACCAAGGCGAACATGAAGTTCAACTGTCTCATCAAATTTTGCAGTAGAAGCCTTTACAGCAATGTCAAGAGCTTCTGCTGTATCATAAAGTTTTGTTCTGTCGATGAGCTTTGAGCTCTCAACATATTTCTTTCCATGTTTCATAATTCAAAATTCCTCCAAAAAAGTGGTTAATCGGATTCTGATTTTTCCTCCCACAAGGAGAATCAGTCTACTACAGTAACGCCCATGCTGCGTGCTGTACCAGCAATCATGCTCATTGCAGTTTCTACTGTTGCAGCGTTAAGGTCGGGCATTTTCTGCTCTGCGATTTTTCTAATCTGCTCTTTTGTGATAGTAGCTACCTTTGTTCTGTTGGGAACACCTGAACCGCTATCAATTCCGCAAGCCTTCTTAATAAGAACTGCTGCGGGAGGAGTCTTTGTTACGAATGTGAATGTACGGTCTGCATAAACCGTAATAACAACAGGGATAATAAGACCCATGTCGTTCTTTGTGCGCTCATTGAATTCCTTTGTGAACGCCATAATGTTAACGCCGTGCTGACCAAGAGCTGGTCCTACGGGGGGAGCCGGTGTTGCTTTTCCGGCAGGGATTTGAAGCTTAATAAAGCCTACTACTTTCTGAGCCATTTTTAGCACCTCCAAAATTCGTGGTATGGCGGAACGGACAGCTCTTCCATTCCTCCCACGACGCTTTGACAAAAGCGTCATAAAAAGCGTATTTTACGCTGATTACCAAATTAATAAATTAGTCCTCGACCTTTTCAACCTGGTCGAGCTCAAGGTCAACGGGTGTTTCACGACCGAGCATTGAAATAACAACACATACTGAATTGTTATCAACATCAAGCTCGCGTACTGTACCGATGATGCCTTCAAACGCACCGTCGATAATTGTAACCATATCATTAACCTCATAGTCGATTTTAACGACTTTCTTTTCAACGCCCATTGCATAAACCTCTGCATCTGTGAGAGGCACGGGTTTACTCTCGGGGCCAACGAAGCCTGTAACACCGCGAGTATTGCGGATAACATACCAGGTATCGTCTGTCATTTCAAGGTCGCCTGTGTCTTCGTCTTCAAAAACTGCAACCTTAACCATTACATAGCCGGGGAAAATTTTTCTTTCAACTTCCCTTTTCTTATCATCCTTGATTTCAGTAACGATTTCTGTAGGAACCTTTACCTCAAGAATGAGGTCATGCATTTTACGGTTTTCAACAATCTTTTCGATGTTAGTTGCTACTTTATTCTCATAACCTGAATAGGTATGCACTACATACCATTTGGAGATTTCTGCCATAACTTAATCTCCTTTCGATTATTTCATTAAGAACAAATTAATCATTTCTTTTGTTGTAGCTTCGTCCTGTGAATTTGCAAGACCTACAAGTGCGTCAATAATTGAAGAAAGACCTGTGTCAATTCCAAAAAGGACAACACCTACGATTGCTACGATAACAATAACAACAATAGAATTGTTAAGAACTGTTTTACCAGATGGCCATGTGACTTTTTTCCACTCGCCCTTGAAGTCTTTAAAGAACTTTTTGATTGCGGGACCTGCTTTTTTCTCTTTTTTCTTTGCAGGAGCCTTGTCCTTTTTTACCTCAGCAGTGGTCTTTTCTTTCTTGTCAGACATTTCACTAACCTCCGGATTACTTTGTTTCCCTATGAAGAGTGTGTTTCTTGCAGAATCTGCAGTACTTGTTCATCTCGAGTCTGTCGGGAGTGTTCTTCTTGTTTTTCTTTGTGTTGTAGTTGCGCTGTTTGCACTCTGTGCAAGCTAATGTGATTTTTACTCTCATTGTTCGGCACCTCCGTTAATGTGTTATCTGAAAAATCAGCAGATAACTTGTGTATAGCCTTCCTCAAGAAAAAATGGGCACAAAAATAAAGCCCTCTTTTTCGAGGTATCGGTATTGTAACATAATGTCAAATGGTTGTCAATAGGGATTTGGAAATATTTTTTGAATTCGAAATTCGTAATTCGTAATGCGAAATTATGGCGGGAGCTGAGCCCCCGCCTTACTATTATTCTACTATCCATTTTAAATAGGTAAATGGGGTAAAATCGATTATCATATATCTTGGTAATGCATATTTGTTATCGTTTGGGGTCAAGTGACGGAAATGGTTATAGTCAAAAGCAAGCTTCACGCCAGCCTCATTTAAAACCTCATCAATGCCGTTAACTCGTCTGCCGTATGGAAAGGCAAAATATGTATCGTCAATTAAGTTTGTATTAAAATCCGCGAGGAGCTCTTCGTCGGTAAGCTCTTGTATGATTTTACGGTTAATCCCCTCTTTTGATTTACGGTGAAGATTGTGAGAATGGGAATAATACTCAACATTTTCGGTATTCACAATATCTTCTGTCTTTAGGAATTTTTCTTTATCGTCAGTTAAGTGCTTGCCGATTACAAAGCAAGTACCTTTGAAGTCATATTTTTCTAAAATTGGTTTTACCACATCATTGAAATTCTTATAGCCGTCATCAAATGTGAGAGCAACTGATTTTTCGGAGATTTTGAGCTCACCGTTGATATAAGAATAGACTTCATCCATTGAATATGTAGTAAATCCGTTGTCATAAAGGTATTTTATATGCTTTTCAAACATTGAGACGGATATCGTGTAAATATCGTCTTTATAAATTGTTTCTTTTTCGTCATCACTTACCACACCATGATATGCAAGCACGCAAAGTCCGTCGCGGGTGACATAATGAGGAATAATTATTTTAACAAGGAAAAGAGCTACAATAGAAAAACATAATATAATCGAAATGACTTTAATTAGTTTTTTTGATTTCAATTAACTCACTCCACTTTATATATTACAATTAGAATATAGCATTTTCGACAAATATTGTCAATTTTCGAGGTTTACCACCTCATCCACCGCCTTCCATCAACGCTGACACATTGTCACCTCCCTTTGACAAGGGAGGCTCAAATATGACTAAATATTATAGTATATTAAATTTGCCTTTTTATTTATTTTGACAAAAGTGGATTTTTTGCAGTTTTTTTATTGACGAGGAATGGGTTTTATGATAAAATTTTGAAAGTAAATTTAAGGAGTGGCAGTAATGTTGAAAATTCGACAGGCAAAAGCGAATATATATTCGATTTCTGTTGGTATTACTGTTTCTTCTTCTCATTTATTATTTGTTTTTTAAGCGACGGAATTTCCGCCGCTATTTTTTTGCATTTTTTTACATTGTTCTTATTGAACTGTATAAAATAATATAGTATAATATTTGATTAAGATAAACGAAAGGCTGGTGTGAATTTTGAAAGCTTATTTAATGCTTGAAGACGGTACTGTTTTTACAGGTGTTGCCGCCGGAAAATTCAAAGAAACTGTATGTGAAGTTGTATTCAACACATCAATGACCGGATATGTTGAAATGCTCTCTGACCCCAGTAACAAGGGCTTGGGCGTTGTAATGACTTATCCGCTGATTGGTAACTACGGTGTATGCCACGAGGATATGGAAAATGAAAAGCTTTTCCCCGCTGCTTTGTTCGTTCACGAGCTTTGCGGTAAGCCCTCAAACTTCAGAAGTGAAATGACAATCAATGGTTTTCTCACAAAATACTCAATTCCCTGCGTTAAGGGACTTGATACACGCGAAATCGTTATGCACATTCGCGAAAATGGTGCAATGAAGGGCATTGTTACAGATGATATTTCTGACAAAGACGCTCTTCTTAATAAAATCAAGGATTACAAATGCGACTACTCATTCCAGCAGGACGAGGCAAAGGCAGTAAGCCACGAGGGTTCAAAGCTTGCATTCCTTGACCTTGGTGCTCGCAACAGTATGGTTAATGCTTTTGCAAAGAACGGCTTTGCGGTAACACGCTTCCCTGCTACAACAACTGCAGATGAAATTCTTGCGGGCGGATTTGAAGCTATTGTAATCTCAAACGGCGCAGAAAATGAAGAAGCTTATGCAAAGCTTGACGAGATTAAAAAGCTTTGTGACAGCGGACTTCCCATATTCGCAATGGGACTTGGTCATCAGCTTGTAGCCCTCGCTAACGGCGGTAAAATTGAAAAGATGGCTTACGGTCACCGCGGTGCAAACTACCCCGTAAAATTCGTCGATTTTGACAAGACATTTATCACATCACACAACCACGGCTACACAGTAAGTGAAGCACCCGCAAATGCTGAGGTTATGTGCGTTAATGTAAATGACAAGACTATTGAAGGTCTTAAATATACGGACAAGCCCATTGTTTCTGTTCAATTTGCACCCGACACCTGCAAAGGTCCAAACACTTCGTTTATGTTCGGTGATTTCTTAAAGATGGTTAAGGAGGGCAAATAAGATGTTGGATAAAAGCATTAAAAAGGTAATGGTTATCGGTTCAGGCCCCATCATCATCGGTCAGGCCGCTGAATTTGACTATGCGGGCACTCAGGCTTGCCGTTCACTTAAGGAAGAGGGCATTGAGGTTGTTCTTGTTAACTCAAACCCCGCTACAATTATGACTGACGGCGACATTGCTGACAAGGTTTATATTGAGCCCCTCACAATCCCCACAATCACAAAGATTATTGAAAAAGAAAAGCCCGATTCACTTCTCCCCTCTCTTGGCGGACAGACGGGTCTTAATCTCGCTATGGAGCTTAATGAATTGGGAATTCTTGAGAAGAATAATGTTCGTCTTATCGGTATCAACGCAGAGTCAATCAAAAAGGCTGAAGACAGACAGGCTTTCAAGGACACAATGGAAGCTATCGGTGAGCCCTGCATTGAATCACTCGTTGTTGAAACAGTTGAGGATGCAGTTGAATTCTCTGACAAAATCGGCTACCCCGTAATTGTTCGTCCCGCTTACACACTTGGCGGTACAGGTGGCGGTATTGCAGAGGACGAAGAAGAGCTTCGTGAAATCGCTTCAAACGGTATTCGACTTTCTCGTGTTAATCAGGTTCTTATTGAGAAATGTATTTCAGGCTGGAAAGAAATTGAGTTTGAAACAATGCGCGACTCAAAGGGCAACTGCATTACAATCTGCTCAATGGAAAATATGGACCCCGTTGGTATTCACACAGGTGACTCAATTGTTGTAGCACCTGCGCAGACACTTATGGACAAGGAATACTCAATGCTTCGTAATGCGGCACTCAACATCATTGACGCACTTGACATTCAGGGTGGTTGTAATGTTCAGTTTGCGCTTCACCCATCATCATTCAAGTATGCGGTTATTGAGGTTAACCCCAGAGTTTCTCGTTCATCAGCTTTGGCTTCAAAGGCTACGGGCTTCCCCATTGCGCGAGTTGCATCAAAAATCGCTCTTGGTCTTGGACTTGATGAAATCCCCAATGCAGTTACGGGCAAGACTTACGCTTCATTTGAGCCCACAATCGACTATATCGTATGCAAGTTCCCCAAATGGCCATTTGACAAGTTTGTTACTGCTAAAAAGCAGTTGGGAACACAGATGAAGGCTACCGGTGAGGTTATGTCAATCGCACGCACCTTTGAGGCAGCACTTCACAAGTCACTTCACTCACTTGAAGAGGGCAAGGAATCACTTCTTCATGACTCATTTATGGATATGAGCGTTGAGGAAATTCGTCATCAGCTTTATGTTGTTGACAATATGCGTGTTTACGCAATTGCAGTTGCTATTTATAAAGGAATTACAACAGAGGACATTCACGATATTACAAAGATTGATATGTGGTTCTTACACAAAATCAAGAAAATCGTTGAAATGGAAAAGAAGCTCAAGACAGGTGTTTGCGACAAAGAAACTCTTTTCGCAGCAAAGAAAATGGGCTTCACTGACAATGTAATTGCTAAAAATATCGGTACAACGGGTGCGGCAATCAAGAAGATGCGCGAGCTTTATCACATTGAGCCATCATTCTCACTTGTTGACACCTGCGCCGCTGAATTCAAGGCACAGACACCTTATTATTATTCAGATTACGGCATTGCAAACGAGGTTAACCCAGCAACTGACAAGAAAAAGATTATGGTTTTGGGCTCAGGTCCTATCAGAATCGGTCAGGGTGTTGAATTCGACTATTGCTCAGTTCATTCAGTATGGGCACTCAAAAATCAGGGCTGTGAGGCAATTATCGTAAACAATAACCCCGAAACAGTATCAACCGACTTTGATGTTTCGGACAAGCTTTACTTTGAGCCACTTACTCCCGAATATGTTACAAGCATTGTTGAGCTTGAAAAGCCCGACGGCGCAATTGTTCAGTTCGGCGGTCAGACTGCTATCAAGCTTACAAAGACACTCAACGATTTAGGTGTGCCGATTTTGGGCACTGACGCTGACAGCGTTGATGCAGCGGAAGACAGAGAGCGTTTTGACGAAATTCTTGAGCAATGCGGAATTGCAAGACCTAAAGGTGAAACAGTATTCACAATTGAAGAAGCACTTAAGGTTGCAAATGAGCTCGGCTACCCCGTGCTTGTAAGACCCAGCTATGTTCTTGGCGGTCAGGGTATGCAGATTGCCGCAAATGACGAAGATATTAAAGAATTTATGGGTCGCATTACAGAGACCATTGACATTTCTGAACACCCCGTACTTGTTGATAAATACCTTATGGGTAAAGAGGTTGAGGTTGACGCAATCTGCGACGGCACAGACATTCTCATCCCCGGTATTATGGAACACATTGACCGTGCAGGTATTCACTCAGGTGACTCAATTTCAGTTTATCCTGCTGCTACACTTTCAAAAGCAGTTCAAGAAACAATCGTTGATTATTCAGAGCGTCTTGCAAAGGCACTTCGCGTTGTTGGTATGATGAACATTCAGTTCATTGTGCTTGACGAAAAAGTATATATCATTGAGGTTAACCCCCGTTCTTCAAGAACAGTTCCTTATATTTCTAAGGTAACAGGTATTCCTGCAATCAGCCTTGCAACAAGAGCTATGCTCGACGAAAAGATTGCTGATATGGGTTATGGCACAGGACTTTTCAGAAACAGCGGTTACTATGCAATTAAGCTTCCTGTATTCTCATTTGAAAAGATTACAGGTGCTGACACTTCTTTAGGTCCGGAAATGAAATCAACAGGCGAAGTTCTCGGTATTTCAACCGACTACAACGAGGCACTTCTCAAAGCCTTTGAGGGTGGCGGAATTTCAATGCCAAAGAATGCTAAAATCGTGATTACAGTTCGCGATAAGGACAAGGCTGAGGTTGCCGAAATGCTTAAGGAATTTAAGGATTCTGAATTTGAGTTCTATGCAACCCCAGGTACTTGCGAGGCTATTCGTGAGGCAGGAATCAAGTGCAACGAGGTAAGCTCATTAGAGGGCAAGTCACCAAGCATTATGGATATGTTACAGAACGGTGAGGTTTCACTCATCATCAACACACCAACACACGGCAGACTCGCTGACCGCGAGGGCTTTAAGCTTCGCCGTCTTGCAGTTGAGTCAGGTAATTCTTGTCTTACATCTCTTGACGCGGCACTCAGCGTTATGAGAAGTACATTCATTGTACCTGAGGACCAGATGAGCCTTACTGACATTGCAACACTTAAAGTTAATAATTAAACGATAAAAATCATATTATAAAAGCGGAAAAGTTGAAGCAGGTAAAACTGTTTCAACTTTCTGCATTATCTTAAGGAGTGAATTTTATGGCATACGATATTATTGATTATGCAATTTTGAATGCCCATAAGGATTTCACTAAACTCCCCTTTTCTAAAATTGACGGACTAATTTTTTCACAGCTTTCATATTTGAATCTTGATGATTTAGTTCCCGATTTAAAAAACAGGGGCAAGGGCATTTATCTTTCAGAAATAGCTGAAAACGAAAATTACGAGAAGATTTTCTTTCTTGAACGCACTGCAGAAAAAAACAGAAAGCTTTTAAATGCGGTGGCATACAGCAACCGTTACGGTAACATCCGCGTGAATTACTATGAGGATATTTTTGACATAGAAAAAGACACTCAGTTTTGCGCAATTACCTTTATTTTCCCCAACGGTGACGCGTGCATAGTTTTCAGAGGTACTGACTCAACAATTACGGGCTGGAAAGAGAATTTTAATATGCTTTTCTCGTCACCCGTTGCGTCGCAAAGCCTTGCCGTGCCCTATGTTGAAAGGGTTGCTAAAAAGGTTAAGGGTAACATTACTCTTGCGGGACATTCAAAGGGCGGAAACCTTGCAATTTATGCGGCAACAATGTGCAATGACGAGACCAAGGCTAAAATCATTGAAATTCAAAGCTTTGACAGCCCCGGATTCACAAAGGAATTTATAGAATCTGAAAAGCATCTCCAAACAGAAGAAAAAATTGCAAAGTTTATTCCCGAAGAATCAATGGTTGGTGTGCTTCTCAACAACCGCGAGAATTACAGAATAATCAAGAGTGAGGGCTGGGGAATTTTACAGCACGACCCGTTTATGTGGCAGATTGAAAATGATGATTTTGTGAACGGTGAAAAGCTTTATTTGCGTTCAAAATTCTTCGACTCTACCTTTAACAATTGGGTTTACGGCTCTGAACCCGAGCAAAGAGAAAAGTTTGTTGAGGCACTTTTTGAGATGATTAACGCGGCGAATGCCGAAAATGTCACAAGCTTTATTGATTGGGCTGATAATCTTAAGAGTAATTCTGCATTAATTTATGAAAATCTTAAAGATTTGGACCCCGAGACGAGAAATCTTGTGCTTAAGGGCTTCGGTAACCTTTTCTCGACAATCAATAAAAATGTGAAATCCACCCCGAAGAAAATTTGGGCGGATACATTGAAAAAAATTAAGGATATGACAAAGCAGGAAGAGTAATCTTCTTACTTTGTTAAATAAAATGTCAGTTCGAAACCATCCTGACAAAAAACAAAACTATGGAGTGATAAAAATGAATAAGAAAAAGACGGTGTTTGTAGTTCAGTCGGCAATTATTGCGGCTATGTATGCGGGGCTCACCTATGCGGCGAGTATGCTGAATTTAGCTTACGGCAGTATTCAATTCAGATTTTCAGAGGCGTTGACGATTTTAGCGTCGCTCTCCCCTGCGGCTATACCGGGGCTTACAATCGGTTGCTTTTTAGGTAACATTACAAGCCCTTACGGATTGGTTGACATAGTCTGCGGAACATTTGCAACGCTTATTGCGGCGGTGCTGTCTTACTGGACGAGAAATGTAAAGTTCAAGGATTTACCACTGCTTTCGGCAATTTTCCCTGTGCTTTCAAATGCGATAATCATTGGGCTTGAAATCACATTATTTATGCCCGAAGGCTTTAAAATGGAAGCATTTCTCATTACAGCGGGGCAGATTGGACTTGGTCAGCTTGTAATGTGCTATGGGCTTGGAATACCGCTTTACAAAGTCATTAAAAAGACAAAATTAGATAAGAAATTATAAAAATAGCGTGATAGCCAAATTGGTTATCACGCTTTAATTTATTTGCGGGTCGTCGAGGACGCCGACCCCTACCATTTAATCTGCGTATGTTAATGGAACCGGATTTCCGTTTTTATCTATATAATTACCGTCTTGATAATATATGCTTTCGCCTGTGCGAATATCTGTCATATATGTATTTACCGGCGTGGTTTCAACAAACAGATTAGGATTTAAACTATAATCCTCTGTTTTTGGCTTTGGCATATTCTTAATGCGTTCTTGCGCGAATTCGTCATTGACTTTCTGCCATTTTCGAGGAAATCTCGTCATAAAAATGCCTTCGACCTCATCTAAAATCGCTTTTACCTCGGGAAATGGTGCTTTTTGATATGTTTCATATGCTTTTCTGTATAATTTTTCTGCAAAAGGTACTAAAACCGTACTTTTAAAGTATTCATTGCCAAAAATATTAAGCTTTTCTTCTTCGGATTTTTCGTCCGCTATAAAACGCATATTCCATATTATTTCAAAAATCAGATTTTTAACAGGAAGATATTTTTCTTCGTTCTCGTGACCCTTTATAAGATTTTGCAACGGTGTTGTATCAAGCATAATTTCACCCCTGTTTTTATGTTAATTTCAGTTTAGCATAAATGTGATAAATAAGCAAGAGTAATAAGCTTTACAGAGGCAGTTTGATAAATTGGGGTTTGTAGAAATGCAAAATGTAAAATGCAAAGTGCAAAATTATGCTCTGCGACGCGAATTATAAAGTTCTCTCCCTCCGTCAACGCTACGCGTTGCCACCGCCCTCGTCAGAGGGAGGCATATATTAAGCATATTGACAAAAATGGAATACTGTGGTAACATATGCATATGTAACATAGGTATTTAAATTATAAGGAGGAAAATTTTATGGCAAAGAACGATTTAATGCACGGAAACACAGGTTTGTTAGTATTATCGCTGATTGAACAGCAGGATATGTATGGTTATCAGATTATCAAGGAGTTAAAGCGCAAGAGTGAAAATGTTTTTGAGCTTAAAGAGGGCTCGCTCTACCCCGTTTTGCACGCACTTGAAAATGACAAGTTAATCACTTCTTATATTGAAGAAACCGACTCTGCCCGTAAGCGCAGATATTATAGCATTACCGACAAGGGCAGAAAGGAATTGGCTGACAAAAAAGAAGAATTCTTCACCTTTACAACTGCCGCAAGAAAAGTGCTCACTTTTGCGTAAGGTGGTGATTTTATGAAAGGGTATGAAATCTTCACTAAAGAAAAAATAGTATATCTTTATAAAGCTACCAAGCCGATTAAATATAAAAAACTACAAGACAGAATATATTTTGAACTCTCGAACCACATTGACGATATGTTCTGCGATTATATTGATGAGGGTATGAGTGAAGAAGATGCAACCGAAAAGTTTCTTAATGAAATGGGAAGCCCCGAAGAATTGGGAGAAGAATTAAAAAAGGCTCATTCAAAAACATTATTGTTTGCAAAATTTCAAAAAGCTGCAATATTAATGGCAGTTTTAGCCTTAATTATATCTGCATTTGGTTATTTCGAGTCAAAAGATAATCTTAAATTGGCAACACAATATGAATTGCCCGAAGAAACTATTGAACTTGAAAAAAGCTTGATTACATACACTAAATTAGAATATTGGTCTTTTCCAATAGACATTTATTCTTACACAGATATTAATTGGCATGATATAGAAACTAACAAACCATTATATAAGGTAAAAGATTACAATTTATTTAATGATTATTACATCCTCGACGAAAGCCAGTCTGTCATTGTAGATTTAGGTTATGCAACGCACGGCGACGGAACAATTTATATTGATGATATAAGCAAATTACCTAGGGATTATTACTCTGACAAATGGACTGAAATAATTTTTTCTGCATACGATAAGAAAAATGACACTTATATTGAAATATGTCCTGATTTGACATCTGACGAGATTTTGGAATTGTCAAAGTGGGTTATTCCACCGGATTATCCCGATACATTGGAAACGGAAGATTTAATCAACGGCAGTTGGGAAATATGCTTCAGCACAAAAGATTTACAAGGTATGTCATTTTGTCTAAACAAGATTTTTTTACACAAATCAATTGATGGTAAATATTATATTGGTTTCTGGGATGGCTCGCCCTTTGTAGAAGTGTCTGAAAGTATTGCGGTTAAGATTGACAAAGCATTTAAAAATGCCGATATAACCTTTGAGGGTGAACCATCTTAATTAAGTACTAAATGATATAACAACCTACTCAAAAGGCGGTGAGAGTATGAGAAAAATAAAGGATTTTGATACCGAAAAGAAGATTTATATAGGTAAGGTTTTAGACCATATACATTATAAAAAGCTTCACGCGAGAATTTATGAAGAAATTTCAAGCCATATGGACGATATGTATGAGGATTTCAGCACAAACTGTGATGATGAAATTGAAGTCACAAAGAAAGTTCTTGGAGAAATGGGACACCCACACTATTTAGGATTGGAACTCAAAAAAGTGAATAAAGCGAAATTGTTTTGGGCGAGAGTATTCAAAATTGCTTGTATTTTCTTAACCTTGCCGATATTATATTTGGCATTAGTTTTAGCAATTAATATTGGAGATGAAATATCAAACTATTACTATTCCAACACTGTCGAAGAAGCAGAAGAATGGCTCATAGAAAACCGAACTGACGGCAAGCCAATTAAACTGCTCACAGAAATCGAGCACGAAGGCGTTGTGCATAGAATATATGTACCTGAAAATCAAGACGAATACTATACTATTTATCACATACACTCTATTAATATTTTCGGAATAAATATTAAAAACAGGTTTGAGCGTTCTACAAGTTCTTTCCTGTCTACTGATGTTTATACTTGTGCTGATTTAGACACATCTTATGGCTTTAGTGATACTTTATTTATTTACTTCGGTGAACCCGAAGAAAAATATCGCAAAATCAAATATATCCCAACAGAAAATGGTTTAAACGAGTTTTGGAGTGATTTTATAGAAATACCGCAGGATGCTACAATTAATGACCCGAAATATTTCATTTTAGATTGTCCCGAGGGGTATCGTTGGAATTATTATGAGCGATTTGATGAGAACAAAAATCCGATTGATAACCATGATTTTATTGGGTCTGAACTTCGGCAAGAATATAATATATCTACTCGATAAATTGGAGTTTGTCTAACTCATTAAATGGTGTATGTTGTGCCTCCCTCTGACGAGGGAGGTGGCACCGTAGGTGACGGAGGGAGAGATAGTTAACATTATAAACTGACTACCCCTCAGTCAACTTCGTTGACAGCTCCCCTGACAAGGGGAGCCAATAATACGCATATCATACATCCCTACAAACTCAAATTTGCGAATTAAATTAGGTGTTGACAATAGATAAAAATAAGTATAAAATATATACAATATTTATAAAGCGTTGAGAAAGAACGACGGGCAAGTTAAACTTTCAGAGAGATTTCGGTTGGTGCGAGAAATCAGTTTGGTGCTCTGAGACCACTTTCGAGCGTCGGTGAAAACATATTTTATGATTAAGCCGTACCGTATGACTGCGTTAAAGTCGTTAGAGTGGCAAAGTAATTATATTATTTTGCAATGCGGGTGGAACCGTGGAATGTTGTATTTTTAGCATTTCATCCTGTTTATATGGGATGAAGTGCTTTTTTTATTTTTATATAATTATTTGCGGGTCGTTGCTTAACCCCTCAGTCACCTTGCGGTGACAGCTCCCCTTTCAGGTGAGCCGAGAGTGTCGACCTCTACAAAAGAAGGAGATATATTTATGATTAAGGTAACACTTAAAGGCGATGTAATTAAAGAATACGAAGCCGGTACTACTGTTGCAGAAATTGCTAAATCCATTGGTATGGGTTTATACAAGTCTGCTTGCGGTGGTAAAATCAACGGAGTTTATTGCGATTTAAGAACTGCAGTCAATGAGGACTGTGCTCTTGAAATCGTTACATTTGATGAAATTGAGGGCAAAAAGACATTCTGGCACACTGCATCTCATATTATGGCTCAGGCTGTTAAGAGACTTTATCCCGAGGCAAAGCTTGCAATCGGTCCTGCAGTAGATAATGGCTTCTATTATGATTTTGATTCAGAGGTTTCATTTACTCCCGAAATTCTTGAAAAAATCGAAGCAGAGATGAAGAAAATCGTTAAAGAAGATTTACCTCTTGAGAAATTTGAGCTTTCACCTGCCGAAGCACTCGCTATGATGGAAGAAAAAGGCGAAATCTATAAGGTTGAGCTTATAAACGAGCACGCTGACAAGGGCGAGCCCATTTCATTCTACAAGCAGGGTGAATTCACAGAGCTTTGCGCAGGCCCTCACCTTATGTCAACGGGCGGGGTTAAGGCATTCAAGCTCACATCTTGTACAGGCGCTTACTGGAGAGGCAACGAAAAGAACAAGATGCTCCAGAGAATTTATGCAACTGCATTCCCCAAGCAGTCTGCACTTGACGAGCACTTAGCACAGCTTGAAGAAGCTAAAAAGCGTGACCACAACAAATTAGGTCGCGAGCTTGAGCTCTTTACAACAAGTGAGTTAATCGGTCAGGGTCTTCCCATTATGCTCCCGAAGGGTGCAAGAATAATTCAGACACTTCAGCGTTGGGTTGAAGATGAAGAGCAAAAACGCGGTTGGTTGCTCACAAAGACACCGTTTATGGCAAAGAGCGACCTTTATAAAGTTTCAGGTCACTGGGACCACTATCTCGACGGTATGTTCGTGCTTGGCGACCCCACTAAAGAGGAAGATGGCGAAGAAGTATTTGCCCTTCGTCCAATGACCTGCCCATTCCAGTACCAAGCATATCTCAACCGTCCCCGTTCATACAGAGATTTACCATTAAGATATAACGAAACATCAACTCTTTTCAGAAATGAAGCATCGGGCGAAATGCACGGACTTATTCGCGTTCGTCAGTTCACAATTTCAGAAGGTCACCTTATGTGTACTCCCGAACAGTTAGAGGACGAATTCAGAGGTTGTCTTGAGCTTGCAAACTATATGCTTCAGACTCTTGGTCTTTACGAAGATGTTTCATTCCGTTTCTCACAGTGGGACCCCAACAACAAGGAAAAATACATCGGCACTCCTGAACAGTGGGACGAATCACAGGGAATTATGGGCAAAATCCTTGACAATCTCGGTATCAAATACTCAATCGGCATTGATGAGGCTGCATTCTACGGACCCAAGCTTGACATTCAGATTAAGAATGTATTTGGTAAAGAAGATACACTCATCACAATTCAGGTTGACCAGCTTCTTGCTGAAAAGTTCGGTATGGAATACACAGACAAGGACGGCACAAAGAAAAATCCATATATTATTCACAGAACTTCAATCGGTTGTTACGAAAGAACACTTGCTCTGCTTATTGAAAAATACGCAGGTGCATTCCCGCTTTGGCTTGCTCCTGAACAGGTTAGAATTCTTCCTATTGCCGACCGTCATCACGACAAGGCTTATGAAATCAAGAAAGAGCTTGAAAAAATGGGTATGCGCGTCACTGTTGATGACAGAAGCGAAAAAACAGGCTACAAAATTCGCGAGTCAAGACTTCAGAAGCTCCCCTATTGGATTATCGTAGGTGACAAAGAGGTTGAGGACGGCACAGTATCAGTAAGCAAGCGCGGTCAGGGTGACATTGGCTCAATGGACTTCGATGCTTTCGCTGCTATGCTTAAAGAAGAAATCGACAACAAAGTAAGATAAGGGGTAACATTATGTCTAATCCACTTACCGTGACGGTTATTACCGACACACATTACTATTCAAAAAAGCTGGGCTACACAGGTGAAGCATACAAAACCGCTGATAACAAAAGCGGTGTGTTGCTTGCTGAAGCACGCGAATTGCTCGAAGCCGCATTCACACAGATTGCGAATGACACAAGAACTGACATTGTTCTTCTTTCAGGTGACACAACAAGCAACGGTGACTATGATTCTCACGCAGAGTTCATTGAAATGCTACGCGATTTGAAGTCAAAGGGCAAGCGAGTTTATGTGCTTACTGCCACTCACGACTACAAATGGGACGGTATGACTCACAGATACGAGGGTGACGAGAGAATTCCCACCCCCGCCGCAAAACGCGAAGAGCTTTTTGATATGTACAAGGAATTCGGTCCTGATGAGGCTATTGCAGTGCACGAAGAGAGTATGTCATATATTATTCAGTTAGCTGACGGATACAGACTTTTCGCTCTTAATGACGACACGAACAGAAACGGCAAAAGCGGTTTTTCTGATGAATGCTTTGAATGGATTACCGAACAGGTAAACGATGCAAAGGCTAACGGTCAGTTCATTATTGCGATGACTCATCACCCGCTTATTGCCCCCTCACCTATGTATGAGATTATAGGCCGTGGTGATATGATGGGCGACTATGATATTCGTCGTGAGCAGTTTGCTGATATGGGTGTTCAGTTTATGCTCACCGGTCACACTCATGTGCACGATATTGACAAGCACATAAGCCCAAAGGGTAACTATTTCTATGACATTTCAACTGCTTCAACAGTTGGATATCCCGCTACAATCAGAACGGTTGTTTTTGATGCGGAAAGCAAAATAGTTTCTACAACAACTGATTTTGTCACCGAGCCTGCTAATATTGATACAAAGGGCAAGGATTTACAAACCTACCTCGCCGACCACTTAATCGGTATGATTAGAGATGTAATCAAAGCCGCGGGTGAAGATATTGACAAATTTGCTGATATGGCAACTGCAATCAGCATCAAAAAGAAGGTTTCTTACAAAATCGGTTGGTTAATCAAGCCCATTTTCAAGGCTCTCAACAAGCTTAAAATCGGCACAGTTGGTAACTGGACCCGCGCTGAAACAGGTCTTAAAAAGGAAGATTATGCTGACATTAAAGATAAGGGCGTTGTTGATTTCATTGTTGACCTTGTGCTCAACCTTTACGGTGGCAAGAGCCTTTATAGTCCTGAAGATAATGAATATAAGATTGCAATTGGTCTTATAAACATTATTGATTCTATTATTAAGGTATTACATATTCCGCTTAAGAAGCTTATCAAGGTTTCTGACACAGTTCGCGGTATTGTTGAGCCCTTGCTTTATAATGCAGGAATTCCCGCATATGACGCGATAATGCCGATTATGCCCGTTTACGAGGGTGACGAGGTTGGACCAATCCCCGAGCCACCCGCAAAGCCCAATACAGTTAAGGACAGTAAAAAAGGCTTGCCGATTATAATTATTGCAGTTCTTCTTTTACTTACATTCCTTATCCCGATTATCTGCATTGGTGTTCCCGTGCTTCTTATCGGTTACATTGTAAATGAGATAAAATATAAGGAATATTTGAAGAATTAATCATAATAAGAATTTAAGAACAGACTTTTTTGGTTTTTCCAATCAAGCCTGTTCTTTTTTGCTTGTGAAGTATTTTGCACGCAAAATATGAAGTTGTGACTATTGTCATAGTAAAGTTAAGTTTGCTTCCGCACTGCAAGGTGCAACTTCACTATGAAATAACTTCACTGCAAAAAGCAACTTCACTTGTACGCAAGGGCAAACTTAGTTTTTTTATTTGTGCAAATAATGGAATTTTCGGTTAATATTTCTACTAATGGCACAAATTTTTACTGCGAAAATTAATTTTAGACTAAAATTTACTATTTTTATTGATTTTTCTACCAAATTGTAGTATAATCATGTCATATATTGAGGGGCTATACGCATTTTTGCACCTAATTTGGAGGTATTTATTTTGAGCGGAGATTTACATTGTCACACAAGATTGTCTGACGGCAGTTTGGGCATTGAAGATTTAATTATTTTTGCAAAGAAAAAGGGTCTTGAAGCAATTGCAATTACTGACCACGATTGCCTTGCGGGAACTGTTCGCGGTAAGATTATCGGCACTCGTCACGGAGTTCAGGTAATCCCCGGTGTTGAGCTTTCTGCAACTGACGAAGAAAACAATAAAAATGTTCATATTCTTTGCTATTTACCCGACAGCCCCGATATGCTTGAAGGTCTTTGCAAGAGAAATTCGCTCGCACGCAAAAAGGCTGCTCATTTTATGATGCTTCAGGTTGCAAAGCGCTACCCAATCACCACAGAATTCATTATGAAATGTGCTACGGGGTCTACAAACCTTTACAAAAAGCATATGATGCAGGCTCTTATTGAGTGCGGTTACACAAATTCATTCAACGGCGACCTTTTCAAAAAGCATTTCACAAAAGACGGTGATGACTGTATTCTTGTAACACCCAAATACGAGAGTATTAAAGATGTTATTGATGCTGTTCACACCGCAGGCGGTATTGCAATTCTTGCGCACCCCATCCTTAGCGGTTGTGTTGATTATATTCTTGATTACAAAGAATTAGGTCTTGACGGTATTGAGGTTTGCCACCCAAGTGCAAGTGAAGAAGAACAGGCAAAGCTTCGTAAGCTTGCTACCAAAAATAAGCTTCTTATTACCGGTGGAAGTGATTTCCACGGGCTTTACAATGAATATAATGTATCATTGGGTGACTATACTACTCCTGATGATGATTTACACAATCTTTTAAGCTATAAATCAAAGCAGAAGAGATTGCAAAAGAAATTAGCACAGCAGACTGCTGAATAAAACCAACGAGGAGGTCTTTTATATGATTTTTGACGACAGCGATGTTAAAATCTTTAATGACACCAAAGCTTCAGACTCCTTTGATGAGGTTTCTATAATTTCACAGATGACTAAAAACCGTAGCAACGGCAATGCACAAAAGGCAAAGGATTTAGGTAAATGCCTTGCAGAGCGTTTTGTCGATGAGCCTCATTTACTCAGTGAGCTTGAGGCAGAAATCGGCGAAATTCAGCGCGACGAGAACACAATGTATCAGATGAAGGTACTTCTTATTTTCACCGCTGAATACTGCATTAATCATTTGCTTCCCAATCCCCTTTTATCTAACACGGCGGTTAACGCTTTGTATGATACAGTTAAGAAAAAGGCATTTGAGTTTTATGACAGACTTGACGACGCGGCAGAGTACAGCTTCTATTACCTTGCAGTAAGAAAAGGTGTGGACATTCCCGCAAATATCGGTGTATCCTTTGCAATGCTCTGCGGTATGGATAAGGATAAATATTATCAAAACCTCGGTAAGCGACTTTTTGAGGTTGCAAACCACGAAATTGAAAAGACAATTGACAGCTTTGAGTTTGTGAAATAAGACACTAAAAAAGCCGATAGGATTTACCTATCGGTTTTTTATGAATCCCTCCACCGCCGAGGCGGTCCCCCTCCCTTTGACAAGGGAGGCTTTTTATTGTGATTTAATTATTCTTGCAAGACATCGAGGACGCCGACTCCTACATTATTCTTCTAAATCGTTTTTCTTGGACTTTGTTTTATAATATCCTTTTGTTACAAAATATGTAACTGCGATTGAAACGAGCGCCGTTGCAGCAGCCACAACTGCCATTGTGAGATAATAGCGGGGCTTTGAAATCATATTGTTTTGATTATAGATTTCGTTTTTAATGCTTTCCCAGAAATCTTTATTTTCAGTTGTGGGCTCGGTTGTATCAGGCTCAACGACTACCGTAGGCTCGGTGGTTGAAGATTTATCTTCACTTGACGGCTCTTCGGTTGCGCTTGTATCATCCTCGCTTGATGGTTCTTCTGTTGAGTTTTCTGTTACGGGCTCTGTTACGGTGATTTTATAAGTAACAGTCCAGCCGTTTGACTTTGCGGTGACTGTGGTTGTGCCGAGGGCTACGCCCTTAACTGTACCATTTGAAGAAACGGTTGCGATATTTGTATCTGCAACAGACCAAGTTACAGAATGATTATCCGTTGCATCTGCGGGAACTTTTGAAACCTTAAGTTTAAGTGTACCGCCCATTTCAACGGTTTTTGAGGTGTTGCCCGAAGCGGTAATTCCTGTTTGTGCAACATTAACGGTCACCTTGCAGGTTGCAGTTTTACCACCCGCTTTTGCTGTGATTGTAGCA
Source organism: Candidatus Fimenecus sp. (assembly GCA_045594645.1). Lineage (GTDB taxonomy): Bacteria > Bacillota > Clostridia > Oscillospirales > Acutalibacteraceae > Fimenecus. The sequence goes on from JAZNYY010000009.1 coordinate 21,303, forward strand.
GTACCGCCACCAACTGCGGTAATTTTACCACTGCTTGAAACCTTGGCAACCTTTGTATTTGATGACGAATATGTAACAGTTTTATTTGTTGCATCCGCGGGTGAAACCGTTGCACTTAACTGACTTGTTTCACCTTTTTTGAGAGTTACGCTTGATTTATCAAGTTTAATGCTTGTGACGGGCACAGTGATTGTGACTTTACCGTTTGTGGTTGCACAATCATAGGTTTTTCCGTCATAATCAATATTTTCTGTACTTGTAAGAGCAAGAGTTGAAGTACCGGAGTTTTTAAGAATTTTGAATTTCACGGTGAATACTGTTCCGCTTTTTGCGCTGAACATACCCGAAAAATTAACTGATGAGCCCGTATTATTAAGGCTTCCGCTTGAAACTGCACCGCCCTTACTACTGCTTACATACTGTAATTCTGACGAATTATAGCCAAGCATTACATTTGCACCCCAAATTTCAACACTTGAGGATATTTTAACGCTAACCGTTACAGTATCACCTTTCGCACCGCTGACACTTGATGCGGAATAGTTTACGCTTGCGGCATTTGCGGGTAAAACAAAGGTCGAAACAAGTATTATAAAGGCAGTTAAAATCGCCATAATTTTTGCGGTTTTTCTCATATCAATCACCCGAATATAAAGTATATATATAATGATACAATATTCGACAGTAAAAGTCAATTAAGGCGTTGTGGAAAAAGCTGGGTTTATAGGCATAATTTTTTAAAGAAAAAGCGTCAAAATTGTTTGATAAATTGGGAATTTGTCGAAATGCAAAATGTAAAATGCAAAATGTAAAATGCAAAGTGCAAAATGAAGGGTCTGCGACGCAATTATATATCTCACTAATACAGAACGCAATGCTATGTAGGGTCGCTTCATGAAGCGACCGTTCCAAAGTATGTAATTAAACTACAAACGGGCGATTCGTGAATCGCCCCTACAAGATTACATAACCATATAAATGAGTCAGACAAATTCAAATTTGCAGAACACAAACAATAAAAAGATATACTTTTTCACTATACAAACACATACAGATACAAGCCGAAGAAGTGGCAGACAGAGCCGAGGATTACGAAGAAATGAAAAATTGCGTGGAAGTATTTTTTCTTTGCTCCTATGCCATAGATTATTGCACCGAGAGTATAGGCAATTCCGCCGGCAAGCATTAAAAATATTGCGTTATGGTCAAAGTTTTTCCACAGCACCACAAAGGTGACGAGCACCGACCAGCCAAGTGCGAGATAAAGCACCATTTGAAGCACCTTTGTTTTATTGAAAAGTGCAAAGGTTATTGACATTCCTATTGCTACGGTGAGCCATATTGCTATGAAAAGTCCCCAACCCAAAAATGCGTTAAGTGGCACGACAATCACAACGGCAAAGGGTGTAATTGTGCCTGCAATCATGGGGTAAATCATTGCGTGGTCGACAATTCGCATTGCTCTTTTGCCACGGTTATTGCGAAGTGCGTGATAGACCGCTGAGCAGGAATAAACCGCAATCATTGTGATACCGTAAACAATACTCAAAACCAGATAATCGAGGCGCGACAGCACAATAGAACGGGCAATGCAGAGTATTGTGGCAACTACAGCGAATGCACCGCCTACCATATGGGATATGGAGTTCAGCCACTCCTCGCCTCTTGAATAATTTACCAAATCAATTTCATCTAAACGGCTCATAAAAAACCTCCGACAATATATCAATATAGATATATTATTGGAGGTTTTTATTTATATTATTTCTTTTTCTTTCCAAAGAAGCCTTTTTTGCCGTCGTCAAGGTTATCTGCCGCGCCGAACTCAAAGGCTAATTGACGAAGAAGTTCTTCTTGTTTATCGGTGAGCTTCTTTGGAACATCAACGATAATGCGAACGAGCTGGTCGCCCTTACCCATACCGCTACGACTTTGAATACCGCGACCGCGAAGCTTGAACACATCGCCGGGCTGTGTGCCTGCGGGTACGGGATACTCGACCTTACCATCAAGAGTTGGCACTTGAATTGTGCAACCCAAAGCCACCTGCATAAAGGTTAAATGCACATCGCACCAAACATTGTAGCCGTCACGCTCAAAAATGGGATGAGGTCTTACATTCACAACGATATTAAGGTCGCCTGCGGGTCCGCCGTTAGCACCCTTATTACCCTGACCGCGAACTGTGAGCACCTGACGGTCATCAATACCCGCGGGGATATTGATATCAAGCTTTGCACTCTTACGAACTCTGCCCGCGCCATTACATTTTTTACAGGGATTCTCGATGATTGTACCCCTACCGTTACAACGAGAGCAAGGCTTTGAGGATTGAATTACACCAAATGGTGTTCTTTGCTGAACTGTCACCTGACCGCGACCGTTACATTCGGGGCAGGTCTTGGGTGAATGACCACTCTGACAACCGTTACCGTGACACTCGTCACAGGTTTCAATTCTCATTGTATCAACACTTCGTTTACAGCCCTTTGCGGCCTCTTCAAACGAAATTGTAACGCTTGCCTGAGTATCACTACCGCGTTGCGGTGCGTTGGGATTTGCACGACCTCCGCCAAATCCACCACCGAAGCCGTTGCCGAAAATTGAGCCGAAAATGTCGCCTAAATCGAAATCCATTCCACCGAAGCCACCGCCGTAGCCACCTTGACCTGCGCCATAGTTGGGGTCAACACCTGCGTGGCCGAACTGGTCATAACGGGCTTTTTTCTCGCTGTCAGAAAGAATTTCATAGGCTTCGTTTGCCTCTTTGAATTTTTCTTCTGCTTCTTTATTATTGGGATTTAAGTCGGGATGATATTTTTTAGCGGCTTTTCGGTAAGCCTTTTTAATCTCGTCATCGGACGCAGATTTATCAACACCGAGCACCTCATAATAGTCTCTTTTTTCTGCCATAAGTATCTCCAAATAATACGCCTTTACGGACAGACTTTAACGGTCTGTCCGTAACTTTTTGGTTTAATTATTCAACATCCTTGAAATCTGCGTCGTAGTAGCCGTCATTGTTAGGAGCAGCACCAGCGTTGGGGTCATAGCCTGCGCCCTGTGCACCGCCCTGAGCTGCCTGAGCCTGCTTATAAAGTTCCTCTGAAATCTTGTAGAACTGCTGAGTAAGTTCTTCCTGCTTTGCCTTGATAGCATCGATATCTTCGCCCTTGAGTGCTTCTTTAAGAGCGTCAATCTTTGTCTGAAGCTCTGCTTTATCGTTTTCAGAGAACTTATCGCCGTCATCAGCGAGGATTTTTTCGCACTGATATACCATCTGGTCTGCGGCATTTCTTGTGTCAACTGCGTCCTTGCGCTTCTTATCTTCTTCTGCGAACTTTTCAGCCTCCTGAACTGCCTTTTCAATATCTTCTTTAGACATATTTGTTGAAGATGTGATTGAAATTGACTGCTCTTTATTTGTGCCTAAATCCTTTGCAGAAACATTTACGATACCGTTAGCGTCGATATTGAAAGTAACCTCAATTTGAGGAGTACCGCGACGAGCGGGAAGAATACCGTCAAGGTGGAAAATACCGAGAGTTTTGTTATCTCTTGCGAATTCTCTTTCGCCCTGAAGAACATGAACTTCAACTGATGTCTGATTGTCAGCTGCCGTTGAGAAAATCTGGCTCTTCTTTACGGGGATTGTTGTATTTCTTTCAATAATTCTTGTGTTTACGCCACCCATTGTTTCAATACCGAGTGAAAGAGGAGTAACATCAAGAAGGAGAAGTCCTTCAACCTCACCGCCGAGAACACCGCCCTGAATTGCGGCACCTACTGCTACGCACTCATCGGGGTTAATGCCCTTGAATGGCTCTTTACCTGTGAATTTCTTAACTGCTTCTTGAACTGCGGGGATTCTTGAAGAACCGCCAACCATAAGGATTTTGTTAAGCTCTGAAGCTTGAAGACCTGAGTCTGAAAGTGCCTGACGAACAGGTCCCATTGTTGCTTCAACAAGGTCTGCTGTCATTTCGTTGAACTTTGCTCTTGTAAGAGTTGTTTCAAGATGTTTAGGGCCTGTTGCATCTGCTGTGATGAATGGAAGACTGATTTGTGATGTTGTTACACCTGAAAGTTCAATCTTTGCTTTTTCTGCTGCTTCCTTAAGACGCTGCATAGCCATTTTATCGTTACGAAGGTCAACGCCCTGTTCTTTCTTGAACTCATCAGCAAGCCAATCAATAATCTTCTGGTCGAAGTCGTCGCCACCAAGACGGTTGTTACCTGCTGTTGCAAGAACTTCTTGAACACCATCGCCCATTTCGATAATTGAAACGTCGAATGTACCACCACCAAGGTCATAAACCATAACTTTCTGGTCTTCTTCCTTGTCGATACCGTAAGCAAGTGCTGCTGCAGTTGGCTCGTTGATAATTCTCTTAACATCAAGACCTGCAATTTTACCTGCGTCTTTTGTTGCCTGACGCTGTGAGTCGTTGAAGTATGCAGGAACTGTGATAACAGCTTGTGTAACTGTTTCACCAAGATAGCTTTCTGCGTCCTGTTTAAGCTTAGTTAAAATCATAGCAGAAATCTCCTGCGGTGTGTATGCCTTGTCGTCGATGGTAACAGTCTTGCCTGTTCCCATATCTCTCTTTATAGACATAATTGTTCTTTCTGCATTTGTTACAGCCTGTCGCTTAGCTACCTGACCGACAATTCTCTCACCGCTTTTTTGGAATGCTACAACAGACGGTGTTGTTCTTGCGCCTTCTGAATTTGCGATAACAGTCGGGTTTCCGCCCTCGATAACTGCTACACATGAGTTAGTTGTAACTAAGTCAATACCAATAATTTTTCCCATTTTCTTTTCCTCCTAAAATATAATTCTCTTAGTTTGCTACTTTTACCATTGAATGACGGACTACCTTTTCGTTATTGTAAATATAGCCCTTCATAAACTCTTCGATAACTGTGTTTTCTGTCACAGCCTCGTCTTCTA
>JAZNYY010000010.1:0-7263 GCA_045594645.1 Candidatus Fimenecus sp.
TGGGGAAATTTTGGAATTCTGTGCCGAAAACAGTATAACAAGGACTGACCTTTTCGTCGCCCTCGGCGGTGGCGTAACAGGGGATTTGACAGGCTTTGTGGCGAGCTCATATCTTCGCGGAGTTGACTTCGTGCAGATTCCCACAACTGTGCTTTCAATGGTAGACTCCTCTGTCGGTGGCAAAACTGCCGTCAATTTAAAGGCGGGCAAAAATCTTTGCGGTGCATTTTATCAGCCAATCGCAGTTTATGCTGATTGCGAAACACTCAACACCTTGCCCCCTGAAATCTTTAATGAGGGTTGTGCTGAAATAATCAAATACGGAATGATTTTAGACGGAGAATTCCTTACATTCTTAAAGAATAACAATATAAGAGAAAACATTGAATATGTAATCAAGCGTTGCGTTGAGATTAAGCGTGATGTTGTTGACCGTGACGAATTTGAAAACGGCGAGAGAAAGCTTCTTAATTTCGGCCACACTATCGGCCATGCAATTGAAAAATGCAGTCATCTTACAATTTCTCACGGCAACGCGGTGGCAATAGGAATGGTAATTGCAACGCGCGGTGCGTATAAAATGGGACTTGTGAATGAAAATTTCACCGAAATGCTTGTTGAAATTCTCAAAGCAAACGGCTTGCCCGTATCTTGCAATTTTACCGCAGAAGAATTATATAAGATTTCACTTTCAGATAAAAAGCGAAGTCTTGACACAATTTCGCTGATTATCCCCGAAAAATACGGGCTTTGCAAAATTGAAAAAATATCAGTTGAAAATTTGAAAGAATTTATAGAAGCAGGATTGAATTAAATGAACATAATCTGCACCCCCGCTGAAATATCGGGCAAAATTAAGGCAATTTCATCAAAGTCAGACGCTCACAGACTTCTTATCTGCGGGGCTTTGGCGGATGCGCCTACAAAGGTGTATTGTAATGTGATGTCAAAGGACATTGCGGCAACTGTTGATTGTCTTAAAAATATGGGTGCAGATATTAAGGTTGACGGCGAAATTATAACGATTATTCCTAATAAATTTAACGAAAAAGCAGAGCTTGACTGTGGTGAAAGCGGGTCAACTCTGCGTTTTTTGCTTCCTGTAGTGTCGGCACTCGGTATTGACACCACAATTACGGGGCACGGCAGACTGCCCGAAAGACCAATTTCACCCTTAAAGGAAGAAATGGAGCGAATGGGCATTACTTTTCATAATGGAAGCAAATTCCCTTTGCGCTTGACAGGTGAGTTGCAGGCGGGGGAGTATGAAATCCTCGGTAATGTAAGCTCACAGTTTATTACGGGACTTTTATTTGCCTTGCCCTTGCTTAACGGCGACAGTAGAATAAAATTAATCCCCCCCGTTGAGTCCCGCTCATATCTAAATATCACACTTTCGGCGCTTCGTAAATTCGGAATCGAAATTGAAGAAAAAGAAAATCTTTACATAATAAAAGGCAATCAAAAATACATTTCGCCAAAGGAAATTACAGCCCAAGGCGATTGGTCAAATTCATCTTTTTTCCTCTGCGCAGGTGCATTGAGTGAAAAAGGAGTAACCGTAACGGATTTGGACATCAATTCACCTCAAGGCGACAAGGCGATTTTAGATGTTCTTCGCAAAATGGGTGCAGAGGTTAAAATTGACGGCACAGAAATCACGGTTAAGAAAAATAAATTAAATGGAATTACCGTTGACGCGGGTGATATTCCTGACGCGGTGCCTATAATTTCGGTAGTTGCGAGTGCTTGCGACGGTGAAACGCGAATAATCAATGCGGGCAGACTTCGTATTAAAGAAAGTGACCGAATTAAATCGATTGTTGATATGCTCACAGCGGTTGGCGGTAAGGTGGAAGAAACCGCCGACGGAATGATTATTTACGGTGGTGCAGAGCTTAAGGACGGTACGGTCGAGGGCTCAAATGACCACAGAATTGTAATGTCGGGTGCAATACTCTCGACACTTTGCAAAGAAAATGTAACAATTACAGATTATAAAGCGGTTGAGAAATCATATCCGCATTTCTTTAAAGATTTTAATAAAATGGGAGGTAACGCAAATGTCATCAATGACAGGTGAAAAAATTAAAATATCAGTTTTCGGTCAATCACATTCTAACGGAATAGGCGTTGTGATTGACGGACTCCCCGCGGGTAAAAAGATTGATTTAGAAAAGGTGCAAGCCTTTATGGAGCGTCGTGCACCCGGCAGAAATCAGTATTCAACCACAAGGTGCGAACCCGATATGCCCGAAATCATTTCAGGACTTGTAAATGGTATTACCTGCGGTGCACCTCTCTGCGCGGTAATCTATAATAAAAATCCACATTCGGCAGATTACAATAATATTATGGATAAGCCCCGTCCCTCCCATGCGGATTTTACGGGACATATGCGATATGACGGCTTTAACGATGTGTCGGGTGGCGGTCATTTTTCGGGCAGACTTACAGCGCCCCTTTGCTTTGCGGGTGCGGTTTGTATGCAGATTTTAGAAGAATTGGGCGTAAAAGTTCAAGCACATATTCTTAAAATAAAAGATGTTTATGACGATAAGTTCAATCCAGTAAGCATAGATGATTACAAAATCGGCGAAAAGGATTTTCCTGTAATCAACAATGAGGCAGGGGATAAGATGAAAGCGGTAATCGACAACGCCCGCGAAAACTGTGACTCGGTGGGCGGAGTAATCGAATGTGCCGTAACGGGAGTTAAAGCAGGCGTTGGTAACCCGATGTTTGACGGTGTTGAAAATATGCTTGCAAAGAATATTTTCGGTATTCCCGCGGTTAAGGGTATTGAATTCGGCAACGGATTTTCGGCTACTGACCTTATGGGAAGTGAGAATAATGACAATTTCTGCATTGTTGACGGTGAAATCAAAACCGTAACAAATAATGCGGGCGGAATAAACGGCGGAATTACCAATGGTATGCCCATAGTTTTTGATGTGGCATTCAAGCCTACCCCATCAATTTTTAAAGAGCAGAACAGCGTTAGCCTTGCTAACAAGACAGAAGAAAAATTGCAGATTAAGGGCAGACACGACCCGTGCATAGTGCAGAGAGCTGTGCCGGTAGTGGAAGCAATTGCTGCTTTTACTATATTAGATTTGATGATGTAGTTTCATATTACATTTGGGCTCCACTTGTCAGGGAAGCTGTCACGAAGTGACTGAGGGGTAGTCTATCTCTCCCTCCGTCAACGCTAACGCGTTGCCACCTCCCTCGTCAGAGGGAGGCGAAGTATCTGAATTAAAAACATTGTGAAAAAGGTGATATTATGGAAGACCTTTCAAAAATCCGAGAAAAAATAAATGAAATTGACAATGAAATCGTAAGGCTTTGGAAAGAGCGAATGGAAACCTGCCTTGCGGTTGCGCAGTATAAAAAAGAAAATAATTTGCCCGTGCTTGACTCTAAAAGAGAGCGCGAGCTTTTAAATCGCGTTGGCAATATGGCGGGTGATGAGCTTGATGTTTACTCCCGCGTGCTTTACGATACAATTATGAATGTTTCGCGTTCATATCAGCACAAATATCTCAACCGCGGTGGTGAATTGACTGAAAAAATCAAGTCAGCGGTAGAAAATACTCAAAACTTATTTCCGCAAAAAGCAATGGTGGCTTGCCAAGGTGTTGAGGGTGCATATTCAGGTCTTGCCTGCGAAAAGCTTTTCAAATACCCAACCGTTTCATATTTCAAGACTTGGTATGATGTTGTTAACGCGGTCGAAAAAGGACTTTGCAAATACGGCGTGCTCCCAATTGAAAACAGTACCGCCGGTAGTGTTAACGGAGTTTACGATTTGATGGCAGAGCATAATTTCTATATTGTGAAAAGCTTCCGTCTTAAAATTAATCATTGTCTTTTGGGTAACAGCGGCGCAACACTTGACGGCATAAAAGAAATCTATTCTCATGAACAGGCAATAAATCAATGCAGTGAATTTTTGAGAAAACACAGCGACATCAAGGTTAATGTTTGCGAGAATACTGCAGTTGCGGCAAAAATGGTTATGGAGAGCGGTCGTACTGATGTTGCGGCAATTTCTTCTGAAAACTGTCGTGATTTATATGGTATGACACTTATTTCTGATGATGTTCAGAATAAAGATAACAATTACACCCGATTTATCTGCATTTCAAAGGAAATGGAGATTTACCCCGGTGCCGATAAAACAAGCTTTGTGCTTACACTTCCGCATCGTCCGGGCTCACTATATCATATTCTTGCCCGCTTTTATGCTTTGGGCATCAATGTTATTAAGCTTGAAAGCCGTCCCGTTCAGAATAAGGATTTTGAATTTATGTTCTATTTTGATATGGCGGCATCAGTTTATGAAGATGCATTTTATGAAATTCTTGAGCAGTTAAATGACGAGTGCGAATATTTCCACTATTTAGGCAGTTATTCGGAGGTAATGTGATGTACGGATTATTAGGCGAGCATTTGCCCCACAGCTTTTCACCGCAAATTCATTTGGCACTTGGCAATAGTGATTATCATCTTTTTGAGATTGCCCCCGAAAACCTTGAAGGTTTTATGCGTGAACATAATTTCAGCGGAATAAATGTGACTATACCTTATAAAAAAGCAGTTATTCCGTATCTTGATGTAATTTCACCCGAGGCTGAAAAAATTGGCGCGGTAAATACAATTACAGTTCGCGACGGCAAGCTTTACGGTGATAATACCGATTATTTCGGCTTTGTATATATGCTCGAAAAATCGGGAATAAGCGTTGAGGGTAAAAAAGCGGTAGTTCTCGGCGGTGGCGGTGCATCTGCTACAGTTCAGGCGGTGCTTCGCGACTTTGGTGCAAAAGAGGTTATCGTTGTTGACCTCAATACCGAAAACAATTATAAAAATCTTCATCTTCATTTTGACGGTGAGATTATTGTCAACACAACTCCCGTAGGTATGTACCCGAATAATTTAAAGTCACTTGTAAATCTTGAAGATTTCAAGAATTTAAGCGGTGTGCTTGATGTTGTGTATAATCCGCTTAAAACAAAGCTGATTTTAGATGCCGAAGAGCGAAAAATCCCTTGCGCTTCAGGTCTTTCAATGCTTGTGGCTCAAGCAAAAAAGGCACACGAAATATTTTTCGATACAAAGCTCGATACCGCAATCTGCGAGAAAATCGAAAAGGTATTGCAAATGGAAATGTGCAATATCGTGCTTATTGGTATGGCGGGCTGTGGCAAGTCAACAATAGGAAAAGTGCTTTCGGAAAAGTTAAATAAAGAGCTTGTCGACACCGACGAAATGATTGAGAATGTTGAGAATATGCCAATACCCGAAATTATTGAAAAATTCGGTGAAGTGCATTTCAGAAATTGCGAAAATGCCGCGGTAATGCTGGCGGGCAGAGAAAAAAGTCAGATTATCGCAACGGGTGGCGGTGTTATCACAAGGGCAGAAAATTACGCACCCTTAAAGCAGAACGGAATAATCGTATTTATTAACCGTGATGCTGATTTGTTGCCCACAAATAACCGCCCGCTTTCACAACTGCACGGCGTAAAGGCTCTTTATGAAAAAAGAATGCCCCTTTATCGTCAGTTTGCAGATATTGAAATCTACGGCAACGGCACAGTTGATGAGGTGGCAGAAAGAATTGCAAAGGAGCTTGAAAAAATATGAAAATCCTTGTAATTAACGGACCGAATATAAATATGCTCGGTATTCGTGAGCCGGGAATTTACGGTAGTGATAATTATAAAAGTCTGCTTGAGAAAATCGAAAATTGGGCAAATGAGTTAGGTTGTGAAGTGAAATGCTTTCAATCAAACCACGAGGGCGCAATTGTTGACGAAATTCAAGCGGCTTACGGCGAATTTGACGGCATTGTCATTAACCCCGCGGCATATACCCACACAAGTGTGGCGATTTTAGATGCACTCAAATCTGTGGCAATCCCCGCGGTTGAGGTTCATATTTCAGATGTGACCAAGCGTGAGGACTTCCGCCAAATCTCATATGCAGGTATGGCTTGCGAAGAGCATATAATCGGCAAAGGGCTTGAGGGCTATCATATAGCTATGCAATACCTTTGCGAAAAGTATAAATAAAAATTGGGACGGCAATGCCGTCCCTTGATTTATCATTTACAAAAAACATGTCTGCCGATTGTGGTAATAACCGGTCGCGTTCTAATCCAACGGTTGCTTGTTTTTGCAGGATTATAATAGTATATAGCACCACCTGTGGGGTCCCAGCCGTTGATTGCATCGCGGGCTGCTTTCTGTGATGTGGCATCGGGAGCAACGCTCCAGTTGCTGTCGCGTACCGCAGAGAATGCACCCGCCTGATAAACAACACCTGAAATACTGTCGGGGAATGATGAGTGACGCACTCTGTTCAGCACTACTGCACCCACAGCAACTTGACCCGTATAGCTTTCTCCTCGTGCTTCTGCCGCAATGACCTTTGCAAGCAGATACACATCACTTGAACTGTATCCGCCTGCCGATGAGCCACCGCCCGAGCCTAATCCTAAATATAATAAGGTTTTAGGTCCTGCCACGCCGTCAACGGTTAATCCGCAATTCTTTTGAAACTGACGAACGGCTTTTTGCGTTGCCGTGCCATAAACTCCGTCAACCGAACCTGAATATAATCCTAATTCGCGAAGCTTCTGTTGAATTTGGCGTACCTCTTGTCCGCGTGAACCAATTCGTGACAGTGCCTGAGTGCTTTCGGCATAGGTGTAGGCTATTGCAGAAATTACAAGTACGTTCACAAGGATGATTGCGAGAATTTGAAGAAATAGTTTTTTAGTCGTGCGTTTTTCTTTTTTAGTATCCATAAAATCTCTCTCTCGGATAATATTTTTCTCTAATATGTTTTCCAAAAGGGGATTTTTTATTCAAATAAAATGCTTTGTATACTATATATAAATAGAAGGTTGAAAACTTGTTGAAAACCTTCAAAAAAAATTTAAAAAAATTTGAAAAAAGTTGTTGACAAGTCGATTTCGTTGTGATATTATATCAAAGCTGTCTGCGAGAGGTAATCGACGCAAACAAAAAACTTAAAAAAGTTTAAAAAAAGTGTTGACAAGCTTGCGGAGTTGTGTTAGAATACAATTCCACCCGCGAAAACGGGTAGGACAGACTGAACCTTGAAAATTAAACAACGACGAGAAAAGTAAAAGGAACCCTGTAGATTCTTTGAGAGTACGGAAGTACGAAACAGAGAAATACAAGAAACAGTAATTCTGTTAGATAACAGAGTTAAGAAACGCTAAGCGTT
>JAZNYY010000011.1:0-21186 GCA_045594645.1 Candidatus Fimenecus sp.
ACTTAGCAAGACGCACCTTTACCGAGCTTGAGACAAAGTATAAGAATCAGCTTAAGGATGAAGCCGAGCAGGTAAGAGCAGCAGGCGGTCTTTTCATTCTTGGAGCAGTCCGTCACGAATCACGCCGAATTGACAATCAGTTAAGAGGTCGTGCAGGCCGTCAGGGTGACCCCGGTAACAGCAAATTCTTCCTTTCAACTGAGGATGAATTGCTTCGACTTTTCGCAGGCGACCGCTTCTATAACATTCTTGATACCTTTAAGAGTGCGGGCGAAATCCCCATTGAAGTTAAAATGATGACCAATATGATTGAGAGCGCACAGCAAAAGGTTGAGGGCAACCACTTTGCTGCCCGTCGTAATGTGCTTCGTTTTGACGATGTTATGAATGAGCAGAGAAAGAAGATTTATGAGCAGCGTAATATGGTGCTTGACGGTGCCGATATTCACGCGGCAATTCTTAAAATGTTCGGTGATTTCATTGACGAAACTGTAGATTTCTATTGCCCAGCGGTAAATGACCCTAAGGATTGGAATGTAAAGGGACTTCTCAAAAAGCTTGCATTCCTCGTTGAAGAGGATATTGAAGACAAATCAAACCCCGAGTTCAAAGAATATTTCTTTGACAAGGCAATGGCAATTTATGACGCTAAAACGGCTGAATACGGCGAAAGAATTATGCAGGAGCTTGAAAGAAAGGTGCTTCTTCATAATGTTGACAAGCGTTGGATGGACCACATTGACGCTATGGAAGAATTAAAGCGCGGTATTTATCTTCGTTCTTATGCTCAGCAGGACCCCGTAATTGCGTTCCGTATGGAAAGCTACGATATGTTTGACGAAATGACTTCGCTTATTCGCGAGGGTACTGTAATCACACTTCTTACCTTCCGTCTTAAGAGTGAAGAGGACATTAAGCGTGAGCAGACGGCTAAAATTACTGCTACAAGCGGTTCAACTGACGGCAGTGACAAAAAACGCCCCATCAAAAAAGGCGAAAAAGTGGGCAGAAATGACCCCTGTCCCTGCGGTAGCGGTAAAAAGTATAAGAAATGCTGCGGAATGAATGAGGCGTAAGGAGGAATAACCTTGGACGAAAATAAAGAAAAGCTTGGGGGCACTCCCGAAGACGAGCTTAAAAATGAAATGGAGGACCTTGCCCGCATTTTCAAGGAAGAGCTTGACAAGGCGGTAAAGGATGCCGAAACAGCGGCGGAGGCTGACTCAACTACTCTTGAGGTTGAGGGCTATAACCCGCGTGAAGTTTCAAGAACTGCAAAAAAGAAAGAGGCAGTAAAGCTTTGTGAAATCTGCGGTCAAAGACCTTGCGGAACAGAAAAAAATCCCGACAGCCCCTATTGTAAGGACTGTGAGGAATTGTTAGAGAAATATCCTTATGATTGGAAAGGCGTTGTGGCAGTAATTGCGTGTGTTTGTGTTGCAGTTGCGGCAGTATTCCTTTTCGCAGTTAAAACACCAATGTTTTCTACAATGAAACGCGGTGACGAGGCGTATAAAAATAATCAGTTATTCAGCGCCCGCGCAGAGTATGATAAAGCACTTAACACCTTGACCGAAGAGGATTTCGGCAAAAACCTTTCACTTCACGCAAAGGATGCACTTCTCTGCTACGATTTGCTTGACCGTGAATCTGCACTCACAACAATAAACACATATTTTAATGATACATTGCTTAAGCTTCCTGCATATAAGACATTGAGCGAAACTGAAGAAAGTATTGCAAATTTGCAGGCAACTGCTTCGGCAATTCAGAATCACCTTTATAATTACGCGGCAATTTCTGATAACAATTATCAGGAAATTATTGATATGCTCTCTTCACTTTCAGGCAAAAAGATTTATGTGAAGAATGATATGTGCTATGACGAAACTGACGAGGAATATATCCCCGACGGCACAGAAAAGGTTTATACCTATGACGAGGGTTGGCTGTATCTTTATAAGTATTCAGTGGCTTATGAGGCAGGCAAGACAGAAGAGGTCTATATTGAATTTCTTGAAAAAGCAGCTGAATATAAGTCACTTGACACTCTTGTAACTCCGCTTCTTGCAACTACCTATGTTGGTGTTGGCGAGTATGAAAAGGCAGAAAAGCTTGCCGATAAAATCCGTGGCCTTAATGTAGAGGGCATTGACTATCACCTTGTAAAAACAATGGTTTATCGTTATCGCGATGCTGATTATAACAAGGCAATAAATGTTTGTGATAACGGCTTGACTCTTCTTGGTAACCTTGACAACGCAAGCGTAATGCTTCCGTCATACGGATATATTCTTGAAATGCAGAAGTGCATAAACTATATTATGCTTGAGGATTATGAAAAGGCTTATGAGGCTGTTGGTAACAGCTATGAATATCAGTCACAGATGGGCTCAATGACAATTCAGATTCGCGATATGTACGCAATGCTTGCGCTCCAGACAGGCGACAAGTCAGCGTTTGAGGCTCTCGAAACTGAAATTGCCGAGTCAGGCGATTACGGAGTACCGTTTACTGACGATGTTACTGACTACCGCGAGGGCAAAAAGACACTTAAAGATATTGTAATGGACGGAGGATATGATTTATTATGAGAATAGTTTATATTATCGTTAAATTTCTTACTCTGCCCGGCGCAATGCTTCACGCATTTTTTGAGCATATGAGCTGTCGCGCATCAAAAATCATTGTTGACGACGCAAGAGTGGTACAGGCAAACGAAATGCTCGGCCATGTTGACCACGACCTTATAAAAAGAAAAGGACCAAGCTTTGATATTTGCTTTATCCCATTCTTTTTAAATTTAATGCTCGGCTTTTTAACACTTTCTTACGGTGCAACCACAATTTATTATTTTGGTAACTTAACCGATGTATTTGCGTGGATTTGTCTTTATCTTGGAATTTCTTTACTTACTAATCTCTTCCCGCAAATTGAAGATGTTATGATGCTTAAAGAGAATTTCTTTGTGAACAATAAAAAGAAAATCAGCAAAATTCTTGTAGCACCGTTTTATGCAATCTTCTTTGTAGGCTCAAGAATTGAAAAATGGGGACTCACCCTTATTACTTCAGTTGCATTTTCATTTGCAGTACCTTATATTTTAGGTTGGTTTGTGCCCGCGATTTACAGATTGTTGAGATAATTTAAAAGCACAAAAATATGCCCCCTCTGACGAGGGGGCTGTCATTTTGGCAAAAATGACTGGGGGAGAGATTGTAAAAAAATGTTTTAGAGTTCTCTCCCTCAGTCAACGCTAACGCGTTGCCACCTTCCTCGTCAGAGGGAGGATTTTTATATATTTTTTACTGTGCATCAGTGCCACTAAATCTAATCAATTCCAAATTTGGCACATTTTCTGCATCAATAGCTTTATTGTAATCGTCGCAGATGTTGCCCCATTGTACTGATGATTTTTCAATAAGCACATTTTTTGCGTTCCTAATAAAGAATCCGCTGTTTTTATACTTTTCAACGCCATATTGCAGGCAAGGGCGTAAATCATAAAGTCCACAGTCCCATTTTGAAGTCTTTGTCATTGTAACGCTGACATTTTCAAAGGTAACGTCTTCAATCATATTTTCTTCAGTACCGTGAATAAGCACGCCGTTTTCACCCTTGCAAGTGATATTACGGAAACGGATATTCTTGATTTTACCCGACTTTGTGTTTTCATCACGGTTGAATGTTGTGATTACAATCGGCTCGGCTGTGCCCCACCAATCAGGACAGAAACGGCGGGTTTCAATAATGCAGTTTGAATATGTAACATTCTCAACATTACCGCCGTCGCGAATCTGAATTGAAAGTCCGCGGTTACTGCGTGAAATAATGCAGTTATCCACAATTACATTGCGGAAATCCCCAACACCCTCTGTGCCGATTTTAATTGCGGCAGAGGTTGAAATAAGAGTGCAGTTTGCAATAATAATGTTCTCACAAGGACCATATTCCGCGTTACCTTTTGAAGTCTTTAAGCAAATGCAATCGTCAGCACATTCAACATGACAACCGAGGATTCTCACATTTGTGCAGTGGTCGGGGTCAATACCGTCAGAGTTTGCAACATCAAGGTCATTAAGAATTCTGATTTGAGAAATCAGCACATCGTCACAGCCTGCGGGATGAAGTGTCCAGAAGGGTGCGTCAACAATTGTAACATCCTTGAATGTGATGTTGTTGCTCTTTTCAACATATATAACGGTTGGGCGGGGGTAAAAATTGCCCGTTACATAATATTTATCCTTGCGCTCAACGAATGCGTGACCGTTGGCGTCAATAGTGCCCTCACCCGAAATTGTGCAACCGTCAGCCTCATAGCCGTAAATGAATACGAAAGAGGGCTTGCCTGTAACAGGGTTGCCGATGAGTGCAGTTTTGGGGTCGTTAATCATATTGCAAGGGCGAATATAACCCTCAATATTGTCAGTTGCTTTAAGGCGAGAGCCCTTCTGCAAATGCAACTCGACATTTTTCTTCATTCTGATTGAGTCAGAATAATATGTTTTTCCGCTTGTCAGCACAACTGTACCGCCACCGTTTTCCTCTGCCTTGTCAATGGCAGACTGAATGGCTTTGCAGTCATTATTCACTCCGTTCCCGAGTGCGCCAAAATCTTCAGGATAAAAATAAAGCATAAAAATGCCTCCGTAATTTTTGTTTACCAAAGTATAGCACAATTAAAAATAAAGAGCAATAACAATGTTGATAAATTTGAATTTGTCTGACTCATTTATATGGTTATGTAATCTTGTAGGGGCGATTCACGAATCGCCCGTTTGTAGTTTAATTAAATACTTCAGAACGATCGCTTCATGAAGCGACCCTACATAGCATTGCGTTCTATATTAGTGAGATATAAAATCGCGTCGCAGACCCGACATTTTGCACTTTACATTTTACATTTTGCATTTCGACAAACTCCAATTTATCGAAAAAACAAAAAACTCGGTATTTCTACCGAGCCTTTTTACACTATAAACTCACCTATTATACTAAAAACTATGGATTGTAAAATCGAAACAAGCGGAAGAATTGTGAATACAATTTTATTTTTCTTTTCATCGTTTGTTTTGGTGAGCGCCACCGCCCATGCAACTGCAATGTATAAGCCGTATACAAAAATTCTTCTTATTACAACAAACAAATCAAAATTGTCCTCAACTAAAAAACAGATAATTGTGAGCACAAATGCTAAAACAGAAGAAACTGCAACAACAATTGCAACTGTTTTAAGTATTCTGGATTTCTTTTCGGCATCTTCTTCAATTGCCGTTTTGAGCAAGAGAGCGTGAATATAAACAACAATCAGTATAGAGGCTACAGAAATTACAAGATTTATTGCATAGCCAATGAATATAGCGTAATTTGAATTCAAATCAACCTGCAGATAATAACTGAAAGTTGTAATACTCGCTGAAATCATCGATAAAAATGCAATTGCTCCGCTGGGTATGGGTTGATGCAAAAATTGATATTTCTTAATATCGCCTGTGTAGTGAGTTCTTTTAAGAATGAAATTTGCAAACATAATGCAACCGATTATTCCCACTGCCGCAACCCATAAGGTGTTGAAAATACCGAAAAGTGAATTTCCGAAATCGGAAACAGCAGGTTCCTCCCCCTGAGCGACATTTATGGTGCGGATAATTATACTCACTATAAAATTAATAATCATGGGTATGCTGACAAGAATTGCAGAAAGTATGTAATATACAAATGACACACCGAGAAAGTATTTCATTGGGCTTTTTGGCTGTACCTTTGATGAAATCACAATTTCAGCGAAATATGTTTCGGGCAGATAGTAGGTGTCAATGAGGATTCGTGCAATGTCCGACGGAACTTTACCCGACTCTTCAATTGCGCGAAGCTCTTCTTCGGGAATGCCCGTATTTTCGGCTACATCTTTAAGATATAAGCCCTTTTCTGCACGCAAATCAACTAATGTCTTTGCCATAATAACCCTCCTTTGAATTCTCATAATTGTATATTTTTATCTTATTCTCAATATATCATACAAGGATACAATTTGTCAACTTAGGGAATTGATTTCGTCAACTTGTAATAAAACACTGTGTTGAATTTGTATATAATGAGAAAAAGACGGGCGTTTAACCCGTCTTTTGTTGTTCGATTATTCTTTAGTCAAGTATTCTGAAAATTCATAAAGAGATTTGAATGTGAGTGTGCCTTCGCGCTTTTCATCGCCAAGAAAAACAGGCTTGCAACCTGCGTTTTCGGCACATTTGATATCAACTTCAGAGTCGCCCACCATAAAGGACTCGGTCAAATCTATGTTGAAATCTGCCGTGGCATCTAAAATCATTTTCGGGGCAGGTTTCCGGCATTCGCATTGAATTTTCAGCTCGGGAATTTCACCCTCGAAGCCCTTGTCGGTATGGTGCGGGCAATAATAAATGGCATCTACAAAAGCGCCCTCTTTACCCAAAAGCATTTCAAGTCGGTTATGTATCTCATAAAGCCCTTGCACCGTACATTCACCGCGGGCAATTACAGGCTGATTTGTGATTATGATTACAAGAAATCCAAGGCGGTTAAAGGTTTTTATCGCCTCCGGCACACCCTCAATTAGTTCAATTTGTTCGGGATGAGTGATAAATCCGTTGTGCACATTGATTGTGCCGTCGCGGTCAAGAAAAACAGCCTTTTGAATATGACGGCGGTGCTTGTTTTTTACAATTCCAAGGGTTATATCTTTTTCAACCTGTTTAAGTCTTTCGGGAGTGCCCATATCATGAACATACTCGGCACTTTTATAGGAGTAAATCCGTTGAGTGCTGATTGCGGGCATAATAATATCCTTGTCAAAATTCGCTTTTCCGTCAATTTTGTAAAGTGCGAGAAGCTGTGGCGAGATTAACTGAATACCCGCATTACAAAGATTTTGGGTGTTGATTTCAATGTCCTTAGGCGGTATAAGCTCGGTGATTTTTCCCCTTTCGTCAGTACGGATTAATGTGCTGTCATGGGGGTGAGAGTTGGGGTGAGTGAAAAGCGTTGCCAATGCGTTACTTCTGCGGTGAAAATCAATCATATCTTCAAGGCAGAAATCAAAAATCAAATCACCGTTACAGAGCAGGAAATCTTCTTTAAGGTCAAGCTTAAACAATGCGCCCGCTGTACCCAATGGCTCATCTTCAAAAAAATATGAAATTTCAACGCCGAAACGACTGCCGTCGCCAAAATACTCTGTAATTTTTTCAGCCATATGATGCACAACGAAAACAAACTGAAAAACACCCTCTTTTTTAAGAGCTTCAACCTGATGCTCAAGCACGGGCTTGCCACATATCAAGGTCATAGGCTTTGGAATATTCTCACAAATATTACCCATTCGGGTGCCGAAGCCGCCTGCAAGAATTACTGCTTTCACGTTTTTCACATTCCTTTCCCTTGTTCAGTGTTTTGCTAACATAATATAAATATAACATATTAACTGTACTTTTTCAATCTATATTATAGAGAAGGAAGTTTAAGTTGACTTTTTAATAGCGTGGTGATAAAATATAAATGATTATGTAAACTTAAAGGAAGGGGATTGTCTTGGCTGATATTTTAGTGACCGGAGGAGCAGGCTATATAGGCTCAATTTTAGTTCCTGAATTGCTTAAATCAGGTCATAATGTGACCGTTTTGGATAACTTTATGTACAAGCAGTCTTCACTTCTTGATTGCTGTCGGTATGAGGGCTTTGAAATAATCAATGGTGACTGCCGTGATGAAGAACTTTTAAAGAAATTAGTTCCAAATAAAAATTATATTATTCCTCTCGGTGCGTTGGTTGGTTTTCCGCTTTGTGATAAAGACAAAATTGCAGCTACTACCACAAATCTTGATGCGGTGAAGAAAATTCTTGAAATAAGAGCACCTGAACAACGCATAATTTTTCCTTGCACCAACAGTGGCTACGGCTTGGGTCAGGGGCAGGAATATTGCACCGAAGAGTCACCGATTTCGCCCATTTCTCTTTACGGTAAAACCAAAATGGCGGCAGAAAAAGCGGTGCTTGAGGCAGGCAATAGTGTTGCGTTCAGATTTGCAACTCTTTTCGGTGCTTCACCAAGAATGAGAACCGATTTGCTTGTGAATGACTTTGTTTACCGTGCAGTTTACGACCGTTCAGCCGTAATTTTTGAAGGTCATTTTATGCGAAATTATCTTCATGTGCGTGACGCTGCGCGTGCCTTTATTTTCGCAATGGAGCATTTTGAAGAAATGAACGGCAGAACCTTTAATTGTGGTTTAAGTGACGCTAATCTTTCAAAGCTTGAGCTTTGCGCGATTATTAAAAAATATATACCTAAATTCACATATCTTGAGGCGGATATTGACGCCGACCCGGACAAGCGTAATTACCTTGTTTCAAATGAGAGAATAGAGAGCTTGGGATTTAAACCTATGTATTCTCTTGATGACGGCATTAAAGAACTGATTAAGGTTTACACAATGATTAAAAATTCTTCTTACGGAAATGTGTGATAAAATGAGCCTTGTTAAGATTTTAAAGCCCGATTTCGTGTTCGAGGACGAAAGAGGAATGTTGGCACAGCTTGTAAGCGCAGGGTATTCTCAGGTGAATGCGGTGTTTACGAAAAAAGGTGCTGTTCGCGGTAATTTTCATTACCACAAAGAAACTGAAGAATGTTTTTTTGTTTTGAGCGGAGAAATCAGAGTTACTCTTTCTCTTGACGATAAAAACGAAACACATATCTTTAAAACGGGAGATATGTTTTTGATAGAAGAAAATGTAAAACACAGCTTTGATTATCTTGAAGATACTTATCTTGTGGTTATGTACACAAAGTGTGTTGAAAAGGAAAACGGCGAAAAAGATATTTTTGTCGATTGACCAAAGGAGCTTTTTTAATGAAGAATGTTTATTTTGTGCAAGCAAACGATATTTATGGCACAGAAAAAAAGAATACTTATATTCCTTATGCGGTGGGTTGTATTCAGGCGTATTGTATGGCTAATGAAACAATTGCAAAAACATATAAATTCGGCAAAATAATTTACACCCGTCAACCCATTGATGAGGCACTTTCAAAATTAGATAATCCCTATATGGTGCTGTTTTCGTGCAGCGTGTGGAATACAGAGTACAACAAGGTGCTTGCACAAAAAATCAAAGAAAAATATCCCGAATGTCTTATAACATTTGGTGGGCATAGTATTTCCTCGGATGGTGAGAACCTTGAAAAACATTCTTATGTTGATTTTCTCACTCATCGTCTCGGTGAAGAACCCACAGAGGGAATTCTTGAAACGCTTGCAACAAACGGTGACTTGTCAGCTGTTGCGAATATTTCTTACCGAAATGAAAACGGTGAGGTAATAACAACCGCATACGAGGCGCAAAAGGGCGACAATTATCCATCGCCTTATCTCAACGGAGTTTTCGATGACCTTCTTGATGACGGAATTGAGTTTTCGGGTCTTCTTGAAACAAACCGCGGTTGCCCAAATGGTTGCTCTTTCTGCGACTGGAGCTCCTTAAAGGCAAAGGTGCGACTTTTTCCCATAGAGCGAGTTTATGCAGAAATAGATTGGTTTGTTGACCATAAAATTGAATACATTTATTGCACCGACGGTAATTTTTGTTTATTTGACCGCGATGCCGATATTGCAAATTATCTTGTTGAATGCAAAGAAAAATATGGCTACCCCAAGGTTGCTAAGGTTTTCTTTACAAAGAACAGATTTAATTTTGTTTTTGATGTGGGAACAAAGTTCTTCAAGAGTGGTCTTGACAAGGCAAAAACAATATCCTTCCAGAGCCTTAATCCCGAAGTGCTTAAGAATGTGGGTAGAAAAAACATTTCAACAGAAATGTTCAGGGATTTGATGAGACGATATAACGAGGCAAACATTTCAACATTTTCAGAGTTGATTTTAGGCTTGCCCGGCGAAACCTATGAAACCTTGTGCGAGGGCGTTTGCTCGCTTATTGAAAGCGGTCAGCATTATGCGATAAATGTTTACCCTTGCGAGCTTCTTCCTAATTCTGAAATGGGTCAGAAATGGTATAAGGAGAAATACGAAATAAAGAGCACAAGAGTGCCCTTTAAACTTATTCACTCAAACGACCGTAACAGCAACAAGGGTATTACGGAATATTCCGAATATGTAACCTCAACATATTCAATGAATGAAAAGGAATGGGCACGAGGACTTCTCTTTACTTCGTATGTACAGTCGCTTCATAATATGGGGCTTCTGCGTGCAATTGCTATTTATTACAGACACGAATATGACTTTAGTTACAACGATTTTTATAATGAATTAATTACATATTCAAAATCAAAAGAGGGAACAGAGCTTAACCGCGTTGTGTCAAGAATAAGCAAGCTTTGTGCAGGAGTAATTAACGGCGAAAACGAGCTTGTTGCAACCTGCGAGGGCTATGAGGATATTCTTTGGGGCTTTGATGAGCTCACTTTCCTTGAATTCTATAAAAAGCTTTCTGTGTTTTATGCAGAGGTAAAAGAGTGGCTTTGTGAAAAATTCGGTTGCACCGAAAAAGAAGAGGCTCTTTTTAAATATCAGTATGATATTATGAAGAAAGTCGGCGGAGAAAAAATAACAATTACTTCGGATTATGACTTTTATCATTATTTAAAAAATGTTTATGCAAACGATTATAAAGAATTATCCGATACAAAGATAACTCTTGAAATTGAAGATGACACACCCGTTTCTACTCTTGACGATTTTGCAAGAGAGGTAGTCTGGTATGGTCGTAACAGACGCGCGTCTGACTATACAAGCAAAAATTACACGGTTAAGTTCAATGCCGATAATTGATTTTTTGTTAGATTTGGAGATTTAAAATGAAAAATGTATATTTTGTGCAGGTGGGCTTTGGCTTTGATGGCTCGGTTTATCTGCCTTATGCAGTCGGCACAATGCTTGCCTACTGCAAGCAGGATGCAGAAATAAACAGAATATATGATTTCCCCGATATTATTTTCAGTCGTGAAAAGCTTGAGACTGCTACCAATAAAATTGAGGCTCCTTATCTTGTGGGTTTTTCCTGCAGTGTCTGGAATATGGAGTACAACAAGGCGTTGGCAAAACTCATTAAAGAGAAATATCCCGAATGTATTATTGTTTTCGGTGGGCACAGCGTCAATGAAAATTCAGAGCTTTTGGCAACAGAGGAATATATTGATATTCTTATGCTTGGCGAGGGTGAAGAAACCTTACATTCTTTACTTTTAAATCTCAATTCAGGCTCGCTTGAGCAGGTTAACAATATTGCGTTCAGAAAAGATGGTAAGATATTTGCAACAGAGCGTGCTTATCGTATGGATATTTCACAGTATCCGTCACCTTATCTCAGCGGAATTTTTGATGAGATAATGGCAAAGAACCCTGACACTGATTTTCTTGCAGTTCTTGAAACAAACCGCGGATGCCCATATTCCTGCTCATATTGTGACTGGACAGCGGGCAGAAAAATGAGATTTTTCCCGATGGAAAAGGTTCTTGCAGAAATCAACTGGCTTTCAGAACATAAAATCGCCTATTGCTTCTGCGCAGACTCAAATTTCGGTATGTTTGACCGCGATGTTCAGGTTGCCGAAGCGCTTATTGAAGCTAAAAAGAAAACAGGATATCCCGAGGTTTTCAGACCTTGCTATGAAAAGAACAGCGCTGAAAGAGTTTTCAAAATATGCAGTTCGCTTAACAGTGTGGGTATGGATAAGGGAGCAACAATGGCTTATCAGACACTTTCTGATGAGGCTCTTGCTAATATCGGAAGAAAAAATCTCACAATGGAGCATTTTTCTTCACTTATGAAAAAGTACAATCAGGATGGAATTCCAACATACTCCGAGCTGATTTTAGGCTTGCCCGGTGAAACAAAAGAGAGCTTCTGTAAGGGTATTTGCAAGCTTTTTGAAAACGGTCAGCACAATTCGGTCAGCGTTTATTATTGCGAGATTTTGCCTAATTCTGAAATGGCTCAGCCCGAATATCTTGAAAAACATGGTATTGAGGTAATGAAGGTGGGCTTTAACCATATTCATAGTGCTCCGCAAAAGGACGAAGAGGTAAAAGAATATTCTTATCTTGTGCGTTCAACCGCTACTATGAGCCGTGAGGATTGGGTTTATGCGAACCTTTTCTCAATTTGTGTGCAAACATTTCATAGCCTTGGTATTTTAAGATATTTTGCAATGTATCTTCACGAAGAAAAGGGAGTTTCATATTACGATTTTTATGCTTCACTTTTGCAATTTATTTTAAAAGGTAATGGTAAGCTTAACAAATTGTGGAACACCTTTAAGGTAAAATATGAAAACTCATTTGACGGTGACTGGAACTATTATAACGAAGATTTCGGTAATGTTACCTGGTTCTTTGAAGAGGGGGCATTTCTTGAAATTGTTAATGAATATGACGATTATTTCTGCGAAATAAAGAGCTTTTTGCAAGCTTATGACATTGATGAAGCTTTCTTCAATGAGCTCGCAAAATATCAGAAGGCAATAATCAGAAAGCCCTTTGACCGCAAGAAAAAATTAACTTTTGAATACAATTTTTATAATTATTTTGATAATCTTACAACGGGTACACCAGCAGAGCTCAGAAAAGAAAACTCTGTGCTTGAGGTAACACCCAAAACAGAGTACGAAGTGTTTGCTGATTATGCAAAAGAAACCGTCTGGTTCGGTAGACGCCGAGGCGCTACAATTTACGGCAGTCGTGAAATTAAAGAGAATTAACTGATTTTATTGCAAGGAGAGAAAGTGACATAATGAAAGCAATAAAGACAATCTGGAATAAGCATTATTATGCAATTTGCTTTTTTGCTTTTATATTAGTTTATTATTTTGGTCTTGCAGGAAGCATTAATTCGTGGCGAGTAGATTCAGTTTCGTTAGCTTTTCATGCGGTAGATTTCAGCATGGGATTTTGTTCAAAAATTCTTCCGGGCGCAATTTACAATATTTTTTTTGATGATGTCACAATTGCAAAAGTTTCAATATACGAAATAGTATTAATTCTTGTTTTTTTGTTGCTCGTTTGTTTTTTCCTGGAAAAAGTAATATTAAAATTACCTTTCGAATATCGAAAAACAGGAATGTTAGTAATTTATTTTTTTATTACGGGGCCTGGTAATTTATCTAACTATGTAACTGAACTGGGTATGTTAGATGTTTATTGGGTGTTCTTATTATGTGCTTTTATAATTTGCATATCTAAAAGCTCTTTATATTTGTTCATCGTTCCGCTTTCGCTTTTACTAGTAATGATTCATTATTCTAGCATATTGTGCTTTGTTCCTTTGTTTGCGATATTGATGCTATATAAAATTTCGTGCTTGAACGAAAGAAAAGAAAGAAATTTGTTGATTTTTACTTTTTTTGTGACGGTTATTTTATCAATATCTCTAACAATTTATTTTGTTCTTTTTGAATCTAAAAATTTGACATACTCTTTGAGCGATTTCAACAATATCTTACTTTCACGCGGAGTAGAAGCTGAGGATTTAAATTATTATGAGTTCGGTCTTTATCGCGAAGCTGTTGGTGCAGAAAATGTAGATATATATCAGTCAGGGTTGAATTATGTTTTTTCTGTAATAAAACAACAGGTTAATGCTACTTTTGCCATTTTTAAGCAAGTGTTTTGGTATAGTGGATATGGCTT
Organism: Candidatus Fimenecus sp.; assembly: GCA_045594645.1. Classification (GTDB taxonomy): domain Bacteria; phylum Bacillota; class Clostridia; order Oscillospirales; family Acutalibacteraceae; genus Fimenecus. The sequence goes on from JAZNYY010000011.1 coordinate 13,684, forward strand.
AAAAGCACTGTATGTGTTGGCGTTGTTGAGCCCCATTGTTGCATTTGTTTTTAATTGTTTAATTCATTATATTAAGGGAAACAAAGAAAACAAGTTGAAAGTTTTATCATATATCTGTATGATGATATTACCTATTGCAACACTCTGCTTTGGGCTTATTTATTCAACGGATATGATTCGTTGGATAAGTCATTCTTTTATGCCTTTATGCATTTCTTTCCTCTTTGTCTTAAACAACGAGGGGATAAAAGCATGGAGATATGTGAAAGAAAAAATTTCGAGTATTCCGTTACCAATGCTTGCATTTTATGGAGCTTTTTATACAGTATCGCTTTTTGACCCTTATGGTGCGTGATTAAAATGGATTTGAATACAAAATTGCAATTTAAAAAAATAATGTGTTTATTGTTTTTTGAGCTTATTTGGTTGCTTTCGACTTTAAGTGAATTCTTTGTTACTGGTATGGAAACAGAAAAAGTTTTATTTGTTGTAAGTATTTTCATATCTTGTGTATTAATTAATATTGAAAAAAGCAGTTTCATTATTTATTTCATTGCTATGGTTATAGTTGCATTTTTGAATATAACCGACATAGACTATTTGCTTTTAGCACTTCCTTTTGTTATACTTTTCTGTGTTTATAAAGAGGGCGCTATTAAACCTTCATCTAAAGAGCAAAATTACTTGTTTTTGTTTTTTACTACGATGTCAATTGTAATAATGATTCTTTTGCTGGTATATAGCATTGGTAAAATCTACTCTCCGCTTTCAAATTCACGCTTTACAGATTTTCTTCATCTTGATTATATAATTGCTTGTTTGGTTCTGGCTTTGCTGCTTGTGTTGTCAATCGTAAAATATTTGAAATCAGAAAAAAAAGAAAAAAATCATTATAAAAAGATTTGCATATGTTATGCTCTCGGCGTGGCAGTGTTTTTTGAGTTTTTGTTTTATTGCTATGCGACTTTCGGCGGAACAAAGTTTCCGCCAAGAGTATTGTTGTTTCCGGTATACACCGGTCTTTGTGTAATGGCGTATAATAGCGAACCCGTTTTAATGAGTTGTTTTAAGAAAATAGATTATCTCTTCACAAAATTTTCAGAGAAAAAACAGGTGAAAGAATGATTTTGGTAGTTGGTTGCGGATTCTTAGGCAGTTATATTGCAAAGAATTCTCTTGAAAACACAAATGAATCTGTTGTTGCTACAGTGCGTGATTTGAGTAATTCTCCACATCTTGAGGGTGTGCAGTTTGTGAAATGCGATGTAACAAATAAAGATGATATATTGCGACTTTACGAGCAGACAAAAAATGAAGAGCTCACGGTGTTTTATCTTGCTGCTTGTCATAATGTGGATTTTGTTTTTGAAAATCCGGAAGTGGCTGAAAAAATCAACTGTGGTTCGTTAGAACAGTTTTTGTCAATAATGACAAATGTCAAAAAGCTGTTTTTTGCGTCTACTGACTGTGTTTACGGTGAAAATGGCGATGTGCCGAAGCTTAATGAGAATTCACCGCTTATGCCCGTTAATGAATATGGCAGACAAAAAATTAAGGCGGAGAAAATTGTTCTTTCAAAAGGCTTTGTTGTTACAAGATTACCATTTATGATGGGACCAACTTTGTCAGATAAACCGCATTTTTATGACAGAATCTGCCGACAGCTTAATAACAATGAAAAAATAGAAATGATTGACGGAATGGCTCGTTCTGTGTTAAGCTATGATGAGGTTGCGAATTATTTGATTGCTTTATCGCAAAAGGACATGCTTCCGCAGATTATAAATGTTTGCGGTGATGAGGGCTTGACTAAGTATGAAATAGGTTGCCGTATCGCACGGGAAATCGGTGCGGATGAAAACCTTGTTGAAAGATTATCAGAGGAGCAGGGCAGTAAGTTCTTTAAGGATAAGCGTGCTTCTGTGAGCGTTATGGATAATAGTCTTTTAAAAGCACTGTTGAAATAGTTGGTGGTATAAACGAAAGGGAGGGGAAAATATGCTGATAACAAGAACACCGTTCAGAATGTCGTTTTTTGGCGGCGGAACAGATTATCAAGAATATTTTTCTGAATACGGTGGGTGTGTTCTGTCTACAACTATAGATAAATATTGCTATTTGTCTATGCGTCAGCTCCCGCCCTTCTTTGATTATAAAAATCAGTTTACATATTCAAAAATTGAACGATTCAATGAAACATCCGAGGTTCAGCACCCCTTGGTGCGTGCTGCGTTGGAGCTTATACCTACGAAAAGAATACAACTTGCTTACGATGCCGATTTGCCGGCGTGCTCAGGTATCGGTTCAAGCTCTGCCTTTGCGGTGGGACTTTTACAGAGCCTTCACGCACTTAGAAATGAATATCCTGACCGTATGGAGCTTGCTAAAGAAGCTATACATCTTGAAAGAACCTTGTGTAATGAGGTGGGTGGTGTTCAAGACCAGCTTGCTGCGGCTTTCGGCGGACTTAATCGCATAAACTTCACATCAGAGGGTTATGAAATCAAACCCATTGCACTTTATAAGGAACGAAAAGAAGAGTTTCAGAATAATCTTATGCTTGTGTTTACGGGATTTACTCATTTTTCAAGTGAAATTGCAGAGGCACAAAAATCGAATATGACAACTAATCTTTCACAGCTTCACGAAATGAAATCAATGGTGAATGAAGCAGAAAAAATTCTTATTAATGGCGATTTGGATGATTTCGGCAGAATGCTTGACCATACTTGGCAGTTAAAACGCACCTTGTCCGACAGAATTACTAATAATGAAATTGATGTTATGTATAAAAAAGCTATGGATAATGGTGCACTTGGCGGAAAGCTCTTGGGTGCAGGCGGTGGCGGATTTATGTTGCTTTATGTTCCAAAGGAAAAACAGGAAAATATTAAGCAGTGCTTCAAGGACCAACGCTTTGTTCCGTTTTCATTTGAAGACAGTGGCACCCGCATAATTTATGAAAATAACCTTATATAAAACGAAAGGCTCGGTCACCCCGAGCCTTTAATGTTTTTCATTATAAAATAAAATAAAAAAATCTAAAAAAAATCAAAAAAAGGCTTGACACTTACCATTGCCTTTGATATAATAACTCTTGCCGTTCGAGAGAATGGCTCGATATTTGCGAGAGTGGCGGAATCGGCAGACGCGCACGTTTGAGGGGCGTGTGGTAATCCCGTACGGGTTCAAGTCCCGTCTCTCGCACCAAGACCTAGTTTTTGACTAGGTCTTTTTTTATGCCAAAAAGAACGGGCTACTATGCCACTCAATCCCTTATGTATCAACACTCTCGACATTTAAGCCAATTTTCACCTAACCAGCTTTTAGCCAATTACGATTGGCACAATCCCACTTTTTCAAAATAAAAATTCGGGAACTTTTTGGGCTTTTTCGGGAATTAGTTCCTCAAGTCCCGTCTCTCGCACAAAAATAATCTTTAACATAATACCCAACACATAAAATGACAGACAACCTACTTTAGATTGTCTGCCATTAATATATTATTTTCATTTTTTTACATATTGATGATGTGTATAGTTTATGTTTTCTTTTCCAATTAGGGTTTTATCGCCCTTATCGATATCAACAATAGTCCCATCTTCCAATACGCACGGAGATATGTAATATGCATCACTAGTCTCATATATTATTGCACTACTGTTACCGTTTTCTTCAACAACTCTAAAACTCGTAGTAGATTTGGCTGACAAGTACCCTAAACCAAATAACATCGCAACTTCTAAAATAGCAATTATGGAAATAATAACCAAGCATTGCCAAACTTGCTCCTTTAATGAATAGTTTTTTTCATCCACTTTTGGCTTCTTATGAGTTTTACTTTTTATCTTTAGTGCTATCTTTCCTAAAGAAAAAGTATAAGCAGGAAAAATACAAATCAAAGTTATCATTAAAATCCAAAGTATTATTTCTGAAACATCCGTAGCGACACGTGCGGTAAGAGAAGTTATAAAATACAACGAAAGACATATTATTGAAAGAATTATGTGCCATTTCTCATTCAATCTCTTAAACAGGTTATAAAACAAACTATTCACAACTACAATAAAAAGTGAAAAAATGGAGTAAAAAGCAATGTTATAAAAAGTATTATTAGAATCAATGTTTATAACTTCTTTAGGCAAATTCCAATAAAACACGAATCCATAATAGTATGAATAAATTCCAAATCTTATTAAAGCACCCAATGTTGTTGCCCCGACAGTAATAAACAAAGTTAGAATGCCTGCATATTCCTTTATTCCGCCGAGATATTTGTCTAATATAGATGTTATTATACCTTTTCTTTTTTCAGTATCCACAATGTCACTTCCTTATTTTTTGTATCGTACTTTTAGGATTTCTTCTATATGTTGTTGTGCCTCAATATTTCTTTCACGATGGAAATCAAGAGTATTCTTCGGAAAATACATACCATTAGATAATAAAATCAGTTCTTTTCCAGCTTCTTGTAATTTCTTTCTACTTGGTATATTAAATCTAAATATAATCCTTTTTTCTGCAAAAGAACTTAATTCAGAAGCACACTTTCTTAATTCTCGTGAAGCTTCCCTATGCCATTCTGCCTGATTAACTTGTTCAATATCATCAATGGGATTAGCAAAAGCATTGGCATACATATGAAGTGCAAAAACAATCTGTCCTCGTATTCTTTTATATTCTGCTCGTGGAAAGAAAAAATTAGCTTTTATTATTTCATTAAGGATATATAAAATTACCCCTGCTAAAACTGATGAAAAAACAGCTACAAAAATGGTGTTACTATCATTGTCTGCAATTTCATTTAATGCTTCAATCAATCTTGATACATCTTCGGATGACATTTAAACGACTCCTTTTAATTAATAATTACCATTATTATTTTAACACACATTTATATATTCGTCTATATGTTTTGCAACATTGTGTCCAAAATTTCGGACACTAAACGATTTCTAACTCTTTTAAAATATATATTATTCCTTTGATACTATATAGAAAGGAGCAAACACAAGCCATAGGGCGAATGCGGTGTGCATTCGCCCTTCTTTTATATCAAAAATGAAAAAGTTTCATAATGAGAAAGATATTCTTGAAAGTAATCTTTCTGTCCCCATTAAGCGAGTACTACATCAACACTTGCTTGAAATCTGCAACACATACGGGATTGATAACATTTCAGCATTCGGGTCTATTTGTTACATTGAATCGCCAATAGATTTAGAAACTCTTGAATTATCTGTCATTGAATGGTCTATCAGTATTGAGATTATTACTGGCAATGAAAAACAACAGTTATTCTATTTCTGTATTCTTATTGACAATGACACAGGGCTGAATATTTTAGTTGATGAAAAGCATTTGAAAGGAGCTATGATTACTGAATTAAAAGAACTTATTACACGCAAAGAACAATATGTTTTTACACAAAAGTAGGGCAAGTGTGGTTTTCACACTTGCCCTATATTTATTTCAGGAGGAATTTATGAAAAAAGCTATTAAAGTAGTAATTGTTGAGCCATCAAAACACCCTACCATTACAACAATCAACAAAGACCTTGAAAGTCTGCAAAAAGCAGTTGGAGGGTTAATTGAGTTTGTAGGTCTTGAAGAAAACACTTGTATTCTTTGTAATGAAGAAGGCAAACTCATTGGTCTTGAAGGCAATCGAAGATTTTACAATGACATTATTGTAGGTGCATTCTATGTATGTGGATTAGATGATGACGGTGACCTTGATTCTCTTACTCCGTCACAAATGGACAGATATTTGAGAATGTTTTGGGAACCTGAATCATTCACACAAGAAGAAATCGACAATTCTATAGTTTTCAAATTTATTGAATTAGATTAAAGGAGTTAAAAATATGCCATTAAAAAATTATTCTGTATCAGTTGAAACAGACATCATCACATCAGATGATGGTAAAAACACATTTGAAGTTACGAAAAGATTAAACGGAATTGACGGGGAAAACGGGGTAATTGTATTACTCTACCCTACAAGAAATTGTGACAACATTTTCTCTGAAGATAATACCCTTAATTACTTGGTATCACATATGCAGGAATTACACCTGAAGGAGTTAAAGATAATCAATCTCTTCTCAAAAGTAGTATCGGGTAAAATGAGTTCAAGAGGGCTTGAAGTTGACGAAGAAAATATGAAATACATCGAAACTCTTATGAGTGACAAAAACTTTAAGAATACAAAATTCATTGTGGCTTGGGGTAACTCAATGGCTTCATCCTATGCTTGTAAAAAATCTAAAGTAAATGTTTTGAATATGTTTAAGAATGCAGTACCTAAAGGTATTGTATATCAGTTGATTTCATCGGATGTTGACCTGCGTTCTCAAACTGCACCACATCCCCTCTATCTTGGCATTAGGGGTAACAATTCAAAATGGTCTTTGGCTGAATTGCACATTACCAAGGAAAACACAATAAAAAACGATTTATTGAATCTCAACAGTTATTGACAATATTACATTTGAAAACCGAGATGGCAACCCACCTCGGTTTTATTGTTATACATTACTTTGTTTCTGGTTACTTTGTTTATTGCGTTGTTCGATTACAACATTAAGTACAATCAAAGCAACTACAACAGTCGTCAAAATACCAATCAGGTTAGCGTTTGATCCTTCAACATTTTTAGCTTGAGCACCGTCTTCGCTTGAGTTTACTTCATTCAACTTGAAACTACCTAAGTATTTGAGGAGTTCTGAAGCTTTGTTTTTCAAGTCATGATTTGAAGTGATATTAGCGTTATCAATACATATTGCGTATTCATTATCGTTAATCTCGACACCAAGAACAAGATATTTATGAACAACACCTTTCTTTGCTGTTTCAGCTGTTCCAGTTTTTGCAATTACATAACCATATGTTTTTTTATCGAACCCATACCCCTCAGCAGTTTCATGCAAAAGTTCTTTTAACTGCTTCGCATTTTTATGATCCAATACTTTGCTAAGTTCTTCGCTTTTACCTTCGAGAATTATTTTTCTATCGTTTGTTATAGTTTCTACAACATACGGTTTAAGCATAATCCCGTCATTCATAACTCCTTGCATAACCATAGCCATGTGAAGCGGTGAAACAATTACCGTGCCTTGCCCAAACGCATTCTGTACAATGCCTTTTGAATCATTATTACCATTTAAGCTGAAGTTAGATTTCAAGGTGCAAAAATCAAGCTCAATCGGTTTGTTAAACATAAATCTCTCTGCAGTTGCTTGCAACTTTGCTCCACCTAATTCAAGACCAGCAGAAGCAAAATATGTATTTTGAGAGGTGTTTAACGCTTTTTGCAAATCGGTTTTACCATAAGAATGCTTTCCGTAGTTATGAATTTTAAAACCGGATACATCGAATTCACCGTTATCTACAAAGGTATATTTACTCATCTTATTTTCAAGCATCGAAGCCGCTGTTATAACTTTGAAAGTTGACCCCGGTGGGTCTTGAGCCATCGTTGCACGATTCACAAAGAAAGAG
>JAZNYY010000012.1:0-2172 GCA_045594645.1 Candidatus Fimenecus sp.
TGCTTTATTTTGGCTCAACCACCAGCGGAACAACAATAGAATCAATCCCTGAAAATGTTGAAAATATTGATTTAACAAGCGCGACCGCAAGTGTGAAAATAGGTAGTAGTGCAAACACAATTGCACTTAAGGAAGACGCACCATTTGAAGCAATCATCGACACAGTAAACTGCGGTGATTATAATGGTACAATCTACGGTTTCGATACACTCGGTTGGAACGATGCGTTCGAAGTTGACGGTACAATCGCTGACTTCATTACAACAGAATACGGCGATGATTATCTTGAAATCATTGAAGCTGATGGTGGCGAAACAACAGGTACACTTATTAACGTACTTGACGAAGATGGTAATGTACTTGAAACATACGTATACATCTACTTCGGCGATGTTGACGGTGATGGTAACGTAGGTGCTTCAGATGCAGACATTGCAAATTACTATGAAGGCTTCTACGAAGGTATTGAAACATTTGCACAGTTTATGGCATCTGACATCGACGGTGACGGTTGGCCGGGTGCTGGTGACGCAGATACTATGAACTACTGGGAAGGTTTCTACGAAGGAATGCCAACACAGGCTGAAATCGCTGAAAATAATGTAAACAATGTTTACGAAATGGTTTAATTAAATATAAAACCAAAGCAGACCTTCGGGTCTGCTTTTTAATTTGAAATGCGAAATTCTGAATTCGTAATTTGATGCTAATAATTTAGCATTACGCATTTCGAATTCCGCATTTTCACCCATTATTATCTTGACATTGTGTCCATTTTTGTGTAAAATAATAAAGATAGTATGGGATATTGGTGTTTTAATATCTTTAAATACTACATCACCTTAATTTCATTACATATTTTTGATATATTTTTTGAAATTAAATATTATTTTTAGGAGGTACCAACAATGGATACTATTGGTATTATTGTTGCTGTTATCTCTGCTGTTGTATTCGGAGTTCTCGGGTTTATTTTCGGCGGACTCCACAGAAAACGTGTTGCCGAGGCTAAAATCGGCTCCGCTAATGAAGAAGCATTAAGAATTGTTAATCAGGCACAGCAAACTGCCGAAAGTAAAAAAAGAGAAGCTATTCTTGAAGCTAAAGACGAAATACACAAGTTAAGAAACGAAGCAGAAAAAGAGCTTCGTGAAAGACGCGCAGAGGTGCAGAAGCAGGAACGCAGACTTATTCAAAAAGAAGAAAATCTTGATAAGAAAACTGAAAACCTTGAAAAGAAAGAAGAAATCCTTTCTGAAAAAATCAAGGCAGCTGATGAAAGAATTGAAGAGGTTGAGCGCTTAAAGCGTAGCGAACTTGAAATGCTCGAAAAAATCAGCGGTTACAGTAAAGAGCAGGCTAAGGCTCTTCTTATGCAAGAACTCGACGAACAGCTTACTCACGAAAAGGCTCTTAAGATTATGGATTATGAGCAGAGAACTCGTGACGAGAGCGACAATCTTGCCCGCGAAATCATTACAGGTGCAATTCAGCGTTGCGCCGCAGACCACGCCGCAGAAGCTACCGTTTCTGTTGTGGCTCTTCCCAATGACGAAATGAAGGGCAGAATTATCGGCCGTGAGGGTCGTAACATCAGAACACTTGAGACAATCACAGGTGTTGACCTTATTATCGACGACACTCCCGAAGCTATTACAGTTTCAAGCTTTGACCCCGTTCGCCGTGAGGTTGCTCGCCTTACCCTTGAAAAGCTTATTCAAGACGGCAGAATTCACCCCGCACGCATTGAAGAAATGTTTGAAAAGTCAAAGCGCGAGGTTGAACATACAATCAAGCAGACAGGTGAACGCGCAGTTATTGACGCAGGCGTTAACGGAATTCATCCCGAACTCGTTAAGCTTCTCGGTAAGCTCAAATACCGTACAAGCTTTGGTCAGAATGTTCTCAACCATTCACTTGAGGTTTCTTACATTGCAGGTCTTATGGCTGCTGAAATCGGTGCAGATGTCAAGCTCGCAAAGAGAGCAGGTCTTCTTCACGATATCGGTAAGGCTCTTGACCATCAGTTTGACGGCTCACATATTGAGCTCGGTGTTGAATACGCAAAGAAATACAAGGAAAACGACGCTGTTGTTCATGCTATCCATGCACACCACGGTGACATCGAAGCTAAGACAATCGTTGCATGTCTTGTTCAGGCTGCGGATGCTA
>JAZNYY010000013.1:0-20612 GCA_045594645.1 Candidatus Fimenecus sp.
ACAACCAAATCCTCACTCTTGACGATTTCAACCTTACCGTCACGGAGTGTTTTTGTGGTTGCCGCAGACATCTTCTGCAATGCCTCAACGGCTTTTTCAGCCTTACTTTCTTGAACAACACCCAAGATTGCGTTGATAAGAACAACAACAAGAATGATTATTGAGTCAGTAGGAGTTACAAATCCGCCCGCCTCAATCATTTCTGTTACAGCAGAAATTACAGCCGCAACAAGCAAAATGATAATCATTGGGTCTTTAAGCTGGTCAACAAAGCGCGAGAACATTGAAACCTTTTTCGCCTCTGCCAGTTTGTTCTTTCCGTTTTCCTGAAGTCTTTTTTCAGCTTCAGCAGATGTAAGACCTTGTTCAGAGCTCTTTACCTCTGCAAAAACATCATTGACCTCGTGAAGATAATGCTTCATAAAAACACCTCTTTTTATTTTTCGCTTTCGCAATAAAATTATACTGTATCAAAAAGACCTTCAGCAATATTGATTGCCGAAGGTCTTGCTACCCGTTTCAACAGGTTCGGCAACCAGCCCTTTGGGGCGAATGTTGATTACCGAAAAATAGCTACTCCCCTTAGGAATTATCTCTAAAACAGTATAACACTTAGGGAAATATTTGTCAACAAAGTATAATGTCAGTTTTTATTTATTTTTCTTTTTCTTTAAACTTTGTTCATAAAGAAAGAGTGACAGCAGAACAAAAACGATAGTTATGACCGTTTTTAACGGAACCATATGAGTCATAGTTTCTGCAAAATACACATCAAACGGTGCTAAAAGCTTAATTGGAAAGAATAAAAAGCTCAACAGAAGCCAGCATATTAAACCTGTGACTATTGCCAACAAAAATTCTGTAACCTTTTTAGACATATCATTCACGCCCAATCATCAAGTAAAATACGACCGATTTCACCGTTAGTTTCAAGGTCATAGGCTACGATATGAGTATCGTAATTATCATAACCGCCTTTGTAGTCTGACATTACAACATAGAACACATTTTCAACATAAGTAGCGCCCATAACATTCAACTCACTCGCACCAAGCTCATATCTTGCAACCTCGCAAAGTCCCTCGCCCGTCAAACGATAACGGATATAGAAATCTCCGCTCTTGGACTCTCTGCCCGTATTTGAATACCAATTCAATGTAAAGGGAACTGCAAATTCATTATTTGCAAGAGTTATATACAACTTATGATTTGTTGCAACGGGGGTCCAGCAATAAGCATCGCCCTCTGACACTCTGACAATTGAAGTTTCTTTAGGCTCATAGGGGTTAGTTACATCGAAAAGAGAAACCTTGCAGTCACCGTTTGTGCCGGATTCTGTACCGTCCTGACCAACGCCCACTAAAAGTCCGTCAGCTATTGGGTGCAGATATTCAGAAAATCCGGGGATTTTAAGCTCGCCCTTAACAGTTGGATTTGTGGGGTCGCTCAAGTCTATTACGAACAACGGGTCTGTCTGACGGAATGTGACAACATAAGCCATATTGCCCACAAAACGAACTGACTGAATTGTCTCGCCCTTTGCCAAATCCTCAACCTTGCCCACAATCTGCATATTATTGTTGAGAATATAAAGATTATTCATTGTGACATTAGAAACTGCAACATTATCTAAATCCTTATTACGCCAACCGTCTTCATCCCAAAGCTGAACCTCAACTGCGTTGCCGTTTTCATCATAGGTAATCGTTTTATTAACAGTTGTGGCAATACGGAAATATTCACCGTCGTAGCTCATTGAGAATTGGTCGTTGATATATCCGTCAACCTTACCCATACACTTATAATTCACACCTGTGTCGGTATATTCAAAACGGTAGATTTTTGTTGTCTGCTGATATGCGTGATAGCTTTCGCTGTAGTAATCATTCTCGCTTATAAACAAGCCTTTTGCAGAGGCATAAAGTTCGTCGCAATTGCCGAGAATTGCCTCACTTGTAGGCTCTGTGCCATTCTCTATATCAAGAGTGGTAACAACCGCATAGGTTGAGCCTTCGCTTTCTTCAACCACCGAAATACATTCTGCAGGAATTTTTTCACATACACCGTTGACTTCAGTTTCGGGAATGCACTTATCACGATAATCCTTATCAGAAATATCAACATAATAGGTGCTTACGCAATAAAGCTTTGTGCCAATCATTCGTGAATTGTCATAATTGCCTTGCTGAGAGTATTCTGTCACAAGTTTTGGGGCTGTACGGTCAGTTACATCGTAAACCTTTACAAATGTTTCGCCCAACGCATAGCCGTAATAATCATATTTATAAGCGGCTATTTTGTTTTCATAAGCCGTTCCTACAATAATCAATCTGTCATTGTTGATATAGAGCTCCTGCACCGCCTTATCGTCTTTAACACTAATCTGTGCGGTGTTTTTCATTTCTTCGCCTGTTATATCAATAATTGAAACAGTTTTACTGTCAGCATTTGCGACATAAAGATAATTGCCGTCGGTTTTGATTATATCGCCCTCGTCAACGCCCTCTTCCTGAGTGTTGGTAGTGCCGAATTCTTTGTTCTGAGTTGTTTCCGTGCTTGGCTTTCCGCTAGTCGCAGTATTCTCGCCCCAAATTTCATCATCCGAGGCTTCGGGCAACATATCTGCACCTTCATTCATCGAACCGCTATCCATATCCCCTGCCATATTTTCTGCTACGGCATCATCAGCAAAATAATTAAAACTATTTCCGAATAAATCTACAAGAAAGTTACCCTTGTTATTTTCTTCGTAATCTTTTCTTAACTCGTCAAATTTATCGTAAATCTCGTCATATGACTGATAACGCATAACTTCAGTTTTGTCGGTAACCGCTGTATCATCACTATAGGCAGGACCTTTAATCTTATCGCCAAGCCCCATACCGAAATACGCACTCAAAAGCCCTATAATCACCGCAAATGATGCGGCGATTGGAATAAGCTTTTTCGCGGTATTCTTTTTCTTGGGGATTTCAACTATTTTTTCATTCTGCTGAACACTATCTAATTGTTCAAGAATATTTTCCTTTGAAAGATTTTCGGGAAGCTTTACATTCAATTTTTCATTAAGTGCTTTTTCTGTTTTCTTGCTCATAATTCCAGCTCCTCTCTCATTTTGTTCAATGCTCTTTTTCGTTTTGTCCGCACCGTAGCGGCGGGAAGGCTCATCATATCCCCAATTTCACGGGATTTAAAGCCCGCCACCACAGAAAGCATAAGTATTTCGCGTGAGGTGTCATCAAGTTTTTCTAAAGCTTCACGCACGGGAATTGAGAATTCGATTTCGCTGTCAGTATAGCCCGTATCCACGAATTCAGTTTGTTCATTTCTGCCCGCCATTTTGCGTTTGCAGGTGTTTGAAAGAGATAAAAACAGATATGATTTGAATTTTTCGGGATTTTTAAGGGTCGGTATGCTTTTGAAAACGGACAAAGCAGTTTCTTGAACTGCATCCTGCGCATCGTGGGTATTTTTGCATATACTGAGGGCAAAACGGTACATATCGGCAGAATATTCCTCATAAAGAGTGCCGAAAGCATTTCTGTCGCCATTTATCGCCAATACAACAGTTTTTCTCAAATCCTTTCTCATAATCATACCTCCATTCGTAAATGAATGTTCTAAAAAATCCCTTTCATAATATAAGAGTAGCAAAAACACAAAAGTGTTTCAATAATTTTGAATTTTTGTGAAAAAATTGTAATTTATTATACCTCTCCAAGAAAATAAAATTAAAATTGGTATATAAAATATATTTGTGTGCAAAAAAGAGGAGATTAATATATGAAAGCAACTGGGATTGTGAGAAGAATAGAGAAATGCGTTATAATAGGGCAAACCGCTGAACGCATTGGTGTCAAAATCAGGTTTCGGCGGTTTTTATACATAGCAAAAGCGAGGTGAACATCACCTCGCTTTACGTTATCTAAAATTCTTATGACAGTTCTGTTTTAGAAATTCTTTTATTTCACCCTTATCTTTATCTTCATAATATCCAATGAGTAATTTCTTGAATTCAGGCACATGATTTTCGGGGATGACTAACAAGCCTCCCGCCTTTGAAAGCAAGTAATGATTTGCAAAAATTACCGATGCTCGTTTGTTTCCGTCGTTAAAAATCTGTGTTTTCATACAGTAAAGGCAAAGCTCAATGGCAATATTTATCGGCTTATCATTACGGTTTACAATTTCTAAAATATTTTCTATAACAACGGTTTCAATGGGAAGCGGTGGGATATAAGAAGTACCGCCAATGTTTACGGGTACTCCTCTTATTCTGCCACCACTTGCGAAAAAGCCTTCGTTTACAAGTTTTGCAATATGGCAGAGAATAGAATAATCGCTTTTAACCTGCAAAACGTCTTTATCTAAAATAAATTCCCAAGCGTGTTTAAGGTTTAATATTTTTTGCACATCGCTTGCCGTAACGCCGTTAACTTTACCATTTTCAATAATATCTTCAGTTTGCGGAAAAGAGGTTGCAACACCCTCTAAAACCGCCTGCTCATAAATGGATAATTTCATATTCATTCGGGCAAAATCAAGATTTAAAAGTACATCGGGAGATAATTCGTTTTCGGCAAAACCCTTTTCGGCAAGCGCTTTTTCTACCTTACGAACCTGCTTTCTCAGTTCCTTTGCTTCGGCATTGTTACGAAGTAGAAGTTGATATAATGTATCGGAATAAACATCAACATAGGTTGATGTTACCCGACTGCCAACACGCTTGCGTACATATAGATATTTACCGCTTTTGTTTTCCTTTATTTCGGGTGTTCCGTCATAAGCCAATAATTTAAGCCGAGCATACAAATCGGCACGCTGCTCCAATAATTCTTGTATTTCGGGGTAATTGTTCATATAAAAACTCCTTTAGGGAACTTTTGCAAAATTTATTATAATAATTGTTCCCTAAAATGTCAAGCGTTATTCTTTACACAAAACGGAAAAATTGCAGTATAAATTCTCCACGATTACAGATAATAACAACACAATTTGTAATTTAAGGAGAAATGTATATATGAAAGCAACTGGAATAGTTCGTAGAATAGACGATTTGGGAAGGGTTGTTATTCCGAAAGAGATTCGTAGGACTATGCGAATCCGTGAAGGAGACCCGTTGGAGATTTACACCGCATCTGACGGAGAAGTGATATTTAAAAAATATTCTCCCATCGGTGAATTATCGGAGTTTGCAGGGCAATACACAGATGTACTTTACAGGGCTACAAACTTGCCCGTGATTATTACCGACCGCGACCATGTTATTGCGGTTTCGGGTTTACCTAAAAAAGACGCTATGGACAAGCGGATTTCTGAATCTCTTGAAGATTTAATTGAGGACCGCGAAAACTATGTGGCATCCCCCGACACTAAAGCACTTTATCCCCTTGCTGACAGCGACCGCGAAGCAGGAATTGCATTTCCTATAATCGGCGGTGGTGATGTGGCAGGCTCGGTGGTGCTTATGCTCAATTCTGACGGTAGTATGCCCACACAGACAGAGGTTAAGCTTTTAGCCGTTGCGGCATCATTTTTGGGCAAGCAGACAGAGGAATAAAAACAAGTGCAAAATTTATAATCAAGTTATTCTTATGAGTAAAACAGCGAAGAAGCTCCATAAACGAAAACAACTCGAGAGATTCTTCGCTTTGCTCAGAATGACACAAAAATAAACATTTTTCGACAAGAGAGGCATATAAAAAGGACCTAACTCAATGAGTTAAGTCCTTTAATTTTTAATATTTACTTATTGATTAATAAGCAATTTCCCACCATTCTTCAAAACCGAGACCGATTTCATAAGAATCCATATAAAGAATCATTGGAAGGTTGAAATAATATTCAACAAGCTTGCCACTGTCTTTTTCAATCTTTGCTTCAACAGTTGTGTCTTTGTAATCACATTTAGGCTCAATCTTATTAAGACCGGGAACACCTGAAATAGGCTCTTGAATTGACTCTTTTGTAATGATAGAAGCAACTGAACCTACGCTCTGACCTGCTGTGGGGTTAACTGAACCTTTAACAGTGATAGTGATAATATAGTAATTGCCTTCTTCTTTACAAGCAATATTTTTAACATCTTCTTTAGTAAGACCACAAGTAGCCCCTGCAGGAGGGAAATTAGCAGCAATATCTGCACCTGTATATGTTTCACCAACATTTTCTTCTTTAAGAAGTGAGCTCATAAGACCCTGTGCAACACTTGAAAGCATACCTGCTACAACATGGTTGTTATAGTTGTAAGCATTCTTCTTAACGATTGTTGCACTTGCTGCATTTGTCTTAACACCTGTAAATGCTTTAACAAAGAGGTCAAACTGCATTGTGTTTGATGTCATAACAGTAGCTGCGGGCTTTTCTTCGTTGCCTGCATTGTTGTTTGAATCGTTATTTGAATTGTCGCTATTATCATTCACTGTGTTATTTGAATCAGCATTATTATCGTCTGTTGAGGGAGTCTGTGAATCGTCGCCCCAATCCATTGTATCGTCATTATCTACCGACTCGCCACCATCTGTATTCTGATTGCCTGTTGCAACAGAACCTGCAGTACCGAGACTATATTTACCCATGCGCACATAAGCAATTGAAGTTGCACAATATACCATTGCAATTGCAAGACAGAATGCAAGAACCTTTAAGAATGTAGAAGAAAATCTTTTATTCTTTTCGGCTTTTTTGTCGAGTTTCGCTTTATATTCTTCGGGTGTGTATTGTTTTTTAGCCATTGAAAAATACCCCTTTCAATATTTTCACCCTATTAGTTTAAAACAAAATCCTTAAAAAGTCAATATCTATATTAATTATTCAACCCTTACACTATACTAAAAAAATACAAATATTTACAAAATTAAAAATATGATTGTATATATCCATAATTATGTGTTAAAATAATTAAGATGCGGAGTGATAATAGATGGATAAAAAAAGAATAAAGAAACAAAATTTGATAATTCCCTTGTCTGCAGGTATATTAGCAATTGTGATTCTGTTGACTGCGTTGATTTACCCCCGACTTACTTCCGAAACTCCTCAATATGAAAAAGACTCAAATTTTTCTTCAACTGTAAGCACTTCTCAAAGCACAACAGAAGAAAAAGATGAATCCACAACAAAAAGCACCACAGAGTCATCAACCGAAAGCAGTACAAAAAAGCCGGTTGAGTCGACAACTGAGCGAAAAAATGAAACCACAACAAAAAATTCAGGTAAGAGTTTTTACAGCAATGTGAAATATCGTTCGCCAACAGCAAAGCCTGCAGATATATATAAGCACGGTAAAAATCTGATGCTACTCAATAACGATTACGAGCTCCCCGAGGATTACGAATGGGATTTGGTTGACTTTGAAACAGGTAAGCCCGTTGACGCACTAACTCTTAACGACTATGAAGTAACCGCGGTTGACCGTATGACATATCAGGCGTTAAAAGACTTTTTAGCCGCCGCTGAAAAAGACGGTATTTCAATATACATATATTCCGGTTATCGCACAATGGGTCGTCAGGACAGAAACTTTACGCGTTCGGTTGACAATTATATAAGTCAGGGCTATTCAAAAGAAGAAGCGATTAAAAAAACAAACCGAGCACGCGCATACCCCGGAACAAGTGAGCACAACGCAGGCGTCGGCTTTGACATTATCGAAAAAGGCAACACCTATTTAAGCTCTGCCTATGAAAAAACAGAAGAATTCAAATGGCTTATGGCAAATGCTGAAGCATACGGCTTTATACTTCGTTACCCCAAAGATAAAACTGATATTACGGGAATTATGTATGAGCCGTGGCATTTTCGCTATGTGGGTGTTGAACACGCCAAAAAAATTAACGAATTAGGCTTTTGCCTTGAAGAATATATAGAATATCTGGAAGCATAATTTATGAAAGCATTTAAAGAAAAACTCCACACTATACTATTTTTTGCAAAATTTTTTATTTACGGAATTTTCACCGCAATGCCACAGCTCAAAAAAGAGTTGCGTAAAAAAGAAGATGAAAAAATTCCAAACCGCGACGGTTCAATCGGTGAAATCGCTTACAAGTGGTCAGAATATTGCCTTAATGACGCGGGCGTAAAAGTAGAAGTTCGTGGCACAGAAAAAATCCCTACAGATAAGCCCGTGCTTTTCATACCAAATCATCAGTCCTATGCTGATATTCCCATACTTTTGTATGCACTTCGCGGTTATCCCTTCGGCTTTGTAATCCGCTACACAATGGCAGCATTACCGCTTATTAAAAACTTTGTTGCACCCTTGGGTTGCGTATCAATCAAGCAAGAGGACATTCGTCAGTCAGTAACTGCACTTAACAAAGCTTCAGAAAACATCAAAGACGGATTTTCAATGCTGATTTTCCCCGAGGGCAGACGCGAATTCACAAACACTCCCAAGCCCTTTAAAAACGGTGCATTTAAAATTGTGCAAAAAACGGGCGTAACCGTTGTGCCAATATATCTTCACAATTCACATTTGATTTTTGAGGCAAACGGAATGCGAATCGGCTCACCCGAAGTAACGGTCACCATTCTTGACCCAATTGAAACCGCCCAGATGTCACGAGCTGACATCAAAGTGCTTAATGAAAAGGTATTTGACGCAATAAGCACCGCCGCAAAAGAATTTAAAAAATAAAATCGAGAGCCGTCCTTTGGCACAGCCACACAAGGCGGTATTCTGAGCAATGCCCCCTGCTATGCCGAAACTAAGTTTGCTCTGACGGGCAAGTGAAGTTGCCATAAGGCAGTGAAGTTACTTCGTAATGAAGTTTGCTTCGCAAGCGTGCTCCGGGCAAACTTAACTTCACATTTGCCCCAAAAGGCAAATACTTCACTGTAATTCGTTACAACTTCACTTCAAACCATAGGTTTGAAACTTCACAAAAAAGATACCACCCGAAAAAGAAATTTTCCTTCTTCTTCGGGTGTTTTTGTTTTATAAAAACACTTTCTTATCAGGTGTCAGCTTTTGGCGACTGCTCTTTTTTTGCAGACAGACAAAGCTTGTCTTTCCATACGCGTTTTAATGTATATTATAGTATTGAAGATTTTGGAAAAATGGTGTATAATTCTTTTATATTATTTCTCGTGGGAGGGATTTTTTTGAAAAAAGGAATTCTTTTTGACAAATCGAAAAAGGTATTTCCAATGATTGTTGCGGCAATCGGCGTTGTTCTCGCCCTTGCACTTCTCATTATGCGACTCAACATTTTAGCAGTTGTGAATGTGGCATATATGTGCATTGTGGTTGCTCTTACAATGCTTGGAATATTCATTTTCAAAAAGCTTTATGTATGGCACTTTGTAGGCTATGGCGTATCGGGCTTGGCAATTGTGCTTTATTACACAATTTGGGGTGCTGATGCAGGCTTTGGCGCATTCACATCAGGTCTTGCGGGCTGGAGTTCTGCTGAAAATCCGCTTTTCTCAGGTGCAGACAATTATAACCCGCTTGTTCGTTTGGGCGGAAACTTACTTATAATTCTTCCCTGCATTATTGCGGTTGTTGCTCTTTTCTTTGTTGGCAGAAAACAATGGCAGAAAAAAGGTGCGCAGGTAGTAGTTACAAGTATAGTGAGCCTTCTTCTTGCAGGTACAACAATTGGTTATGTGCTTACAATGAATCTTCGCTCAGTTCCAAATGTAGAAAGACTTTGGGATGGTCACGACGATTACCTTAAGGGTGTTGATAAAAACACCGAGGGCAAACCAAATGTGCTTTTCGTTATGATGGACGATTTGGGCTGGGGTGACATTTCACTTAACGGCGCAATTTATGACACACCCAATATTGACAGCATCGGCGAAGACGGTGTATGCTTTGATAACTTCTATTCAAGCTATTCAGTTTGCTCACCCGCTCGTTTCAGCCTTATGACAGGCCGTTATCCGTTCAGAGGCTATGCTGACAATGTTATTTATCCCACAGTTGATTCAACTTCAAAATTCGCATCAACAAGAATTTTCAACTCAATTGAAATGGGTAACAACTGTGACGGTATGCTCGGCGACGAGATTACAATTGCAGAAGTATTCCAGAACGCAGGCTACAACACCGGTGCATTCGGTAAATGGCACTTGGGTGACTACGGCGAATATCTTCCCACAAATCAGGGCTTCGATTACTTCTACGGCAGCCACCATGTTAATGATATGACTCCTTTCTACTATGTTGAAGAAGAAAACGGCGAGTATGAAATCGTTCGCGGTACTGACGAATTCTTTAAGGACGGCAAAAAAGACCAGAGTGAAGCAAGTGAGCTTATTCACAATTCAATTAATGATTGGATTACAGATAAGGTTACAAATTCTGACGAGCCATTCTTCGCATATTATGCAACACCTTGGCCCCACGGCCCCGTATTTGCGGGTGACGATTTTGACGGCACAAGCGGTATGGGTACATATGTTGACTGTGTAACAGAGTTTGACTACTATCTCGGCGAGCTTTTCAATACTCTTGAAGAGCTTGGCGTAATGGACGATACAATTATCGTATTTACAAGTGATAACGGCCCCGCACTTGAAGGCTCAACAGGTGAGCTTCGCGGTGGTAAATATCTCGCTTATGAGGCAGGTCAGAAGGTTCCGTTTATGATTAAATGGACTAATAATAACGGACTTTGGCAGGCAGGTACAACCCGTGAGCAGAGCTCTGTGCTTGCTGATATGTTCCCGACTCTTATTGAGCTTTGCGGAATTACAGGCAACGGCGGAACTGCAAATTATCTGCCCGCTGACCGAGTTATTGACGGTGTTTCAATGCTCCCGGTGCTCAAGAATGATACTGCCATTCACACAGAAGAACACCCCATTCTTCATATGAAGCGTGAAGAGCTTAAGGCAATTCAGTACACAGTTAAAACTGACGATGTGCTCGCTCGTGAGGAATACGCAGATTATGAGTATCCTGTGCTTACAGACAATGACTATGTAACATTCAAATATTTCCGCAAGATGCAGAATGACAACCCTGCATTCTTCGACAAAACAAGAAAGAATTGGCTCTTTGTGCTCACCGATGACAAGGGCGAAAACTACAACCGCCAGAGCACATACCCCACAATTGCGGAAGAAATGAACGAAAAGATGACCGAGGTTATGAAGAATTTCAAGGATAACCGTCGCGGTATCAATTATGAATATTACGAAAATGTTTAAACAACATAAGTAATAATATAAGCCCATTGAGAAGTTGATTTTCAATGGGCTTTGTTATATAATTAATTTAACTATTACGCTCCCTCTGTGAGGGAGCTGTCAGCGAAGCTGACTGAGGGAGTAGCCATTTATTAAACAAACTCCATCCGTCAAAAGCTTCGATTTTGCCACCTCCCTCTAAGAGGGAGGGAATTCTCCACAAAGGAGTGAAAAATAATTATGCCTCCCCTTTCAATAATGATTAAGCCCGCGTCAAGCCTTTGCAATATGCGTTGTAAATATTGCTTTTACCACAATGTTACCGAGCTTCGCGAGGTTTCAAGCTTTGGCGTTATGACCACCGACACCGCCGACAATTTAATAAAAAAAGCCCTCGCCTTTGCAAACGGAGAGAGCGTGGCTTTTGCCTTTCAGGGCGGTGAACCGCTGATTGCGGGACTCGATTATTACAAGCATTTCGTTGAAAAGGTAAAGGCTGAAAACAGACTTCATAGTCAGATTTATTTCAGCATTCAGACCAACGGAACTCTTGTAACTGACGAGTGGTGTAAATTCTTCCACCGCAACAATTTTCTTGTGGGCTTAAGTCTTGACGGAAGCTTTGAGCATAACAAATTCCGCGTTGACGAAAAGAGAGAAAACACATTTTATAAGATTACAAATACCGCTGAAAAGTTGAAAAGACATAAGGTTGAGTTTAATATTCTCACCGTTCTAACTGGGCATTGTGCCGATAATATTGAAGAAATCTACAGGTATTTCAGAAGTAAAGGCTTTAGGTATTTACAGTTTATCCCCTGCCTGCGCCCCTTTGATGACAAGAGCGAAAGCGAACTTTATATGACCAACGAGCAATATGCAAATTATCTTATAAAGTGCTTTAACCTGTATGTGAAGGACTATGTGCGCGGTCAATACACAAGCGTGCGTTATTTCGATAATCTTATGCACCTTTATCTCGGCAACCAAACCGAGCAATGCGGAATGTGTGGGCATTGTATGCACCAGTTTGTCGCTGAGGGTAACGGCAATATTTACCCCTGCGACTTCTATTGTACTGACGAATGGTTGCTGGGCAATATCAATGATGAAAAAGAGAATTTTGACACTCTTGCCCATTGTGATAAGGCAATTGAATTCTTACGCGAAAGCCTTGCAGTACCCGAAAAGTGCAAGCAATGTAAATTCTACCCCGTCTGCCGTGCAGGCGGTTGCAAGCGCACCCGTGCCGACCGCGACTATTGTGAAGCATATAAAAAATTCTTCTCATCGTGTTTACCCTTGTTCAGAGTTTTTATAAATGAGAAGAAATAATTTTGACAAATTCAATTTTATATTATTATCAACAAACATCCACCCGTCAAACGAGTGGATGTTTGTTTTTCATTAAAGCTATTAATAATACATCATACCTGAATCCATCATTGACATTCCTAAGATACCCATAAGAACGGCAATGACAATTCCAAGAACCACGCCGATTACCATCATAACAAGCATTGCTCTTGCATAGTTTTTAAGGCTCTTATTTGTGCCACCGCTGAATGCAGTTACAAGAAGCATAATAAAACCAACAAGCGGAATTGAGAAAAGAATTGAGTAGCCAATGTATTTACCAACTGACACGGGCTTATACTCTTCGGGGAGCATATTCTCGTTAAACTGTGGAGGCATTGCGTACATTGGTGGTGCTGGCTGGTACTGTTGATACTGTGGTTGAGGTGCTGCCTGCACAGTAGTCTCAACCTCAGGTGCCTGAGGTGCAGGATTTTCAACTGGAAGTGCGTTTCCACAGCTCTCGCAGAAAACATTAACATCATTATTTACAGTATTGCATTTTGGACAAGTTTTCATTTTCCATTTCTCCTTTTTCATTGGGATAATTCGATTATACAGAAAAACTTATCAATAATCAATACTTTTTTTATACAAAATTATGCCATTATATACATTAATGCCATCATAAGTGTCTCGTCTGCACCCTCACTTTTAAGCAAAAGCAATAGTCCTAAAAGCAAAGCACGGTCGGGCTCTGATGAAATTAAATCCATAATATTTCCTTGGGAATATTGTGCTTGTGGTTGGGCTTGCAGTTTTTCTTTTTCGGGCAGTGAAGATGTTTCGGGCTCACTTTGCATATTGAAATACTCTTTAAAATCAGGAAAATTCGGTGGCAGATTTGTAATTTTGGGCTTGATTTGTGGTTCTGTTTGGGGATTTTCTCTTTTCGGCTCAGCAGTTTTTTCGTTTAAATCCTGCCTTGCGGTCTGGAGCACCACCTCCGAGTTTTTCTGCATTTCGCGAACTCTCTCCATAGCCTTTTTCTGCATATTCTGAATTTCTGAATAGGAATAGTTATTCATTGCCGAACAGTCCTTTCAGAAGAGGCAACATCTCCATAAGCTGTAAAAATTTTATTGCCTCATCGGCTTTTTGCCTGCGTTCTTCACTGAGCAAGGGTTTTAAATCGCAAATAAGCCTTGTGCGATGGTCCTCTTTGTTCATCTGCCCCATAAGTGACATCATTTTGCCCATTGTGCCCATATCAAAGGGCAAAGAAAATCCGCCCTGTGAGGAATTATTGGTTGAATTATTCTTCTGTGTATTTGTGTTTGATTCTCCGTTACCGTTCATAATTGAATCTGCAACGCTTTTTATTTTTGCCATATCTTCGTCGCTGATAGATGACAAAAGCTCCTGTAAATCAGCCATTTTTACCCTCCGTAAACTTCTTTAATAACTCTTGTGCCTGCGGTGTTGATAGCAACTGCTCCAAGGCGTTGCGGTCACTCAAAACCTCTTGCAGACGCTTACTCTGATTTGGATTTAACTGCTTCATTAAGTAATCCTCTGCACCTTTTTTTGAATTTTGTCCCTTTACCCCATTTATTATTTCATCAAAATTGCTGTTACTCATTGAAAACACCACCAAAATAAGCTATAATTATATATCATAATATGCAAGATTGAGGTGTGATATTCTTGCGAATTCTTGTTTTATCCGATTCTCACGGTCAAGCAAAGACTATGCAAAGGGCAATTGAAGCACAGCCCGGCGCCGAGGTAATAATATTTTTAGGTGACGGTTACACTGATTTTGAATACTGCAAAAGATTTATCGGTAACAAAAGAGTGTATACCGTCAAGGGCAACAATGATTTTCATTGCGAATACCCTAAAAATCAAGTAATTGACGAGGACGGAATAAAAATCTATATCACACATGGGCATTATGAATATGTTAAAAGCACCTTGGGCGGAGTTCTCAACAAGGCAATGGAAAATAACTGCAAAATTGCACTTTACGGTCACACTCACCGACAGCAATCCGATTACTACAAAGAAATTCACGCGTTTTGCCCCGGTGCTATATATAATAATGAATACGGCGTAATTGACATAACCGACAAAGGCATAATTTGTATAGGAATGAGGTTGAAATAATGATACTTTTCAAAAATGCAGAGGTAATACTCGAAAATGAAACCAAAAAGCTCTCGGTACTTGTTGACGGTGACAAAATCGTAAAAATTGCCGAAAACATTGAAGAAAACGGCGCAGAAATCATTGATTGCGAGGGGCTTTATCTCTCGGCAGGCTTTATTGACTTGCATGTGCACGGCGGTGGCGGAATTTCTTGTATGTGCTGTGATGCCGACAAAATCAAGGCAATGGCAAAGGCGCACGCACTCCACGGCACAACCTCAATTCTCCCCACAACACTTGCCGCTCCCGTTGAACAATTACTCGAAGTTACAGAATACATCAAAAAAGCCAGTGAAACCTCCACTGACTCAAATATTTTGGGCATTCACTTTGAGGGACCATATCTTAACCCCGAAAATCGCGGTGCACAGAGTATTGACAACATTCTTTCACCATTAAAGGACGACCCCACACCCCTGCTTGAATGTTGGGACAAGGTGAAAATTATGGGTGTTGCACCCGAAATTGACGGTGCGTTCTCGCTTGGCGAAAAGCTTAAAGAAAAAGGCATTGTGGCATCTGTTGCACACACTAAGGCAGATTACGACACCACAATTGAGAGCTTTGACCACGGATTTTCTGATTTCACCCACCTTTACAACGCATCTACAAGCTGTTTTAAGCGCGGAATTTTCCGCGTGGCAGGTGCAGTTGAGGCGGCGCTCGTTGACGACCGTTGCACAACTCAGGTTATTGCGGATTTAAGACACTTACCCCTCGGCGTACTCAAGCTTATTTACAAGTGTAAGGGCGCTGACGGAATGTATTTAATCACCGACGGACTTGAATTCTCTGCCTCTGACCTCAAAGATGGCGAGGTTTGTATGCAGGAAAACGGCGTTGAGGTTGTGTATGAAGATAATGTAATGAAATTAGCCGACCGCAGTTGTCTTGCGGGCAGTGCAGCAACAACCGATATGCTTGTACGAAATATGTACAAGGAAGTCGGCGCACCAATCTATGACGCAGTTAAAATGGCATCATCCACACCCGCAAAGGTAATCGGCATAGACAATCAAAAGGGCTACATAAAAGAGGGCTATGATGCAGACATTCTCCTCTTTGACGATAATATTAACATTAAAAATGTTATGGTAATGGGCAAGTTTATAAAATAAGTTTGCCTTACGGCAAGTGAAATTGCCCGTGACAGTAAAGTTACTTCGTAGTGAAGTTGCACCTCACGGTACAGTGGCAAACTTAACTTCACTTTCTTTGGAAACTTCACTGTGATTTATCACAACTTCACTTTTCATGCAATGAAAAACTTCACGAAAGTATAATGTCGCATAAATGTCAAAAGGGACTGTTCACACAGTCTCTTTTTTAAATCTCTAAACCGCGTAGGCACAGAACTCTTGTTATGTCCGCAAATTTTTTACATGTTAACACGGACAGTTCGCGAACAGCCCACAAATAAATACATTATAAAAAAACACCTTGGATAAAATCCAAGGTGTTAATTGGTTTATTAAAGCCTTACCGCATTAGTCGTTGATAAGTTCGATGATGCACATTTCAGCAGCATCGCCTCTTCTGGGGCCGGTTTTGATAATTCTTGTGTAGCCGCCGTTCTTTTCAGCATACTTGGGAGCTACTTCGTCAATCAACTTCTTAGCAACAGACTCTTTTGTGATGTAAGAGTAAACCTGTCTCTTTGAGTGAAGACTGTTATCTTTACCGATAGTAATCATTTTTTCAGCCATAGCTCTAACTTCTTTGGCTCTGGTTACTGTTGTTTCAATCTGACCGTTCTCGATAAGATATGTTACCATACCTCTGAGCATAGCCTTGCGGTGATCGCTTGTTCTGCCGAGTTTTCTTGTTCCTGGCATTCAAAATCACTCCTTTATTATTCGTCGTCCTTACGCAATGTGAAGTTCAATGAGTCGAGCTTTGCGATAACCTCTTCAAGAGATTTTCTACCAAGGTTTCTAACTCTCATCATATCCTCTTCTGATCTGTTAATCAAGTCTTCAACTGTATTAATGCCTGCACGCTTGAGGCAGTTGAAGGAACGAACTGAAAGGTCAAGCTCTTCAATTGTCATTTCAAGAAGCTTACCCTTTGAATCGTCATTCTTGACAATCATTGTCTCTGTCTCTCTTGCCTCATCTGAGAGGTCAACAAAGAGGTCGAGATGGTCTGTAAGGATTTTTGCGCCGAGAGAAACGGCCTCCTGCGCTGAAATTGTACCGTCTGTCCAAGCCTCAAGTGAAAGCTTGTCATAGTCAGTAATCTGACCTACACGGGTATTTTCAACCGTATAATTTACTTTTAATACGGGTGTATAAATTGAATCTATCGCGATTACGCCGATAACGGGCTGCATAAGCTGTTTATTTCTTTCAGCTGAAACATAACCTCTGCCCTTGTCGCAGGTAAGCTCCATTTTAAGAGTTGCACCATCTTCAAGAGTAGCGATTAAATGCTCAGGATTAAGAATTTCAACATCTGAATCAGCCTTAATGTCACCTGCTGTAACCTGGCACTTGCCGCTTGCGTCGATATAAATTGTTTTAGGTCCGTCGCCGTGAATTTTAAGGATTACGCCCTTAAGATTCAAAACGATTTCTGTTACATCCTCTTTCACACCGTCAATGGTTGAGAATTCATGAAGAACACCGTCAATTTTTACCGAAGTAATTGCATATCCGGGAAGTGATGACAAAAGTACACGACGAAGGCTGTTGCCAAGTGTTGTACCGTAGCCTCTCTCTAAAGGTTCAACTACGAATTTGCCATAAGTTCCGTCAGCGGTTAAATCAAGTGCTTCAATGCTGGGCTTCTCAATTCCTATCATTCAGAACCCTCCTAACTGAGTACAGAATAAATTTCCGCTAGTGTTATTAAAAATTCAAGCCTATTATTTAGAATAAAGCTCGACGATAAGATGCTCTTCAACAGGAACAGCGATTTCCTCTCTCTCGGGGAATCTTACAACCTTAGCTGAAAGCTCTTCTGCATTCTTGTCAAGCCATGTGGGAACAGGACGAGCTGCGTTTGCCTCAAGAACTGCCTTGATTTTAACGCTGTCTTTGCTTCCGTCTTTAACTGATACTACATCGCCTGCTTTAAGAAGGTATGAAGGAACATCAACCTTCTTACCGTTTACACGGAAATGTGCGTGAATTACAAGCTGTCTTGCTTCTGCACGAGATGAAGCCCATCCAAGAAGATAAACAACATTATCAAGACGGCTTTCACAAATCTTCAAAAGGTTTTCACCGACAATTCCCTGACGCTTGTTAGCCATCAAGAAATACTTGTAGAACTGACCTTCCTGAATACCATAATATCTCTTAGCAGTCTGCTTTGCGCGAAGCTGCAAGCCGTATTCAGAAATCTTTTTACGGTTCTGGCCGTGCTGACCGGGAGCGTATGAACGACGCTCGATAGCACACTTACCAGTATAGCAACGGTCGCCTTTAAGGAAAAGCTTCTTTCCTTCACGGCGGCAGAGCTTACAAACCGCACCGGTATATCTTGCCATAATTTAGTACCTCCAAATTCTGTTATACGCGTCTTCTCTTGGGCGGACGGCATCCGTTGTGAGGAATTGGAGTTACATCTTTAATCATTGTAACTTCAAGACCTACTGTCTGCAATGCACGGATTGCAGCTTCTCTTCCTGAACCGGGGCCCTTAACATATACTTCTACGGTTTTCATACCGTAATCAATCGCAACCTTTGCTGCTGTTTCAGCTGCTGTCTGTGCTGCGAAGGGAGTAGATTTTCTTGAGCCTCTGAAGCCCATCTCGCCTGCGCTTGCCCATGATACAGCGTTACCCTGAACATCAGTGATTGTAACAATTGTATTGTTGAAGGTGGACTGAATATGAACTGCGCCTTTTTCAATGTTTTTCTTTTCACGGCGTCTGCGTGTAACAGCGCCTTTTTTAACCTGCTTTGCCATTATTTAGCCCCTCCTTCTTACTTCTTCTTGTTAGCGATTGTCTTCTTGGGTCCCTTGCGTGTACGAGCGTTTGTCTTTGAACGCTGACCTCTTACGGGAAGACCCTTGCGGTGACGAACACCTCTGTAGCAACCAATTTCAACAAGTCTTTTAATATCAAATGCTGTTTCTCTTCTGAGGTCACCTTCAACTGTTACGTTGTGTTCGATATACTCACGAAGCTTTGAAACATCTTCTTCGGTCAAATCCTTAACACGAGTGTCGGGATTTACACCTGTTGCAGCAACAATGTCGCTGGCTGTTTTTCTGCCAATACCATAGATATATGTGAGACCAATCTCAACTCTTTTCTCTCTTGGTAAGTCAACACCTGAAATACGAGCCATTTACAGTTGCACCTCCATTTTCAAAAATGCGGCTGTTTTAGCCTTTTATGGTTTTTAACTTGCATCGTTTCTTAGTACTTTAGAAACGATTGAGCGATAGGCGCTCAAGATAAATTCAAGCTGCTCTGCAGTTGCAGCTCACTGCGATTTATCTTAGCCCTGACGCTGCTTGTGCTTGGGGTTTTCACAGATAACCATTACTTTACCCTTGCGCTTAATTACTTTGCACTTTTCGCAAATTTTCTTGACAGAAGGTCTGACTTTCATTATAAATTACCTCCTAAAAAATGCTGTCAAAATTTTACTTTGAACGCCATGTGATTCTTCCGTTGTTAAGGTCATATGGTGAAAGCTCAACAGTAACCTTATCGCCCTGAAGAATTCTGATGTAGTTCATACGAAGCTTGCCCGAAATTCGAGCGTGTACCTTGTGACCGTTTTCAAGCTCCACAATAAAGTTTGTATTGGGAAGCACTTCAGTTACAGTACCTTCAACTTCAATCATATCTTGTTTTGCCATAAGTTTAAACCTCTTTCGATAATGCTTTTCTTAATGCTCTGTCCGTACTCATTTCTTTTACGGAAAGATTTTTCTGCGTTTTTATGATATGCTTAGGATTTTTTCTTTTGGGACTTACCAAAAGTCGTTCCTTGCCATCACACAGATAAACATATTTTTCGTCAAAGTCCTTGACACACATAAGTCGGTCTTTTTCTCGACCTGCGGTACAAACGACCAGCTCGCCTACACAAAACTCCATAAGTCACCTCATACAAGCTTTGTGAGTATTATCGGCTCGCCCTTTGTAATTGCAACTGTGTGTTCAAAGTGGGCGGACAGTTTTCCGTCAAGCGTTTTGACGGTCCAACCGTCAGGCAAACATTTTATTGCTTTTGAGCCCTCATTAATCATAGGTTCAATAGCAATTATCATTCCGGGGAGAAGTCTTTGACCTCTTCCCGCTGTTCCGTAATTCGGAACGGACGGGTCTTCGTGAAGGTGAGTTCCAATTCCGTGGCCCGTGTATTCACGGACAACCGAGAAGCCTCTTTCTTCACAATAGGACTGAACTGCAAACCCTATATCGCCGATTCTGTTGCCTGCGACAGCCTGTTCGATTGCCTTATAAAGACTTTCTCTCGTTGTGTCGCACAGCCGCTTCGCATTTTCAGTAATATTACCAACCGCGAAAGTAGCAGCATTATCACCGTTATAGCCGTTCACTTTAGCCCCAAGGTCGATACTTACGATATCGTCCTCTTTAAGCACTCTCTTTTTTGAAGGAATGCCGTGAATGACCTCGTCATTTATGGAAATACATGCGGTAGCAGGAAAACCGTTATAGTTTAAGAAGTTAGGCTCAGCGCCCTGTTTCTTAATATAGTTATAAGCAATACGGTCAATCTCATAAGTTGTGATTCCGGGCTTGACCGCCTCACCTGCTACCTGTAATGCTTCTGCAGAAATCTGACAAGCTTTACGCATTATCTCAATTTCTCTTGCAGTTCTAAGCACTATCATGTTAATCCTCCAGTAACCGCTGATTAAATCGGTTTGCGATTATCAGCGAGTTAGTTTTTTGTCAGAACCGTCAAAAAACGCAGGCAATACTTTGTGTATTAACGAGTATTTTGGACGAGTTATGACGGAAAAGTA
>JAZNYY010000014.1:0-4580 GCA_045594645.1 Candidatus Fimenecus sp.
AAATCGAGCTTTGCCTATATGGTTGCGCAAGACTTAGAATGACCGAAATGCCACTTCTAAAAGACTAATTTTAAAACGGTAAAGAGTTAATTTGAATTTGTCTAACTCATTAAATGGTGTATGTTGCCTCCCTCGTCAGAGGGAGCAGAAGATACCAAGTAGATTTTGTTCAACAATCTCCAATTTATTAAACAGAGCTAAATGACTTTCTAAACATTCTCCATTATATAATAAATAACAGGTGATATTATGCAAATTGTAATTTTAACAGCTTTGGGTGTTGGTCTTGCTACCGTATTCGGTAGCTTTATCGGCTTTGCACTCAAGAAAATTCCGCACAAATTCAATGATATTGTTTTGGGCTTTGCCGCGGGTATAATGCTTGCTGCTGCGGTGCTTGGCCTTATTGTTCCCGCAATGGAAAGAACTGATGGGCTAGGTGGTTTGCTTGTGGTTATAGCAGGCATAATCTGTGGTGCTCTCTTTTTGAGTCTTATGGATAAGGTTGTTCCCCATATGCACCATATAACAGGTGTCGACCGCGAAAAACACGCTAAAAACTCAATGCACTTAAACCGCGTAATGCTTTTTGTAATGGCAATCGCAATTCATAATCTGCCCGAGGGTATCGCCGCAGGTGTCAGCTTTGGCACAGGTAATATTGCCGATGCAATAACCGTTGCGGGCGGTATCGCTTTGCAAAATATTCCCGAGGGCATGGTTATAATTTCGCCAATGCTCAATGCAGGTGTGCCAAAATCTCGCGCATTCATAATTGCCCTATGCACAGGACTTGTAGAGGTAATCGGTACAATGCTCGGTTTCTTTGTGGTCAATATATCCGTTGCAATTCTGCCCTTTGCTTTGGCTTTTGCAGGTGGTACAATGCTTTATGTAATCAGTGATGAAATGATACCCGAAACTCATTCTCACGGATTTGAAAAAGGCGCAACTTATTCACTTTTGGCAGGCTTCTGCGTAATGCTCGCAATGGATTTTCTTTTAGGATAATTTCAACGGACTTGCACCTAAAATTGCACCTCTGCATATACTGTGCAGAGGTGTTTTTTATGTTACTTTCATTATTACAAAGTCTTTCAACCAATGTGCTGTATTTTATGTTGCATCTGTCAACAAACAATTCCTTCCCAAAGCCCTTGACAGCAAAAGAGGAGGAGGCAGAGCTTATAAAATTCCATCGTGACGGGGATATTGATGCCCGCAACCGACTTGTAAATCACAATATGCGACTTGTAGCTCATATAATCAAGAAGTATTATTCTACCTATTCCGACCAAGAAGATATAATTTCAATCGGCACAATAGGACTGATAAAAGGCATAAACACATTTGATTATACCAAGGGAACGCGCCTTGCAACTTACGCCTCGCGGTGTATTGAAAATGAGATTTTTATGCACTTCCGCACCCGCAAGAAGAATGCCAACGAGATTTCAATGAACGAGCCAATCGACACCGACAGCGAGGGCAATCCGTTAACATTCACTGATATTATATATAGTGACGAAACGGTTTTTGACGATGTTGATTTAAAAATGAACGCAGAGAAACTGTATAAATATCTCGAAAATATTGATGACCCACGCAAAAAGAAAATACTTATAATGCGTTATGGACTTTACGATACAGAACCACTTACTCAACGAGAAATCGCAAAAGAATTAGGCATAAGCCGTTCATATGTGTCCCGCATTGAAACAAAAGCAATTGAAGAACTCCGCGAACTTTTTGATGTTAAAAAAGAATAGAAAAAGGACCTTGTCAACCGACAAGGTCCAATTTTTGATAACTATTATTGGCTTTTGAAAACGGATTTTGCGATGTCACTGCATACAGCATAAATTCCGTTTGCGTCTTTGCCATTTGTTGCACCCGTAGTCACAACAACAATGCCCGTTTTTGTATCGGGATTATACGCATAAAGTGAGTAAACTCCGTATGCACTACCTGTATGGTAGAATAAATAGCTTTCACCGTAAAGCCCGTTGTATTTTACCATGGGTAAGCATTGTCCTGCACCTGAATCAGGACGAATAATCTGAACTGTCTGCATAGTGTTTATGCTATTTTGTGATAAAAGCTGTTTACCGTTATAATTGCCACCATTCATAAATAAGGTGAGAAATTTCGCGAAATCAACAGCACTTATTGTAAGTCCGCCGGGATAAACCCACATCGATTTTCCGGGAACATCAGTAAATGTAACGGTGTTCTGTTGTGCGGATATAGTTCTTCCCACGCTATCGTTGGTCCAGTAGAGTGTTGCCATTTCAGATGAGTTTAATTGAGATGGTGCAAAGGTTGCCGAAATACCCATAGGGTTAAAGAAGAATTCTTTTGCAAGTGTCGAAACACTTTTGTTTGTAACAATTTCGCAGATTGTTCCGATTACGCCATAAGCAAAATTGTTGTATGTATATTTTGCACCGGGCTTGTTTTGGGTGTAAGCACTATCGTTTGAAAAATGCTTTTGAAGGTCCTCAACCGATTTCACATTGGTAGCAGTAGCATCAACAATTCCCGAAGTGTGTGATAAAAGCAATTTCAAAGTAATAATCTCGTCGGGGTAGGAGGGATTTCTTACTTTAACACCTATGTAATCTGAAATGTCAGCGTTCAAATCAAGCTTTCCGTTTTCAATAAGTCTGAACGCCACCATAGCAACCACGGTTTTTGATAAAGAAGCCACGCGAATTTTTGTGTCTTTTGTCATTTTGCGTTGATTTAACACTGCCCAGCCGTATTCACCTGTTTCTGTTACCTTGCCATTTGAAATAACGGCAGCTTGAATACCGACAGCACCATATTTGTTTGCTGAATTTTTAACCGCTTTCTGTAATACAGTCATATTAACCTGTGACTCGGTAGGTTGAGGTTTAGTTGTGGTGGAGTTTCCCGATGTACTTTCAGTGGTTGACTCAGTTGTAGATTCTGTTGTGCTTTCTGTTGAGGATTCATCTACTTTAATTTTATCAGTAGTGTTTTCTGTGTCACTCAATGCAGTAGTACCATTATCAACGGGTTCCCATACAGGCTCGGTTTTACCGCAACCGCTTAACATAGAAACGATAAGTAAAAGACTTATAAATATATTAAGATGCTTTTTTAATCTTTTTTTCATAAAACCAACCTTTTCTGTTTGCTGGTTTTATTGTATCATAATTAATTTGTTATAACAACAAAAAAATACTTATTTCGACATAATTTTTATTGTCTGTTAGAACAGTTATATTTTTATAAAACAAAAAGCCTTGATTACTCCCACAAGGCAAGTAAAATCAAGGCTTTTGAGTGTTGGTGCCGGTGACCGGGGTCGAACCGGTACGGTATCGCTACCACTGGATTTTGAGTCCAGCACGTCTGCCAATTCCATCACACCGGCGAATTAACTGACTAAAATATTATATGTAAATTCATTCAAAAAGTCAATAGTAAATGAAACAGATTTTTAGTTTTTTCTAAAAATAAACCCCTCTGCCGAAACAGAGGGATGTTATTTGCTTATAATACAAAGAATACACAACCGCAAGGTGCGATCTCATAAGTTCCTGCTTCGTGAATTTTGCCCTCCAGTGCGGGGAGTTCGTCATTTTTGCCTAAGTAGAGGGGCTTACCGTTAAGGCACATTACACGACTACGGATTTTACCGTCGCCTGAAAGAGCATAAACTGTAGCCTCTTTAGGCAACTCAACAGTTGTTGTGTCTGTCATTGAAGAGTTGATTACAAGATAAACGCAACCCTCATTGCCGTCTTTTCTTGAATGTGCAAATACATGAGCACCCTCGCGAATAGGCTCGTTTGTAGCATAAACTGTGTTGCCCATTAATCGAGTCCATAAAAGCGCCGCAAAATAGCTTGGTCGTGGGTCAAAACTGCCGTGCTTTAAGTAGCCATAGTCAGAAGATGCAAGAGTATTATGAAAAATAACGCCATTGGTAACTGATGCGAATTCACCGAATTCGTTAAGCTCGCGGGGTACTTCCAAATATGTTGATGCCCAAGTGTGACCGCCTGCGCCTGCGTCACCTGACTCTGTAACCCACATTTCACCCTCTGGGCAGTATTTGTCACGATATGGCACAAACGCACGAGCACACATTCCTGCCATACCTAAATAAGCTTCAGAAGTAGCCTGTGAAGCGGGTGTGAACATTGTGGGGCACATTGCAGCCATACGCTCTGAAACTCCGTTATAGTAATGATAACTGAATACATCAAGCTTCTCTGTGCAACCGTCCATCAATTCTGCTGTGGTACAGCTTGTGAGAATATCTGCAATACCTGCACCGCCCGATGAATCCTTTTTACCACCTGAAAGTGCATCAGCGTCACAAGTGCAAGGACCAACAATAAGACAATCGGGATAATTCGCTCTTACCCATTTGTGAAATAAATCCTGGTCACGACGGAAATGAGCAGGGGTGTAGCCCTTGGGGAAGCCTGTCATTTCCATCATATTGGGTTCGTTTGTGAATTCAACCGCATCAATCGGCACACCGTGTTCTGTACTGAGTGCAAAAATCTTTTCTGCCTGGCTAGGATTCCACGGCTCGTCCG
>JAZNYY010000015.1:0-12588 GCA_045594645.1 Candidatus Fimenecus sp.
GTTACTGTATAACCGTCAATTGTTTTTGGAATGCTGACATACCAAGAATTACCGTTATACTGTGTGATTGTTGCATTATTATTTTCATCAAGTTTGTAGTTATATAAGATTATCGGTTCGCCCGCTTTGGTAAGTCCATATGCGCCATTTGCACCTGACCAGCCACTTCCACCCCAGCGAGAGCCACTGTGAGTAAAGAAGTTATTATAAGTTTGTCCGCGAGTACATTTTGCAACTTCAGCACCATCTTCATAATGGTGGACAATTCTTACAGGGCTGTTAGATTCATTATAAATATCAACATATTCATTATATGATGTACTCCAACCCGCAACCTTAATGCTTGCACTTGCACCATATTTAGCAAAAAGATATGCTGCAAAATGTGCACAAGTTACAGGTGTACCTGAAGAATAAGCAGTCATTTTGAAATTTGCTCTTGCGCCAACTTCAGCATAAACATAAGCATTTAACACGGGAAGCTGTGTAACACCAAGTGTTGCTTTAACAGAAATGGATGCTGATGCTTCAGCACTGATTGAATATTCAGTTTGTATAAAGTTGCGGATTGCACGAAGTCCAGAGCCTTTATACCACTCAACACCTGCAGAAAGCTGACCTTTTACTGTTCCTGTCACCTTTCCCGAAAGTTCAAGGTTAAGTGTAACTGTAAAACCACCAACACCTTTTACTCCACAATCAAAAAGTGTTAAAGAACTGAGCCCGTCCATCTCTGTAAGATTTGCAGAACAACTAAAGGTTACTTCTGTATTACCTACAAGCTGAGCATAAGCATAACTTGAGTTAGCTGAATACTCAATAACGGGATTTTTAATTTTAACTCCAATCTGAACACTTGTTCCGCTACCTAATTTTACATTTTTACTAATATTAATTGTCTTGATTGATTTAGACGCAAAGGTTGAAACGGCACTATCGTCTTCTTCAATTGTTAATTCAACGCCTTCGGCGGGAGTGATTTCCATTGCGTCAGAATCAACTGTACCCTGAATATCAATTTTTTCAAAGGCTTCAGCATCTTCAACCTCTGCTGTTGAGATTTTTGTTATATTATCTTCAACTGTAACGCTTTGTGCGGTATATACAACGGGGATTCCGTTATAATAAACTGCAAATTTATTGCCAACCGCAATTGCTACGGGGCAATCTGTAATTGAAACTACTTTTGATTCGTCCTCTGTGACAACTGTGCCGTCCGGTACCACAATAACATCTTCGGCAAATTCAACTACATCTTCGTGGTTGTCATCAATAACCGACTGTTCAAGTACTGCAGTTGCATCATCAGTCATTTTCTTAGCTTCGGCATCAGTTATAGTTGTGTCAGGTGAGAAATTGCCGTCAATTAACTCTACCCAACCACGATTAATTGCGATTTGTGCACTTTCGGGGTATGTACACTCTGCAGAGTCAGCAAAAGTATACTCTGTCCCCTCCTCTAACTGATAACCGAGACAGAAATTCAAGGTTGACACAGCAAATTCACGGGTTGCGGGGTCATCCGGACGTAATTCGCCACCTGCTTCAATATCAACCACACCAAATTCAACGGCAATAAGAATATCTTCATAATATCTATGAGATTCAGCTAAATCGATGAAATAGTTATCAGGATAAGCTTCTTCATTGACTGCCATATTGAATACATAAACCAAATTATGAAGCCACTGTGCACGCGTCATTGAATTATTGGTTGTTGTTATCAATGAAGCCTGATGTTTTATCGTTTCTACCACATCGGTTTCGCCAACATCTTCTGTTTCGCTGTTGTTTTCTGTTTTGTCATTTTTTTCGTTCTCTGTATTATCATCAAATTCAATACTTTCAAAAACAGAGTCAACTGTTTCTGCAAAAGCCATTACTCCGCCCATTGGCAAGGCAGAAGCAATAATCAATATCGATAATAATACTGATAAAACTTTTTTCATTTTATATCCCCTCTTTAAAAAATATAAACATATTAAAGAACTCTGTTGCCTGCTGATGCCTGAAGAATCCAACGGGCATCAATTGCAGAGATTTTACCGTCGCCGTTAACGTCAGCTGCGGAGATTTGTGTTTCTGTAAGTTCTCGGTTACCCGCTGAATATTGCAATGCCCAACGAGCATCTATGGCAGAGAGCTTACCGTCGCCACTCACGTCGCCAAGAACAACATCGGGTTCATTTTCATAAACAAAATCGGAATAAGTTATTTCATTTCTTAAGGCACCTGTACCTGTTGTTGACATAAAAGATATTTTAAGATTGAGTGAAACATCAAAAATATAAGAAATTGAAAGTTCTCTCAAATAACCATTTGTGATTGTTGCTATAATTACAATATTTTTATAATTCAATTGAGAACTATCTTGAACTGTAAGTGTATTTCCCACTCCTGCATCAGCAATGCCGCCATTGACTTCATCAACTGTAACAAAGTCATTTGTTACATGATGAAGAGCATTTGTGCCATCTTTCTGTGGATTTGTACAATCATTAAGCTGAAGCATATATTTATTGCCCTCTGCTCTGAATTGTTTTACATCATCTTTTGTAATGTTCATAGCTTTAAGAAGATAATCGAAATTGCCCATTTCTTCAGGCATTTGACCATCAACAACCTCCGCTGTTCTTGAGCCAACGCCAAGAAAACCACCTACAACTGACTCTATACTCGCATTTTGGTCAACAGACTGAATAATACTATTAAGTGTACCTGTCATTATTCCCAAATCGATTGGTTTTGTATAATAACAATCTCTTGACCATTTGTATGAAGCAATTGCCGCTTTTGCTGTTGCTTTGTTGATGAGAGCTACAACATCTGCCAAGCTTGTAACATCCTCAGGTACAGATGAGTCGTCGCCATCACTTATTGTATCATCAATTACAACATCGCCCGTTGTATCACTCCCCACCATATCACCTACTATGGTGTCAGCAAATGAGGAAAATGGCATAACCATTATAATCATAATCACCGCCAATAAAACTGATAAGAATTTTGTAGTTTTTTTCATTTTTATATCTCCTTTTTCTAAAAGAATAAACATATTAAAGAACTCTGTTGCCTGCGGATGCTTGAAGAATCCAACGGGCATCGATTGCAGAGATTTTACCGTCACCGTTCACATCGCCCAATAAAACATCAAGCTGAACTATTGCATAGTAACTGAAATGGTCAGTTGTGAAAGTAAACGCATTTCCCGAAACTGTTGTATCCATCTTAACAAGACTGCCATCATCCTTTACCCAATAAAGAACACATCTGTTTGCATCATAATTTTCGGGAATTGGAATTGAAACCTGAACATTCTGACCGGGTTGAGAAATTACTCCGTCATGTTCAAGATAAATATTTCTTACCACATAGTCATTTGAAATACTATTCAATGACTCTTTCATGGTTCCGGTTAAATCACTTTCATTTGAAAGCACAACTGAATGCATAACAAAATTACTCTTAGAAAGGTCAGTTTGTACATCTGTCGCGGTGATTGATACTCCACCATCGGACAATTTGCCTTCAGCATCATCAAAATAGATGGATAAAGCTGAATTTGAATAAAATTTTACCAAATCCAAATAATAGAGAGCATGATTACCAATTTCGCTTACTAAAAACATTCCGTCTAATGTTGCACCATAAGGTCCAAGGCATCCTTTAAAAGTCTCTTCTACTAATGTTATTCCAATTTCAGCCGCACACGAAATAATTAAATCCGAAAGGTCAATATCGGATTTTGCAAACAGCTCTTTACACGCATCAGTAAAAGAAGACATTGAATTTATTGCATTACCATTTGTAAGCTGACGGTCAGCCTGAAGGGCTATTTCAGTAGATACATCTGCACCTAATTCAAGAATTTTTTCTGGAATTACAATACTGGATGCTTCTTTTAATGCTTTTAAATAATCAGCAACTAAATTAACCGCAACCTTTTCAGCAATTTCATTTGCAACATCTGGATTTGCAAAATCAAAAGTATCACTAAACAATAAAACAGACTACAGAAAAGCATTACTAAAGATTATATTTATACAGAATAATTATACAATGTTAAATCTTGTATGTCAATGAAATTAAAATATATAACCTTTTAAAAAAGCTATAAACACTTTATATAATATTGTTAAAAGAAGGTGACATCATGTATATAGATTATGAAGAATTATTTATTAAAAGATTAATTATGTTGCGTGAACAAAAAGGTATTTCTGCACGTAATATGAGTTTATCCATTGGTCAAAACGCAAACTACATAAATCAGATTGAAAGCAAGAAAACTTTCCCCTCTATGCAAAGCTTTTTTTATATTTGTGACTATTTAGATGTCACTCCTGAAGAATTTTTTGCTGTTGAAAATAAAAAGCCTGAATTACTAAGAGAGGTTACTGACAACATAAAGTTGCTTGATGAAAATGAACTGTATCACTTACACGGATTAGTCAATGCATTGATTAAAAAGCATAAAGAAACTAAATAGATTTAAGCAAAAAAGAACCGCCTTCTACCCATAAAGTAGAAAGCGGTTCTTTTTTGCATTATTTTGCTTAATATTTTAATTATTTATTCCGTTTTGATTTTTGCAAGGCTTCGATTAAATCCTCGCGGAGATTTAGAATTTGGGTTACATGATAGTTGGTTATAATATCAGTTTCGGTCATCTGGGTTGTCACGGTGACATCACGGATAAGCGCACCGTTTTCGACTAATCGGTTAAGGTTTTCTTCATTGAGTTTACCGTGTTTTTCCATTCGACTTAGGACTTCCATTTGTGCCACAAGCTGACGGGCTTTATCGGCACAGATATTGAAAACCTCAAGTCTTTTACGGTTTCTTTTAAGTCGCAGAAGTAACCACTGATTTGAGAAAATTGAAAGCTGACGAGCGAGAGTATCAATGGTTGCTGTCATTTTTTCGGTATCGGGATATTCTTGGTCGCCATCAAACATATCCTCAAGGAAAAGAATAATCTCTTTATCAAGACTTTCAGCGGTCAAACGAATTTTTCGGGTATTATTATAAGGGAAAATCAGCGAATTGATGATTAATCCCACGCCCAAGCCGATTGCGGTGTCCCAAAGTCTGCCCAGAGCATATGTAAGGGGCTGAATATCGGGTGTAGTACAGATAATCACCACCATAAGACACGGAAGTGTTGGCGAAAAACGGATATGCAACAAATTATAAATTGTGATTACAAGCACGATACCGATACCCGTTGCCACAAGGGAATTTATGGGCAAAAGCATAAGCAATACGCCTGCAATCGCACCGAAGAATACGCCGAAAATCTGCGTAAGACAAGAGCCGATTGAGTCTTTTAAGGTGGGCTCCATAACCGCCATAGCGCCGAGCATTGCGAAGATAAGGCGCGAGGTTGTTGTGCCGTAAGAGGTCACCAAAAGCATTGCGATTACCGCCGCTGCGGCGGTTTTGAGTGTTCGCAAGCCAATGTGGAATTTTTTGAGATTTTTCATATTAACACCTCAAGGTGATTATAACAAAATCGTGGATAAAAGGCAAGTGCATATAACAGCCCCCCTCAGTCGCTTCGCGACAGCTCCCCCTCAAGGGTGGAGCCTATTAAATCTTGCAAACTATTGTTTTATATGCTAAAATGTTTTTAATAAATTATGGGAGTGATTATTATGTTGGAAGCTAACATGTGCGAGGTACAAGAATTATAATTAAACTTTTTATCTTGTAAATGAGATAAAATAATTATTGTAAAACAAGGAGAAAACATGAAAGCTATTGTATTAAACAATGTATATTATTGCAAATATCCTGATGAAATTGAAAATCTTGAACAATTTGTAGATTTCTGTAATAAACATTATAATTCATTTGTCAAGTTCACAAGACATTCTGAAGAAAACTGTTCTTCGCCTTATTTCATTGAAAATGAATTTGAAGATGTTTATTTGAACATTGCTTTTATCAGAAGTATAAATGAAGAGAAAATAACAATTTTACCAAAAAATGAATATGATGCAAGAATAAATGAAGTAATAAATTCAAAATGCGTCACCTGTGCCAACTATAAAACAAGTCAGGGATGCAATCGTGATTACAAAGGTTACATAAATCTTGACGGAGAATGCTTTCAATTTGAAGAAAAAAGTGAATAATTAAAAAGAGTCACCCACGCACTGTAAAAAGTGTGTGGGTGGTTTTATTATTTCTCGGACAGAACAGGAGTTCTGTCCCTACGCGTTTTCTCTCCCTCCGTCATTTTCTTACGAAAATGCCACCAATTACTCGCCTGCCGGCTCAGACATCGCTAATTCGGCATCCACCGGATGCCCGCGACCTCGTCAGAGGGAGGATAGGAAGTGTGTGCATTATTCAAGTGCGAAAACGGCTTCGTCCATGCACATACGCAAGGATTTTGCTTTTATGCCACGGATAAAGGATTTATAATCAGCTTCGGTTTCGCAATTATTGAGTTTTTTATTAGTGAGGACTTTTTTCATATTATTGCCGTTAAGGTGAATAAGGCAATCGAGCGCACGCTCACGAACAGGCTTATTCTTTTTAGCCGTGACGCCTTTAAGCGTTACTGTGATTTCGTCCTCTACGGTTATATCTTCAAGATTTACAAAGCTTTTGCCGTAGCTTGCGGGGGTTTGGTTGCCGTTAATTGTAACAATTACTTCGTCAAAGTCCTCGACATCCTTAAAATTAAGTGTATAAGTTCTCTTGGCAGGAATACACTTAAGTGCTTTTCCACCGTTTATTGTAA
Organism: Candidatus Fimenecus sp.; assembly: GCA_045594645.1. Lineage (GTDB taxonomy): Bacteria > Bacillota > Clostridia > Oscillospirales > Acutalibacteraceae > Fimenecus. The sequence continues at coordinate 6,755 of JAZNYY010000015.1, forward strand.
ATGTGAGGGTATCGTTTTCTTCTTTGACGGTCATTTTTGTAATTGAATACTCGCCGTTTTTGTAGTTACAGGTTTCACCGTCATCCTCATAGAAATCAAAGGAATTGTTACCGCGGTAAACGAGGATATCAAGGTGCTGTGGGCACTGCCACGAATTGCCGTCGTCGGCACTCATTGGGATTATTGCACCCTCTTTTGCCAACGCAGGAATTGTATTAATAGGGCTATTTATTACAACCATTTGACCGCCCTTATAGATTTTGCCATCAAAAATGTTCGTCCATCTGCCCTCAGGCAACCACACTTTTGTTGCGGCGGTTTTTGTTTTGCCGTCAAGTTTAGTGGTTACTGGGCAAACGAGAATTTCAGAGCCGAAGAAATACTCATTCTTCACTTCAAAGCTCTCTTGATTTTCGGGATATGTATAATACATAGGCTCGCAAAGTGCTCTGCCCTCATTATATGAACGGTAATTCATTGCGTAAATATAGGGAATAAGCTTATGGCGGAGACGCAGACTTTCTGTGCCTAAAACCTCTGCCTCCCAAGAGAAATTCCAAGGCTCTTTGCCGAGGGTTTCAAGTGCGGTGGAATGAAGTCTTAAAATGGGTGAAAAAACTGCATACTGCAACCAACGGATATAGAGTTCATCATCGTGCTCACCAAAATGGTGACCGCCGATATCGTGACTCCACCAAGTATAACCGCAATTTGCCGCGTTTGCGGTGAAATAGGGTTGGAAATTGAGCACTTTCCAATTAATTGCGGTGTCACCCGAAAATCCCAAAGGATAACGGTGCGAGCCGATGCCCGCATAACGAGAGAGAATAAGAGGACGGCTATTCTCTTTTTCATTATCGCAATAGTGATAATGATTAAGAAGCCACAAGGGGTCAAGACCTGCTTTTTTACTCTTTGTGCCCTGTTGCCAGTCAATCCACCAGAAATCTACACCCTCATTCTCAAAGGGATGATGAAGAATGTCAAAGTAGGCATTAATGAAATTCTTATCGGTTAAGTCAAATTCAACTGTTTTTTCGGTTGCGGGGTCAATGTTCATAGCCTTTGCCATATCTTCATATTGATTTTCAAAGCTACGGACACCGTCGGCAGGATGAAGATTTAAAGTAACCTTTAAATCCATATCATGAAGCTTCTGCAAAAAGGCTTTATAGTCGGGAAAAAGGTCGGTATTCCAGCTATATCCTGTCCAACCGCTACCCCACTTTACGCCTTTTTTCTCGCACTTACCAAATTTTTCGTCAATTTTAACCCAATGCCAATCCATATCGACAGTGGCAATGGTCAAAGGAATGTCACGGCGGAAAAATTCTGTCATTAAATCCTCATATTCTTTTTGTGTATAGGCACGATAACGGCTCCACCAGTTGCCCAAGGCATAGCGTGGCACAAGTGGTGTCTTGCCTGTAATTTTATAGAAATCCTTTAGCCAATCAACATAGTTTTTGCCGAATGCGAAAACATATATATCTTTTGTATCCTTTTCTCGTTCGGTAAGCATTCCGTCAGCCTGCAAAAGCAGAGTTTTGCTGTCATCATATACAGAAACACCATCGGTTGAGAGAATACCGTCGTCAAGGTTTACCGGACCAAATGTACCGTCAAGAGTTCGTGTTGTACCTTTAAGGTTATGAGAAGCGTCATATAAACATTGTTTACCGTTGATAACAGCATATTTGAAATTACCCGAATGGTTATTCACATAGAATTCTGCAGATTTTGTTCTGATAATGAGAATGTCTGCTTTAACTTCTTTTGTGAAATCAACCTTGCCGAAATCACGGTACCATACGGTCTGCGATGGCAAATCGGTGAAATCACCTGCGGGAGAATACTCAACACGCACCATTCTGTCTGTTAATACGGTTACGCGCACATTACCACAAATAATTATGTTTTCTTCGTTGGGTTTACCTTCGGCTTTAGCTAAAAGCTGTTTATTTAACTCCATAATATAACCCCTTTAGATTTCGTCATAAGAAAGTGATTTTGAGAGAACTTTTAAGTCAGAAGTTTTATCTATGAGTGTGATTTCGCAATTCTCAAGGGCAGTGCAATATTCGTCGCCGTTATAAACTGAGCAAGCTAAATCGCTGTTCACATAGAGCTTAACAAGTCCGTTAGGCTCGCAGACAACGGTGAGTTTATCACCATTTTTAAGGGCAATATCTCCCCTGCTTGTTTTGTCGATGAAGCGGATTGCACCATAGCCCTCGCGACCGCTTACATTAATTACATCACCGATTGAGAACAACACGCCGTCTTCTGCGGTATTAAGATTACATTGAACAGTGAAATCTCTGCCACAGGGGATTTTATTGTCTGCGCAGATAAAATCAGCATAATTGTTACCGCTGAACTGTGCATCGGTCATATCACCGAAGATATTTTTAACTGTGAGTGATACAAATGCTTTCTCAACATTTTCGCTGAATGTAATTTTAAGTGTGCTGTAGTCATCTAAAAGCTCTGTTTTGATGATTTGAGCGTCGGAAGATATTGCGTTTTCATCAACCAGAATTCTATCATCAAAGAAAAGCAACAATTCGTTAGAACTATCAAATCTGCCGTAAACAAGCTGTGGAAGTTTTTCTTCTGCACAAGAGAATTTCATAATAATGGCTTCGAGTGGAGCAAGGTCAACGGTTATTGTATCACCGAAATTATATGTTTTGCCCTCGGTCTGCTTGCCATATGGATAAACAAAGGCTACACGCATATTTTCTTCATTTTCGCTGACACCGATATTCTCATCAAGAGTAACAGTAATACTCTGAGGACGGTTTGCAGGGTTACGGAGCGAAAGTATTCCCTTATTTTCACTCCAGCAAGAATATCCATATGCTTCTCCGTTAGCGGGACAACCACCGATAAACTGTGAGGTTTTAAGTGACTCATAGTCATTACGGATAAAGCGGAGTGCGTCTGCATTGATACGCCATTTTGCCTTATTGAACATATTGTATGAGTAGTAAAGCTCCCAGAATGCAGTACCGCGGGTTGCCATCATAAGCATATACTTACGATATTCTTCATCGGTCATTGAGATTTTTGCGGTATTACCATAAATTGGGTCGTGGTTGTAGAGAAATTCGTGTGGGAACTGATAATCTCTTGTAACGCTGAAATCGTAATAGCAATTATCACGATAAGTAAGAGTTCTGTCAACATCTTTATCACTCAGTTTCTCACCTTTATTGCTTTTCTCAATAAAGCCAATATCGTTGCTGTTCTGAATCCACAAGCTGTCTGACCACTGCAAGAACCAAGGGCTTGGCGTAGAATAACTTGTTTGGTTTATCCACATATCCTTACCCACAGTTTCACGGCTTAAACGGATTTTCTTGAAAATGTTAATCCAATTTTCCCACATTTCAGTATATTGATACATACCGTTATATCCGCCCGTCATATGACCGTGCTTTTTGCTTGGGCAGGCTGTGAGAAGAAATCCGTCAAGCTTCCAATAGTTAATATCGAATTTTTTAGTGTAATCAAGATAGTAATCAGTGATATTTTCAATATAAGCATGAGAAGAGACGCAGACATCATTTGCGGCTTTATTATATCCGCCCTTGCCTGATTTTTCCATACGCTTACCAAAGGGACCTGTTTCGTTATTATAACCACCACGAGGGCCATTCCACAAACCGAATTCTGATGAAAATTTCTTTGCAAGAGTTGATGCGGGATAAAGCTCATTGGGGAATTTTTTATTGAATGCCCAGAAATCTGCCTTCCAATCAACAAAACCGTCGTCCACAACATAAGAATCAAGGGGTGGAACGAGAGTCTGTGAAAGTCCCTTTTCAATTTCTTTGAAAGATTTGCTGATATTCTCGTCAGTAATATCGTGCATATGGTCATACCACGAATTATACTGAAAACGTGGCTGAACGGGGCGTGAAATCTCACGAATATAAGTTAAGAAATCTTCGCGGATTACGCGCTCGTCAAGAGTTCTTGCCGCGCCCACAACAGTATTCCATGTGCGGAAGGTATGACCACAATTGAGATTTAATTCATCAAAACGCTTACCGCTGAAGTAACGGATATAGCCTACGTTATCATTGATTTTAGTTTCGGTAAGAGGGAATTCTGAGCCAAAGAATAATCCGTTCATATAAAACGGCTGACCAAGTGAGGCGTGATAACCGCTGATGTAAGCCTTTTCCACATCACCGATTGTCCACATCTGCTCAAGTTTATCAACGCAGATATGCTCACAGTCGATATAATCAATAGTAACCAAGTGCTGACGGTCGGGGTCAACCATCATTTCAATATTTTTGTGCATATAATGCTTATTGTCTTCAATTTCCACATTCATTATGAATGTAATTCTTGCACCGTTATATGTATATGGCTCAAAAACGAACTCGACACGACGTTTAAGCACATTTACACTCTGCACTTTAAGGTCATTTGATGAAAGAAAATCAGTTGTATAACCAAAGAGTTTTTTTCTTTTGAACCCGATAAAGAACTCAGCTGAAAATGCCTTGAATCTAAGTGATTTTCCTTTACCAATACGCTTATTTATGATTTCGGTGGTTGTGAGGCGGTTATCTTTTGTGGAAAAACGTCTTTCAATATAATCATTACCGATAACGGCGGTATCATTTTCAAAATAAACATAAGCCTGTGACATATTTATTCTACCTCACCAAATAATATTTTTTCTGTGGCTTTTGCCGCATCTTCTACAATTTTAACGCAAGGACGTTTCTGGTAATATTCTGCCGTGCGTGCTTCGGGAACACTTGAATTTTCGGGCTTTGAAAGTCCTAATAATTCTTTACACACGATTGACGGGTTGGTTTTCTTGAATTCGTCAGCAATCTGACGGACTTTTTCATAGACTTCGCCTTTATCGAGCTCGGGGTATTTAAGTCCTACCACCATTGAGGCTCCACTTATAGCTCCGCAAACCTCACGCATTCTGCCTACTCCTCCGCCAAGACCTGCAGACACGGCAAGCGCCATATCTTCAGTCAGTCCCAAATCGGTGGCAAAGGCTACAAACACTGCTTGCGAACAATTCTTACCCGACATAAACAGTTCTACTGCACGTTCTGAATATTTTGACAAGAAAATCTCTCCAATCATACAGATTATACCAATTTCAGTTTAACATATTATAAATATTATTGCAATAAAAAAATAGCAGTCTAAAAAAAGACCGCTATTTTATTCGGGATATTCTGTTGCATCATCAATATAAGGTAAAATAAACTCTTTTATCAACTGGAAAATAGTTACACTTTCAACAAAAGAGTAGCCGTCATTATCTGACATTTTACCGCTCGCTTTACGTATTTCACCTGTTTCATCATTAATCTCATAGACATATTTGAGTTCTTCTTTAGTTTTCAAAAGTTCACCATTCTCATCTGTTTTGCCGGAAAACTGCAACACGGTAGCTCCCGGATTTTGTGCATTTACACGGATTAAAGCAACGAGATTGGATTTTTCTTCCCCATATTTTTTGGCAACCGCACAAATATATTTATTATTTGGATTTACAGAATAATAAGTAACTGCTTCGGTATTTTTTAAGTCTTCCAAATCAGATAATGTTGTGCTTTCTGTTGTCGATTCTGCAGAAGAATTGCTTTCGCTTTTTTTAGTTACTGTTTCTTCAGTTGTTTCTTGTTTTACTGTGGCATCAGAAACAAAATCAGAAGCATCTTGCGTTTCAACAGTTTGATTTTCAGTTGTGGTTTCAGTAGTACTGCTACTATTAGTATCAGGCTGGGATTTCACACAAGCACTGAAAGAAAATAAAAAAAATGCTAAAAAAATAAAAAGAG
>JAZNYY010000016.1:0-3491 GCA_045594645.1 Candidatus Fimenecus sp.
CTATAGATATTCACTTCATACGCACGAAGCTTATCTGCAGATACAAAATAATTTGAAAGTAAACATTCACCTTCTATAGAAACAGGTCTTTCAATAATATTTTCCGTGAGGTTTATCTCAATATAGAATTTGCTTTCAGCACTTTCTCTGTAAAAGCAGAATGTTTCATCATTTGTTTCAATTGGTTTGAAATCACCATAAACAAGGGTTGACTTGTTTGTTTTACGAAGAGCCATAAGAGATTTATAGTAATTAAAAGTACTTGTTGAATCTTCAAGCTGTACTTTTGCATTACATTCTTTATAGTCACCATTGACTCTAATCCAAGGCACACCTGTTGTAAACCCTGCATTTTCACTATCATCCCAACAGATGGGAGTTCTTGCGTTATCTCTTCCACCTGCAAGAATTTCTGCAAAAATTTCTGCTTCATCTCTGCCCATTTTAATATTTTCGTTAAATCTGTTGATTGCCTCGACATCACGAATTTCACTCATATTGTTGAATTGGCAGTTCATCATACCCAATTCCTGACCTTGGTAAATATATGGTGTACCACGAGTTGTAAGCACCATTGCACCGAGAAGCTTTGAAAGTGGTTTTCTGAACTTGGTATCAGGATTAACCTTTGAAACCATTCGTGGATTATCGTGGTTTTCAATAACGAATGATGGCCATGATGAGCCACAAAGTGAAAGCTGATATTTTATAAAAGCCTCTTTCAAGTATTTAAGGTCATATTTATAATCCTGATACTTTTGTTTTCCAGGATTCTCAATATGGTCAAAAAGGAATGCCTGACAAACCTCTTGTCGTGAATCATCTGAAATAAGTTTGACCATTTCAATACCTGTACTGCAAGGCTCTGCAACACAAAAACTTTCAGGAAATTTCTTGAAAGTCCTTTCATTAAGTTCTTTAAGATATTCATGAAGTCTTGGACCCCACGAATAGTGTTCAGCACCGCAACCGAATAGTTTGCCAATGTGTGGATTGCCGTCAGGAAGACTTGGGACCTTTGAAATAAGGGTGATAACATCCATTCTAAATCCATCAACACCTTTTTCGAGCCACCAAGAAACCATATCATAGATTTCTTTTCTGAGTTCAGGATTTTCCCAGTTCAAATCCATTTGTTTTGATGAGAAAAGGTGTAAAGCCCATTCGTCCAATTCAGGATAATAATTCCACGCAGAACCCGAGAAAACTGATGTCCAGTTATTTGGCGGAATTCCGTCACCCTTGCCCTTACGGAATATGTAATAATCCTTGTATTTTTCGTCCCCTGCCAACGCTTTCTGGAACCATTCGTGTTCATCAGAAGTATGGTTAACAACAAGGTCCATAACAAGCTTCATACCGCGTTTATGAATTTCGTCGAGCATCAAATCAAAGTCGTCCATTGTCCCGAATTCTGTCATAATCTTGTGATAATCACGGATATCATAACCCATATCATCATTAGGTGAATCATAAATGGGGCTTAACCAAAGCACATCAACACCTAAATCTTTAAGATAGTCGAGCTTTGAAATTATGCCTTGCAAATCACCGATTCCGTCACCGTCTGAATCCATAAATGAACGGGGATAAATCTGATAGATAACAGCTTCCTTCCACCATTCTGGGGCTGTTTCACTTTTTGATATAACCTTTTCGGGGTTACCGTTGAGAATATCAAGAAGATATTTCATCGATTCATCTGTGACCTTACCGCCGAGAAGCTCACCTAAGGTATTTTGGCAGACTGTCTCATCCGAGAGAATTTCGGCAGCTATGTTTTTACGGTAAACTACCTTTTGAGCAATATCATAACCTACAGGGTTATTAAGCACATCACTCAAGGTACTCATAGGAGTAATTTTCATAAAATTTTCCCTTTCAAAAAAGCCTTGTAGTATGCACAAGGCTTTTAATAAATTTCAATAAAAATTTCGAATCAATGGTCTGAACCTGTTATTTTACCAATGAAAACATTTGACTCTGTCAACAACTCATCAGATTTTTTATTTTCAAATATAATTCCATAATTCGGCGAATTGGTGTTTTCAGGTGAAATAAAGACATTTTTCTTTATTTTCACATCATAAACCATAGGTCTGAAAATTATGTAACCTCTACTTTTATCATATAACCCTGACTTGCCATCAAAAATATTATTTTCAATCAAAATATTATTATGTCCACAATCTCCGTGATGACCTATGGCAGGAAAACCTGCACACTTGAAAATATTGTTTGAGATTACAACATTATGGCACACTGTATCATCTTTGCAAAAGTCAATTAATATGCCATTACAGTTATAAACAGGGCCGTAACTACCTTCATGAGCAAGGTCGAGCTGAATTTGCTCATTAAGAAGATTTTCGGGAATTAAGGTGTATGAAGGTCCATCAAACACACAACTGTCTATAACAGCGTTCTCGGTTGAATTAATCTCAATCATATGCCACATTGAGCAATTGCGAAAATGACAACCGACAATTCGTATATTACGACAATGTACTGTATTAACGAGAGTTGATTTTTCTATCAAATCAGCATTACCGTCAAAGATACCACCTGAAATAACAACATCGTGCGTACCTTCGTAGCCACTCCATTGTGACTCTGAATAAGATGCAAGGAGATATCTTGTTATAGGATTGCTTTCCTTGCTGCGTAAAATCACAGCATTGTCAGATAACTTAAAAATCTGATTTGAATAGAAAATAAGTGTTGAAGAAACAAGATAAGTGCCGTCAGGAAAGTATATTGTACCTCCATCTTTCACCTTATCAATACATTCCTGCAATGCTTTGGTATCATCGTGAACACCATCAGCAAAAACCTTATCATTGTCAGTAACATTTATAAATTCCACAACACATTTCCTCTTTTTAAATAATTATTATGCAGTTTCGTTTTCCTCGTGTCGTTTTTCACGCATTTCTGCAAGTTCACGATACATCTGTTCTTTCTTTTCACCCTCAATATCATAAGATGTTTTAAGGATAATTGCTTTAAGAACATTTGCAAGAGTGTAACCGAAGAGAAGGAATGCGAGGATTTTAAGACAGGTGTCAAGGTATGTAGGCTGAGCCTGCATTGTTTTGACAAGGTCACCTTCGGCAGATGAAAGGTAGCCTGCCCAGGCAATCATATAGGGAACTGCAAGGTCTCTTAAATAAATGCATGCAGAGTTGACCCAACCGGGAACAATACCCTGGATTGCTTCGATTCTTTCGCCTGTCTGCCATTCAAGATAATCATAGAACTCAACGTCAAAGTGAGATTTTGAAAGCTCCTGAATACCGATACCGATACCAAAAATGAAATAGAATATATAGAAGAATATACTGTTCCAACCTTCAAAGAATCTGATACCCATTTTTGCTTCTACAAAGCAGATGCCGAAAAGCACAAATGAAGCAACAGGTGAATAGATACCACAGAATTTGAGAAGCTTTGTTGGTTCATATTTTTTTGAAAGTTTAGTAGTGATAAGA
>JAZNYY010000017.1:0-8925 GCA_045594645.1 Candidatus Fimenecus sp.
TATCAGGGAACTTACGGAATGGAGCTTTTAGGTGAGGTTGTGGGTCTTCCCGAGCATTTCGCATCACTTGTTGAATATGATGGCGACTGCAACTTTATGAAGGGTGCTATTGAGTGTGCCGACAGAGTTACAACCGTTTCTCCATCATACGCAAACGAAATCCTTGACCCATGGTATTCACATGGTCTAGACCCAATTCTTAATCAGCGTTCATGGAAGCTCAGCGGTATCCTCAACGGTATCGACACAATCCTTTATAATCCCGAAACTGATAAGGATATTGAGCTTAACTACAATTCAGAGGACTTTGCAGATAAGAAAAAGGTTAATAAGGCAAAGTTGCAGGAGTATTTCTCACTTCCTCAGCGTGAAGATGTGCCCATTATCGGTATGGTTACACGCCTTGTTGGTCATAAAGGCCTTGACCTTGTTAAAGCAGTTCTTGAAGAACTTTTGGCAACAGAGGATGTTCAGTTTGTAGTTCTCGGCTCTGGCGAATGGCAGTATGAAAGCTTCTTTAAAGAGATGGCAGAGAAATATCCCGATAAGATGGGACTTAAGCTCGGCTTTATTCCGTCACTTTCAAAGAAGATTTATGCAGGTGCTGATATCTTCTTAATGCCTTCAAAGAGTGAGCCTTGCGGACTTTCACAGATGATTTCACTCCGCTACGGTACAATTCCGATTATCCGTGAAACAGGCGGACTTCGCGACAGTATCAAGGATAGTGGTGATAACGAGGGCAACGGCTTTACATTCTCAAGCTATAACGCTCACGATATGCTTTACACAATCAGACGAGCACTTGACGGCTATAAGAATAAAGAGGGCTGGAGTATTCTCGTTAAACGCGCAATGGAATGCGACAATAGCTGGGGCAAATCAGCAAACGAGTATATCAGACTTTACAAAAGCATCTTAAAAGATTAATTTAAACAAAAGTAGGGCGGGGGCTTAGCTCCCGCCGTTTTTTATATCACATTATTCGTAGGGGTCGGCGTCCTCGACGACCCGTGTTAGTAAGAATTTGTTTAGGGGCAGAACAGGGACTCTGTTTCTAAATAAAAACAGCAGGGGAAACCCTGCTGTTAATCTTTGCTTTCAATTTTTTTGATATACTCTCTGAGTGCAATGTTTATGAATTGTGATAACGAACGGTCATCAAGCTCTGCTAATTCTCTTGCTTTTTCAAGCAAATCATTATCAACAGTAATACTTATATGTTCTTTCAAAGGACGCATAATATCACCTCTATGTATGATTGTTTATATTTTATTATAATCGAAACTGTTGAAAAATATTTAAAAGTATTATACAATAATACTAAATGACACTGAAGACGGAGGCTAATATGCGTAATAAATGTTTATTTTTAGATACCACTCTTACGAAGTTTTACAATAAAGCTCATTGTGGTGTGTATTGTATGGAAATCACAAAAGAACATTATTGTGAATATTGTTTGACTGAAAAATTCATTGAATGTCCATATTTTAAGAAGATTTGCGAAAAAATATTTGCTTATGAGGAAGATGAATAAAAAATATAACATATTTTGTATAAAATCATTTTGCGCTTTGCACTTTGCATTTTGTATTTATTTGACACTGTGTACAAAAATTTTTCTTAAATTTATAATAATTACACATATCCATTTTTAATAAAATAATGTATAATATTCTCGTATAATTTTGGATTTTATCCGGGAGGAAAAATTATGAGTAACAAAACAGAACTGTTTTGCGAGAAAAACGGTAAGCTTCATACATGGCATACCATACTCACAGGCTTCGCTTTTCTCACAACTTCAATCGCATGGGCAATTTATGACCCATACATCACAAAAATTCTTAACAGATTGCTCACAGAGTCAGAATGGATTACTAATTTGAGTGCAAAGCTTAACGAGGCTTTCCCCGTGCTTGCAAAATTTGCAGAAACACAGGGTCAGGATGTTAATGTTGCAGGTGGCGGAATTACACTTGTTCCGTTGTTCATCGGTATCATTATGACATTCGATAACATCTTCGGTGTTATCTTCCAGCCAACATTCGGTAAGCTTTCTGACCGTTGCCGTTCAAAGCTTGGCAAGCGTCGTCCGTTCATTGTTTACGGTGCACCCGTTTCAGCACTTCTTTTTGCGCTCATTCCTTGGGTTGCGTTAAAGGCAAATCTTCCTGTAACAATGATTTTCATTATCCTTTTCGTATTTTCAATGTCATTGTGGCGTGCTCCCGCGGTTGCTTTGATGCCCGCACTTACTCCGTCACATCTTCGTTCAGAGGGTAATGCAATCATCAACCTTATGGGTGGTGTAGGCTCTGTTATCGGTATGGTTGCAGGTACTCTTGTAAGTGCTATCTATTTGGCAGTAACAGGTGTTAAGGTTACTGCTGAAAACGAACAGTTCACAAGCTTCCCCTATGTATTCTTGCTTGGTGCTATCGTTATGGTTCTCGGTATGCTTGTTGTTCGCATCTGGGTTAAAGAGCCCTCAAGCCTTGAAGAAGTTGCAGTAAAGAATCAGTATGCCGATGAAAAAGCTGCTAAAAAGGCTGAAAAAGAAGCAAGAAAAGCTCAGAAGCTTTCAAAGGGCGAAAGAAAGAGTCTTATCTTTATGCTCGGCGGTTTGTTCTTCCTTTTCTGCGGTACAAACGCAATTACAACATTCTTTGCACTCTTTGCTGAAGAGGTTCTCGGCAAGAGCACAGGCGAAGCAACAATTATGACAACATTGTTTGCAGTTTGTTCTGCTGCTGCCGCAATTCCTGCAGGTAAAATGGGTAAGAAAATCGGCAGAAAAAAGACAATCCTTATTGGTCTTATAGTATTTATGGCTGTGTTCCTTCTCTATGTACTTACACAGAATATGGCACTTATCTGGGTTGCTCTTGTTCTTGGCGGTGCTGCTAATATGTTCATCACAGTTAATACCTTGCCACTTGTTCTTGACATCGGCGGTATTGAAAAGGTTGGTACATTCACAGGCTACTATTACACAGCAACATTCTCAGCACAGATTGCTTCTCCGATTATTTACGGTATCGTTCGTATGTTCACAGGTTCATATATGTCACTTTTCGTATATAGCCCGATTATGTTCATCTTGAGTATTCTTTGCATTCTCTTCGTTAAACACGGTGAGGCTGTTCCTCAAGAAATCGTTGACAAAATCGAAGAAGAAAACGCTGACTGATATTAATTTTATATAACCAAATACCCACCAAGGATTTCTCCTTAGTGGGTATTTTTTTGCTTCTCCTCAAGGGGAAGCTTAAATTAATTTTTATGATGAAATTGTGTGTCGAAATACAAAATGTGAGCGAAGAACTATCGCCTCACAGGATTTGTCATAATCAGTATTGCCACATACGGCTTTTGCAGTATCAAGGTCTTTGACGAATAAAAAATATGTTGCAATTCTGTCAAAAATCTTGTGTCCCGCACTTCCGCCCATTGAATAGGGCAGATAAATATCTGCACTTAAGGTTGTAAGCATTTCGCGGGCTTCTGTTTCTGTGATTTCACCTGTTTCAAGAGTTTCTGTAAGCTTTTCGCCGATTTCACAGCCTTTTACAGAAAAAGCAACAATCGGTTTGCTGATTGGTGTGGGCTTTATTTCGTTTTCGTATGCCAAAACAAAGGTTAAATCATCAAAATCTGAGTTACCGGAAAGTGTGGTTACAATGCCGTCTGCCATATATCCGTTGATTATCATATATCGCCCTCCGTTGTCTGTCTTATGACCGCCCAAATATAAATCGTGTTATTTTTAACTGTGATTTTTTCTGCACGGTCAATTAAATATGAATTGTTTTCACTGTCGTGAATTCTGTAGGATTTGTCAAGCTTCGTAAGGTCGTGACGGGCAGGGCCTATATAAAGATAAACATTATTATGGTTTATGCCTATGGGGGTCATATCGCCCGTCATATAAAGCTTGGTTTTATATCGCAGGGGCTGAATAAATGCGTTGAAAACAGAGGATTTCCAACCGTCAGCCCCCGAAATATAAATGGTGTTGCCGTATTTGTTGAGCAGTTTTTCTATGCTCATATTTCCACCGCCTCAAATACAAAATCCACATCAGTAAGGTAAGGCGCAGCCGCAACAAGTGCTTCGTCACGAAATCTTTCAGCACTCTCTGCCGTGGCAGAGGCGCTTCGGCTGATTGTAACATCGCCCGCCTTGAATGACGAGAAATCATCATTCCCCGCGCCAACCGAAAGTGCGTAGTTATAAAGGGCAATTCCCGCACAAGCCATTACAACGGCGGGGTTGTCCTCATTTTTTATGTCACGAAGTCGAGGTGACAGGGCAGAGCAGGCGGCAAGGCAGAATGGGGTTGCCTTTTTGGCTTCGTCTGCAGTGAGTATGCCCGTATCCTCAAGAACCTGTGAAACTGACCAGACATTTATCATACTGCCCGACCTCCTTCATCAGATATTCATAACCTTTGAAGCGTCTGCAAAGATTTTTGCAAAGCCTGAAATCTGTGTAATTGCAGCGCGTTCAAGCTGACGGTCAATAAGCTTGTCGAATTCTGTCATAACACCGCCTGCGGTCACCATTTCGAGTGAGCAGTTCTTATCAAGACCGATAAGTGTTTTTGAAATATCGTTTGATTTAATAAGCTTTGCACCGAGAGGTGTAATCATTGTGCCTTTTCCGTGGAAATTAAGTCCTGCAGGGGCGTCACGGAATTCGGGCATTGTGAGAAGCTTTGCTGTCACATCGGGTGAGGCGATGAGAGTGTTCATTTCATAGGGCGAGAATGAATTCCAGAGTGAAATCAAATCCTCATAAGAGATTGTGCCCGCAACTGCAGGGCTGATTTCTGCCGCCGCGTTGTCATTGCCGTCACCGCCCACGAGCACATTCACTGCGTCTTTGAACTGTGTGCGGGCAATGTAAGCACCAATCTGACGAAGTGTAACTGTGAAAAGGTCAAGACGCTGAAAACGGATTGCCTCATATGATGCCACAAGCATTCTGCCACGCTTTTTGAGAGTAACAAGATTGTCCTGAGTATGAACAACAGTTTCGGGAATTGCAGCGCCCTCGGCAACATCTTTAAGCTCCTTTTCGTCAGCGGTGGGAACAGATGCGATTGTTCTGTAATCAAGACCGTTGATGTTTGTCTTTGTTGCTACAATATGGTCAAGGCTGTTTGCCTCTTCAATACCCTGACGCACCGCGCGGGATACATATTCAGGGAAGAGTACCGCAGAATCAGTAGTTGCAAAGAACTTTTCAACCGCGTCACTGCTCGCGCCCTTTACCTTAATGTCAAAACGCTTTAACTGACGCTCAAATGCGTCGAGATTTTCAAGGGAAGTACCCTTGTAATTTTCGCTGGGGTCAATTTTTTCAAGCTCGGTTAAAAATCCCTTGCCTGTACCGTAAAGTCCCTTGTCGAGTTTAATTGTTTCAAAATTAGCCATAATTCATATCCTCCTTAAAATTTGAATTCGCTGTTTGCATTGTTATCGTTTTTGCCTTCCTCAACATAAAGCTGAGAAGTAATCGGGGCAACTGTCGTCGCCTTTTTTGACATAGCCTTAGAGAGTGCCTCAAGATTTTCCGTTGAAAGATTTTTGAGTATTTCATCAGCACATTCCTCGCTGATTTCGGGAAATGCCAATGCAAAGCTCACTTTTGTTTTGGTACAGAGGTCAGCGCGGTATTTTTCGCCGTCAGCACTCTTTTTTTCAAGATTTTCAATGTAGTCAGAAAGCTTTTTGAGTTCTGACTTTTCAAGAGTGAGTGACTTATCCTCTTTGATAGATTTCAAAATATTCTCCATAGATTTCTCCTTTTTAAAAGATTTCGTAACTCCCGCATTTCTTTGGGCAGGAACAGCCACAAAGGACCATTCATAAGCGTCACAAATATCTGTAATTGTCTTATAACAGATTTTACCGTCATAGCTTCTGCCCGCAATGTGCGAGCAGTTTTTCTCGCCACAGATTGAACAAATTCTGCTTTTTGATGCACAACTGATGCTCACTTCTTTTTTTATTCCGCTTTCAATATCGCGGATAAGTGAATTGTTTTTCTCGCTTCGCACCGTGTAGCACCAAGCCTTTAAGTACATATATGGCTTGCCGTCGGCAGTTTTTCTGTTTTCGTCGGTTAAAAGCTCTGTTTTGTATGTACGGCAGGTCTGGTCATCAGAACGCATACTGTGATTTTGAATTCCCGTTTTGCCAACGAACAATTTTTCAAGGGATTTGAGCGCATTTTCATCAAATCTCTCAAAATCGCGGTCAATATCATTGTCACAAAGAATAACGCTGAAGCAGAAAACATCTTCGGGTTTAAGCGTTTTAAGGGCAAACCCGTTTATTAAACTCATATCTTCGGGCGTAGGAGTACCGATTTCGTTCAAAGCCTTAAAAGATTTGCAAATCATTTATTTTCACCTCCCGAAAGTGCTTTTGCTTGTGCTGTATAAAGCTCAGCCTTTGCCTCTTCAACAGTATCTTGTAATGTAATGTCGTCCCATACAACCTCAACGCCCGAGCTGTTGCCCAAGAAACGAAGAAACATTGAACAAACCTTTTCAATTACCGGTGTGAGAATTCTTCTGTATGCCAAAAGCTCTGTAGTGAGCGCGTCTGCCTGCTGTGATGACATTCGCTCCGTTGTGCTCCAACTGAGTCCCAGCATAAAGGGTGGAATAGAAAGCTTCGCGATAATCTGTTCAAGCATTTGCTTAACGGGAATTTCGCTGTCGAGTATTTGCCCGTCTGCGCCGATTACCTTAATCTGCACATCGCCCACCGCCACAAAATCCTTGACGCTGCCTTTTTCCATTGCACTTGCCCATTCCTTTGCAATCTGCTGTGCGCGTTCCTTGGCATAGGCACGGTCAAGCACATCAGAGCCCGGATTGTATGTAACGGCATAACGCAGATTCCCTGCACGCTCCCAATTTTGACCCATTGAGTCATAGATTTTCAAAAGGATTGAAGCCACAAAGGGAAGCCCTTTAAGAATTGAATTGCCCGTAATACTGCCTGCCTCGGCGTTGAGTGCCGAATACATAACCAATTCCTGATATTTAACAGGAGTACCGTCAATACTATCGGGCTTGCAAATGAGAATTTCATTGAAATTCAGCGGATTTCGTTTAAGGCTGATGTTTTTAATCGGCACATTGTAAAGAGATGTAATACCGTTTTCATTTGCCACAATTTCTCCCGCAGCTGTGCCATAGGTAAGAAGCTGTTCAAAATATGTGTCAATAAACTGTTGAAGTCCAAACCCTGCGCCCACATTTATATTGCGGATAAAGTTTTCCAAATCATTTTGGTTTTTGCCGTTGCGTGATTTCACGGCAAATCCGCCCGTAAGTCGTACAAGCTTATAAATTGCCGTGTCTATAATCGGAATTGCCTCGCGGAGCATTCTGTAAAGTTCGGGCTGACAAACCATAGCGGGCGTATAGTTCCCAAGCATTTCAAAGGGGTGAGAATGTGAGGTCTGCGGTGCACTTGTGCATACCTTCTTTTTGCCTACCTTATCAAAAATTGACAAATAATTACCTCCTTTCGATAGGGGTTAGTTTCTTTCTACAGAAATGGCAAAAATGCCGTCATCTGCAGAATTATTAAGAGCCGTCGCCACGAAATAACGAATATCATCCATCGCGTGGTCAAACTCTTTTCGCGGTGTGTCTTTAACACTGTTGCAGTCCCAACGGTACATTGAGAATTCGCGAAGTGTATCCCCGCAGGAACTGCCTATAATAATTTTTCTTGTTTTCAATGCCTCGCTTACCTTGCGGATTCCGTCGGCAACATTATTGTTTGCAGGGATAACGCGGAAATTTCCTTCACGGCGTATACACTCCATAAAAGAGGCGGCAGAGGGGTCAACTATCACCGCTTCAACTCTTTTGTCACCTGCGAGATTTACTAATTCATCATAGTATTCTCTGTCGGTCATCTGAAAGCCTTTTGCTTTTGAATCGTGATAGAATTCCCTTGTTCTGTACCAAATTCCGCCGTGAAGTCCCCAAAGTCCGAATGAGGCTGGGTTGACTGTTCCGTAGTCGCAAGAAATGTAATATTTCTCACAAATTTCGGGCGGTGTATCGGTGGTGTGTGTTTTTTCGTTGAAAAAAGGATACACAAGACCGTCAACTGCCACCCATTTACCGAGAATAAACCGCTCGTAAAATGCACCCGAATAAAGTGAACGGTATCTCTCGCGTATTCTCTTTGAAAGTGAGGGGTTGTCCTCCATAAGAAAATGCAAATAAAGACAATTTTTTTCTTCACTTTTCTTAATCCATTCCGTGTGAAACCAATGCCGTGGATTTTCGGGGTTGCAGTTGAACCAGAATTTTGAGCCCGTAACAGAGCATCGTGCCATTGCCTGCTCAACAAATGAGCGTGGCATTAGTGCAACCTCATCAAGCAGAATTCCGCAAAGAGTCATACCTTGAATAAGCGAAGCCGAAGCCTCATCCTTGCCACCGAAAAGATAAAATCGGTTTGTGCGTTTTCCGTTGCTTATTTCAACAAGATTTGCGCTTCTTCGCTCGGTTACGGTAAATCCCATATTGCGAAGAATGGGCAAAAGGGGAGTAACCACATTGCGCCGAAGTGAAGTAATTGTTTTACCGCAAAGGGCAAAGGAACAGTCTGAAAAACGATAGAAGCTCCAAAGAATGAACGATAGTGACATACAAAGTGTTTTACCGCTACGCACCGCACCGTCGCAGATTATGGCGTCGCGGTGTCGGTGTGGGCTGTTTTCACACCACCAGTTAAGAACAGTAAGCTGTTTAGGTGAGAATTCGCGGAACTGAATATCAGCCACAGTCCTCACACTCCGTATTTTTCCTTGCACTTCGCTCAATTGCCTCATAGAAGGAGAGGCCGGAATTATCTTTTTCACCGTCTGTGATTTCAC
>JAZNYY010000018.1:0-21320 GCA_045594645.1 Candidatus Fimenecus sp.
AAAATATTTGCAAAGAAAATTGAATGAAGAGAATGGCTCTCTCTGACGAGGGAGCTGTCGAACGATAGTGAGACTGTGGGAGAGATTAGGTAAGATTATAACTTACTTTTTTCTCTCCCTCCGTCATTTTCTTGCGAAAATGCCACCTCCCTCGTCAGAGGGAGGCAAGTTTTCGTTTTATTCACTTAATGGGAATGCAAGGCGGACTTTGAAGAGGTCGCCGTCGATTTGGATATCGAGTTTACCTTTTTGAACTTCTGTAAGGGATTTTGCTATTGAAAGTCCTAATCCACTACCTTCGGTATTTCGTGAGCTGTCACCACGGACAAAGCGTTCCATAAGCTCGTCGCCCGAAATATTGAGAGCATCCTTTGATATATTGCGAAAGCTGATTTCGGCAATATTATTTTTGCGATTAGCGTCAATATAAACGCGGGTATTAGGTTGGGCATATTTTGCGATATTGTTAAGAATATTATCAAACACTCGCCACATATGACGGTTATCTGCCATTACAAGTAGCATTTCATCGGTTTTGTTGAGAACTATCTGCAAATTATTCTGTGCGAAGCGTTCTTCATATTCGCCGAGAGCTTGAGTGAGCAAAATACCCAATTCAAACCGTGAAAGATTTACACTCACATTACCCGTTGACGCCTTTGAGGCTTCAATCAAGTCTTCAATAAGCTTTTTAAGTCTTGCAGACTGACGGGACAATACACCGATATACTCTTTTGCAGTTTCATTGTTGATTTCTTCTTTTTCAAGCAAATCAACATAGTTGATAATTGATGTCAAAGGAGTTTTAATATCGTGAGAAACATTGGTAATAAGCTCGGTTTTAAAGCGTTCGGACTTCATTCGCTCTTCAACTGCTTTTGCGATACCGTCGTTTATATTATTGATATTTTCTGCGTGGTCTTTAATATCGAGTAACATATATTTTGTGTTGATTTTCTTATAAATATTGCCTTTTGCGATTTCTTCGGTACCTTTTTTGATGTCTTTAAGCAAGATTGCAACAAGGATTATAATAGCACCTAAAACTACATTAAATATAAACCAAAGCGGGAAACCACAGTCATGGGATATAACATATATAGGTATCTCCAAAAAGCCAAGTGCAATAACAATTAAAATAGTTTTCCAAACAAGCGGGATTTTGCGTAAAACTCTGCCTGTGAAATTAAATGATTTTCTGCAGATTTTACAAATAAATTTCCAACTCATTTTAAGGATTTTCCAGCAAATGTTTAGCACCATAAAAATCAGAGTTGATTTTATATATGTACGAGTTTTGAGGCGCACTGCGGTGGTCATTGAGAGTATTGCAAGAAGTGCAAAATCAAGTGCGACACCGACAATGCAAAGGCCTACTAAAAACGGAATTACTATGCTAATTGAAGAATCATAATACTGCGGCCAATAATACAAAAACTCTTCATACAGCCAGAAGATGCCTAATCCCAACAATACCGTAAGCCCTATATAAGCGGCAGACAAAATATCAACAGGGAAACGGTCAAAGCGGGAAATATGAATTTCTTTAACACCCTCTTTATGACCTGATGCGCACATTAAGAAAATGAACAACACAAGGGAAATAATCGGTGATATTATTACGGTGATTGTAAGGCTTGTTTTATGCTCTGCAACATAATCAAATAATTCTGAAACATAATAAAAGCTGTCTTTTGCAGTCATTTCTTCTTTAAGATAAACATTGTATGAATAGCTTTTTTCTTCATAGTATTTATCCGTAATTTCATCTGAGCTTGGATGAACGGCAGTTGCATCTTCGCCATAATCTGTGGAATCCGTCGGCAAGGTTTCTTCGTAAATTAACTCAGAATCTTTATATTCTTCTTTAAGGACTGAAAAAGTGTATTCGTCATAAATATGAATATCACCTTCGGTGCCGTCTAAATTAGAATAAAATATTTTACCATCGGTATCATAAATTTCATACAACACATTTTCGGATTGATAAATATTGTAATACTCAAAGGGCAAGTCTTCAATCTCGGCAAAATCTCTCAAACTGCTTCTTATTTGCCCAGCAGGATACCAGAGCATATCCTGTAAAACATTTTCTTTACTTTCCTTTTTTTCGGCGTCTGTTGTGAATGTACCTGTTGCTATACCGGACACAAGGCACGCAGACGACAGTAATGTGGCGGTCAAAAATACTGCAAATAGTATAACCGCAATACATTTAACAACAAAGTTACTTTTCAAACTCATTATCTCACACCTCTTTCAATCTTATATCCCTGTCCCCATACCACCTTTAAATAGCGTGGCTCGGCAGGATTGATTTCGATTTTTTCGCGGAGGTGACGGATATGTACTGCAACTGTGCTTTCTGCACCGTAGGGGTCGTCCTTCCACACCTTTACATAGATTTCACGAGGTGAAAAGACTTTATCGGGATTTTGCATAAGCAGACGCAGAATGTCATATTCAGTTGGCGTGAGTGAAACCTTTTCGCCGTCAACGGTTACTTTTTTGGCGGTGTCATCAAGCTCAATTCCGCCTATTTGAATATTTTGAGAACTGATTTTTCCGCCGCCAAGCATTAAATACCTGCGAAGCTGTGATTTAACGCGTGCCATAAGCTCAACGGGGTTAAATGGCTTTGTAACATAGTCATCAGCACCAACATTTAATCCGAGGATTTTATCGGTATCCTCCCCTTTTGCTGTAAGCAGAATTACGGGGATATTGCTGATTTCGCGTATTTTCACCATTGCGTTAATGCCGTCTAAAATGGGCATCATAATATCCATTAAGACAAGGTGAACTTCTTCGGTCTGCACCTTCTCAAAAGCTTCTAAACCGTTGTAGGCAAGAATTGTGTTGTACCCCTCTGATTTAAGATAAATATCAAGTGCGTTGACAATATCTTTTTCATCATCACAAACTAAAATATTATACATATTTTCAACCTCCAACGGTATTGTAATAGAAATGATTTTAAGAATAAAGAAGTTAAATTATTAAGAATTTATTAAGATAAAAAGTAACGGCGGGAAACCCCTCTGTCAACTCCGTTGACATCTCCCCTTTCAGGGGAGACGAGAATCCCCGCCGTACCATATTAAAGAATATCAACTTTTAATGTTGCGTCATTATATTTATAGAATTTTCTGTCTTCAAGTGCCCAGAGGCGATTTGTAAATTCACCTTTGTTTACGCCGCTGACTGCATCCATAATCTCATAAACTCTTGCGTCCATTAAGTCGAGCTGTGAAAGTAATTCTGCCTCAAGGAACAAGGGGCGAACTGCCGCACCAAAATCGGGCTCACCATGGTGAGAAAGCACCATATGTTGCAAAAGAAGTGATTTTTCGCTATCAGTGCCCAACACCTTTGCGGCATCAGCAATCATCATAGCACCTTTTACAAGGTGACCGATTAAATTACCCTCAACTGTATAGCCCGAAGCAATACCTGTATCGCGAACATCAAACTCAACGGTTTTTGCAATATCGTGAAGAATTGCGCCCGAAATGAGCAATTCGCGGTTAACGAAAGGATAAACCTTGCAGATTGCCTCGCAAAGCTTAACTATTGACGAAGTGTGCATTAAAAGTCCGCAACGAATTGCGTGGTGCAGACGGAATGCAGCGGGAAAATAAAGAATTTTCTCTTTATTGTTTTCGAGAAGATAAGTTACAATTTTTTTCAAGTCTTCGTCTGTAAAAGCGTTAACGGTAGTGATAAGGAAATTATACATATCCTCGCCTGAATAATCCGCTGACTTAACATAATCTGCCACATTAACATTGTCGCCATCTGTTACCGGACGAATTCTTTCAATCCTCAACTGGTCGTGACCGTTATACTGTGAGATTGTGCCTCTCACCTTAATAAACATATCGTTTTCATATTTGCCGTGAGAAACCTCGTTATAATCCCAAAGCTTTGCAAATATTTCGCCGTCTTTGTCTGAAAGAACAAGGTCAAGATAAGCATTACCGTTTTTTGCCATTTTTTTATCGCACTGTTTAATGACTGCAAAGCCCTCAACGAGCCCGTTATTGTTGATTTCTGTAAAATTCATAAATATACCCGCGCAAAAAAGACTTTTACGCGTACAACCTTTCAATAAAAATACAATTAGATTATACAATGTAAAAGCCGTAATTGCAATATTATGTTTTTATCCAAATAACATTTTATCAGTATTGCTCTGTGCTATAAACACACCACAGAAAACAAGTGTTGTGAGCACTGTAATAATTACCGACAAATAATAACTTCTAATAATTTTTGAGAGTTCTGTCATATTTCATATCCTTTTAAAAGTTTTGATAATGCTTCGCCGAAAATAGTTGCGGAATTCACCGCTTCGGTCAATGTATTTGCATCTGTGCCGATTTCTATATGCAAGGCGCAAGGAATTAAATCCATATTATATTTTCTGCCCGCTAAGTTGAGCGGTCGCATTAGTGACGGGGCTTCACGCACG
Organism: Candidatus Fimenecus sp.; assembly: GCA_045594645.1. Lineage (GTDB taxonomy): Bacteria > Bacillota > Clostridia > Oscillospirales > Acutalibacteraceae > Fimenecus. The sequence continues at coordinate 4,475 of JAZNYY010000018.1, forward strand.
AGACTTTGCTGAAGATTTAATGCAAAGGTCAGATTCTTCTCCCAATTTGGAAAATCGGTCACATTACCATCTTCACAGCCCGTGGTAATCATTATTTGAGCTACCTTTTCGCCACCAATTTGCGAAACAGTTTTAATTCGTGTGCCGTCTTTCATATAAATTGAATCTCGATGAATATCAAGTACCACCTGAATTGACGGATTTTCTTTTAAAATCTTAGTGATATTTTCTCTTGCTCTGTCATATGCGCCACTGAGCGTTTCGTCATACACAGTTTTATCGTGAATGGTTTTATACCCGTTTTTTTCAAGCACCTTACAGATTTCTTCACCTACTCTTACCATATTTTCTGCAGTATTCTCACTTCGTGTGCTTCGTTCATTGGTATAAAAATCTCTGTCTAAAAGCTCATAGGTTTCACTTGTATGGGTATGATAAATCAACACGGCGGGTTGATTTTTATCAACTGATGCCTGTACTTTTCTCTTGAGATATTTTGCCATATCAATTTCACTATAACTTTGTGTGGTGTTTCTCAGATATATGCCGTTATACTCTGATGTTGCATTTTTAATGCTGTAATCCTCTGCAGAAATTTTACCATCATTTGAGGAATTCGCATATTTTTTCTCAGCATCATCTACAAGTTTTTTTATATCGGAAGAAACTGTGAAAACTATTGAGGAATTTGCGGTCTGAGTTTGTGGACTTTCGCTTTCAAAAGAATTCTCTGCATTTGTTTTTTCGTCTTTTTCTTTTTGAACTGAAAAAGCACTTAACGGATTTGATAATAAAAAACTTGTATTCAACAGTTTTTCTGCCACAGTATCTGCACCATAAAGTATAGTTACAAGACAGAGTATTATGGGCAATATGGTTTTTATCAGTAAATCAAGGATGTTTTTACTAATGTTTGTCCTTTTATTCAAAATATCAGCTCGTTTCAATGTTTTTTCAAATATAAATATGCTGACATTTTACAATTTATGATAGTGCAAGAAACATTTCTGGCTCAAATTCGGGTTGCAACGCACAGTTTATGCTGAGTGCTAAAAGCTTTGCGGCACGGTGAATTACTGTGTCAATGTCGCGGGGTGTCACCATCATTTCATCGGCATCGGTTGAAATACTTTCTGTGTTTTCAGTTAAATCGTTAACTATTGTTTTACCGTCAACCACCGTTGGAACACCCATTGAGATTACAGGCACTCCTAGAGTGGATTTATTAATAGTTTTTCTGTAATTACCAACTCCTGCACCCGGAGTAATTCCCGTATCTGAAAGTTGAACGGTTCTGCCGAGGTTTGACAGCTTACGGGAAGCCAAGGCATCAATAACAATTACTGCATCAGGCTTAATTAATTCCACAATTCCTTTAATATATTCTGCAGTTTCAATGCCTGTTTGCCCCAAAACTCCTGTTGAGACGGCAGCAACGGGGCGAAGATTGGGAAGTCCCAAATCTTTTTCCATACCATTTCCAATATGTCTTGTTGAGAAAATTTGTTTTGCACATAACGGACCTAATGCGTCTGGAGTTATACTTTCATTGCCCAAGCCCGCAACGAGTATGGTTTTGGCGTTTGTGGGTAGCAAATCATTGATGGCTTTTGTTATCGTGGCAAGTCGGCTGTCGAACAATTCGCTCTCGTGTGAGAATTCGGGCAAATCAATTGTAATGTATTTCCCTTTAGGCTTACCTAATGCCTCTTCGCCCCTCTCGTCAAGAATTTCTATTGTTGTGACAACTGCTTTTCCATTTTCTTCTTTTTCAAAAATCACACCTTCGCACTTATTATCTTTAAGCAATTCATGTCTTTCAAGAGCGATATCGGTTCTGCAATTCATATAAACTACTCCTTTTTTGACTATATTATTGGCATTGAAAAAAATAATAGTCATTTTGTAAAAAAAACTTGATTTTTATTTTATTCCGTGGTAATATATGTATCTGTAATGCGAAGGAGGTGTAACGAATATGCCAAATATCAAATCAGCTAAAAAGCGTGTTCTCGTTAACAAGACAAAGGCACAGCGCAATAAGTCAGCGAACTCTGCTCTTAAAACTGCTATCAAAAAGGCTAACGCAGCTATTGACGCTAAAGCAGAAAACAAAGAAGAGCTTGTAAAGGTTGCTGTTAAGAAAATCGACCAGGCTGCTGCTAAGGGTCTTCTTCATAAGAATAATGCAGCTCGTAAAAAGTCTGCTCTCGTTACAAAGCTTAACAAGGCTTAATCGACTTAATTTTACGCAGTTCTTTGCCGTTGACGAAAGTCTGCGGCATTTTTCTTTTTATTAACAAACTATTCATTGACTTTTTATAGAAATTAAAGTATAATTATTAAAAAGAAGTTTTACGGAGGAAATCTTTATGAAAAAGGCACTTAAAGTTATCGCAATTATCGCAGGTATTGCTGCTGTTGCAGTTGCTGCTTATGTAATTATCAAAAAGTATGTTGACAGCAAAAAGGTTGTAATCGGTCATGACGCTGAAAACTATGTTTCTTGCTCATACTGTGATGACAGCTTTGTTTCAGAGACTGTTGCGTAAAAACAATAAATTTTAAGGACTACTCGGCTTGAGTAGTCCTTTTTTCATTTAGATTTAGCCCGCGTTACAAATGCTACTACAAGTCCGCAAACCATTGCAACAGTAATGCCAACGGATGAAGCGCTCAACGGACCTTTTAGTATGCCAAGTGCACCATATTCGCGAATTGCTTCTTTTGTGCCCTGTGCCAAGGCATTACCAAAGCCTGTGAGAGGAACCGTTGCCCCAGCGCCAGCCCATTCGACAAGTGGTTGATAAAGACCTAATGCACCGAGAACTACGCCGAAAACAACAAACATAACAAGAATTCGCGCAGGTGTAAGCTTTGTAAGGTCAATAAGCAACTGACCGATAAGGCAGATTAGACCGCCGATTAGAAATGCTTTCAAGAAAATCATTAAAATTCCTCCCGACTTTATTTTGTCGGGATTTTCTTTTTTTATGCAAAATAAAAAGCACGCCGAAGCGTGCCATTTATGTAAATTTACTCAGCCTTCATCTTTGCAAAGCATTCGCTGCAATAAACCGGACGGTCATCCTTCGGAACAAAGGGAATTTTTGCTTCGCCGCCACATGATGCGCATACTGCTGTGTGGTATTCTCTTGCGCCGTTCTTCGCGTTTTTGCGTGCAATACGGCACTCTTTACATACCTTGGGTTCGTTTACAAGTCCTTTCTCTGCATAGAATTCCTGTTCACCTGCTGTGAAAACGAATTCGTTTCCGCACATTTTACAAGTGAGTGTTTTGTCTTCGTACATTTTCGCTACCTCGCTTAAAGTTTTTTACCCCGCTCCTTTTTTTGAGAAAGGGCATATAATAAAAGGTTTTTCACCTAATATCACGAATTTTTTTACGAATGCGCTGAATTGCATTATCAACTGATTTTTCAGTACATTCAAGAATGTCGGCAATTTCAGAATAAGACATACCGAGCATTGAGAGTTTAAGCACCTTTTGTTCGGTTTTTGAAAGGTTAGTTTTAATAAAACTGTTTATTTTATCAAGCTCTTCGTTATAAATAATAATTTCTTCAGGTGTTGGTGAATGTGAAAGAAGATTATTTTCTTCTTCAATTGAAATATATGAACGAAGCGGAAGGTTTGATTTATTGTTTGACTTTTTTATTGCTGAAAGCATTTTTCTTGCCGCAATTGTAATAGCATAAGTTGAGAACTGAATTTCGCGGGTTTCGTCAAAGGAATAAACTGCGGCTACAAAGCCCATCATACCCTCTTGATACAAATCATCACTTTCAATTCCGCTTAAGCCTTTAAAAGACCTTGCTTTTTGAAGAACAGTATCAGAATAACGCTGAATAAGTAAGGTGAGTGCTAAAGTGTCACCGGATTTTGCGTGTGATACAAGAGTGTTGTCATCTTTTGCATCAGTTAAGGACACAGAAGCCAAAAAATCACCTCAAAAAGTTAGAAATATACATAATATAATTATATTTATATAAAAGTATATCACAAAAATTTATAATGTCAATAAAAATTTTTGTATAAAATAGATAAATATTTACATTTCGACACCATATGACAAAAAAACACCCGCAAACCACAAAGTTCGCGGGCATAATTCTACATAAGTATTTGTAAAAGGACTGACGCAGTGCTCATAAGCATTAATACCGCAAGTCCAATCGCAACGATTTTAACGATTTTTTGCTGTTTCATATTTATACTCCAAGAATTTCTGAAATGCTTTTTGAAATAACCTCTGTTTTGGCTTCAGAATCTGCACGGGAAGAACCATAAGCAGTAATATAAGCCTTAATTTTGGGCTCTGTACCAGAAGGACGAACAATTACCTTGCTGTTATCTTCAAGTGAATATGAAAGCACATTTGATTTTGGCAATGTAATTTCAGTTTCTTCACCTGTTACGGTATCCTTTGCAACACTGAGCTTATAGTCTGCCACCTTAATTACTTTTTTACCTGCAAATTCTGCGGGGGCATTTGTACGAAGCGATGACATAATGTCGCTCATTTTCTGCATTCCGCTAGCGCCCTCAAAGGCGAAGTTAAGAACTGAATTTAAATACATACCGTATTTTTCATAAATACCATCCATAAACTGTTTTAGCGAAATACCGCGAAGCTTATAATAAGCCGCCATTTCACAGATTATGAGTGATGCTACAACGGCGTCTTTATCTCGAGCGTGTGCGCCACGAAGATAGCCGTAAGATTCTTCCATACCAACGATAAAGCGGTTTTCTTTGCCCGTCTTTTCAAGATTTGTAACAAGCTCGCCGATATATTTAAAGCCTGTGAGCAAATCTGCAGTTTCTGCACCGTAACTGCTTGCGATTGCCTCAACAAGAGGAGTTGTAACGATAGTTTTTACTACTATTGGATTTTCGGGGAGCTTACCCTGCTCTTTGAGAGTTGAGAGCAGATATTCGCAAAGCATTGCGCCAACCTCATTACCACTCATAAGAACATAATCATCACCGTCGCGTACTGCAATACCAACGCGGTCGCAGTCGGGGTCAGTTGCAAGAAGCAAATCTGCGTCAGTACCCTCGGCAGTTTTGATTGCACATTCAAATGCCTGACGGATTTCGGGATTGGGGTAAGGGCAGGTCGGGAAATTACCGTCGGGTTTTTCTTGTTCTTTAACGACGATTACATCTTTGATACCTGCTTTTTTGAGGATTTTGCGAACGGGCTTATTACCTGTGCCGTTAAGTGGGGTATAAATCACTTTAAGCCCTGCTTTTTTGATTTCAGCAGGATTTACGCAACAAGCGAGAACCTTTTTGTAAAACTCATCAACAAGCCAATCTTCAATGAAATCAATCATATCCTCTGCAAGTGCGTCATCAAAATCCATTGTTTTAACGCCTGAGAACATGTCAATATTCTGAATATATTCATAAGTTTTTGCCGCTGCCTCGTCGGTCATTTGATAACCGTTGGGGTCATAGCATTTATATCCGTTATATTTTGAGGGGTTGTGGCTTGCGGTGATAATGATACCTGAAGAACAACCGAGTCTTCTTACCGCAAAAGAAAGCATTGGTGTGGGAACAAGCTCGGGATAAATATAAACCTTAATTCCGTTAGCCGCGAGAACGCCTGCCGCACTCTTTGCAAATTCTTCTGACTTAATGCGAGAGTCATAAGCAATTGCGATTGAGGGCTCTTCAAAGTTTGCGTTGAGGTAATCGGCTAACCCTTGTGTTGCCTGATTAACGGTATAAACATTCATTCTGTTTGTACCTGCACCGATAACTCCGCGAAGTCCCGCAGTACCGAATTCAAGATTTTTATAGAAACGGTCGAGAATTGCCTCTTCATCCCCTTTTATGCTTTCAAGCTCGGGAATAAGGTCTTTATCTGCCACCGCAGATTTAAGCCATTGTTCATAGAGAGTATTAATATCGTTCACGGTAATGCCTCCTATTTTTAATTATCAATAATATTTTAACCCAAAATATGTAAAAAGTAAATATAAAAATATATGGGTAAAATCGGTTGAAAATTAGTTGTTTTTTAATTATAATGTATTCAGTTGATTTTTGGGGTGATTTTAGTGTTTGCAAGAGTTACAAGTCTTGGACTTTTCGGCATTGAAGCATACAAGGTTATAGTTGAGGCTGATATTTCGGGCGGGCTGCCACGATTTGACATTGTGGGGCTTCCCGATACCGCAGTTTCAGAGAGCCGAGAGCGTGTTCGCTCTGCCATTAAAAATGCAAATTTGCAATACCCCGTCAGCAGAATTACGGTAAATCTTGCCCCTGCAGATATGAAAAAAGAAGGGCCTTTGTATGATTTGCCCATACTCATAGCGCTTCTCTGCGCCAACGAGCAATTAAAGGGTGTTACTGACGATATGGCTTTTATCGGTGAATTATCCCTTGACGGACAGCTTCGTAAGGTAAACGGCGTATTGCCAATGGTTATTTGTGCACAGAAATCGGGCATTAAAAAGATATTTATTCCTGCGGACAACATCAGCGAGGGCGCAGTAGTTAAGGGAATTGAGGTTTATCCCGTTAAGAGTGTTTTCCAGTTGCTTAAGCACCTTACAAATATGGAATTGATTAGTCCCGTATCGGCTGAAAGCTACACAGAATACAGAAATCCTTTGAACATTCCCGACTTTGCAGATGTTCGCGGTCAAGAGGAGGCTAAAAGAGCGTTGGAGATTGCCGCGGCGGGCGGACACAATGTACTTATGGTGGGCCCTCCCGGTTCGGGCAAGAGTATGCTTGCAAAGAGAATGCCGTCAATTTTGCCCGATATGACCTTTGAGGAGTCAATTGAAACTACTAACATTTATTCTATTGCGGGTGCGTTGCCGTCGGGTGTTTCACTTTTAAGGTCAAGACCGTTCCGTTCACCTCACCACTCGGTATCCCCTGCGGGACTTTCGGGCGGCGGTGCAATACCAAAACCGGGTGAAGTGTCGCTTGCACACAACGGTGTATTATTCCTTGATGAGCTACCCGAATTCACAAGAAATACTTTAGAGGTGCTTCGTCAACCAATTGAGGACGGAGTTATCAGTATTTCGCGTGCAGCGGCAAAGTTTCAATATCCTTGCTCAGTTATGGTGATTGCGGCAATGAACCCCTGCCCCTGCGGATATTACGGACACCCCACCCGTCCCTGCACTTGCTCAACGGGTGCGGCACAGAGATATTTAAACCGTGTAAGCGGACCACTTATCGACAGACTTGATATTCACATTAGCGTTCCACCCGTAGATTTTCAAAATCTGTCAAGTGACCGTAAATCTGAGCCCTCAAGCGAGATTAAAAAGAGAGTTGACAAGGCACGCGCTATTCAGCACGAGCGTTTTAAGGGTACAGGAATTACCTGCAATGCGAAAATGGATGCGGCGAGTACAAGAAAATATTGTAAAATGAGTTCAAATGCTATGTACATTCTGCAAGCGGCATTTGAAAGGTTATCACTTTCAGCACGCGCTTATGACAAGGTATTGAGGATTGCAAGAACAATCGCAGACCTTGATGATTCGGTACAGATTGAAACCAAGCATATTACTGAGGCGATACAGTATCGAAGCTTTGACAGAAGATTTGAGGAATAAAAACTAACTCCCCTGCTATTAAACAGAGGAGTTTTTTTGCTATACACGGACAGACAAGGGTTATACGCCCTCAGTCACGGCTTTGATACAAGATTAGCATTCAAATAAAAGAATTCGACAAATTGGGGTTTGTCAAAATGCAAAATGTAAAATGCAAAGTGCAAAATGAAGGGTCTGCGACGCAATTATAATCGGCTCCCTCTGACGAGGGAGCTGGCGAGCGTTAGCGAGACTGAAGGAGAGATTTAGTGAGCAGTTAAGCCTATCTCTCCCTCCGTCTTTTGCTTCGCAAAATCCACCTCCCTCGTCAGAGGGAGGCAGAAAAGTTATCTAAATATTTCCATATTCTCGGTATAGGATTTGAGTTTTATTACATCAACATCCTGCTCGTCGGTATTGGTGTTTTTGGTAAGAGCGCCGATTAAAAGCATGGGATTGATATTGGTAGTAGTGCCTGAGGCAAGAACGGTTTTGAGAAAGAGTTTGTTATTCTCTTCTTTTAACTCATAAGTTCTTATATGCTCTTTGATATTGACCTCTTTTGCCACCTTTTTTCTGCCCTGCTTACCCTTTTTCTCAACGAGGATTTCGTCGGCAGAGAGGATTGAATGAGCCCTATTCAATAACAAATCATCGGGATTGTTGAAGACTATTTCATACTCTGCCCAGCGAATGTCATTAGGTGACATATGGGGCAATGCAATCTTTTTAACCGTAATATCAACGGGCAAGGCATTATTGAGTTTTTCGGTGAGCTCTGCCAAATCAACATCTTCAGTAAGACGGAAATCTACCGTTTCACAATAGCTTTCAAAGCCTAATGACAGAGGCATTGCAAAGGTTAAAAATGCGTGGGGGTTAAAGCCCTCGGTGTACCAAATCGGCACCTGTGCGCGTTTCATAGCACGGGTAATGCAACGGACGGTATCAAGATGTGAAATAAACTTTGCCATTCCTGTTTTTTCGTAGAACATTCTCACATCTGTCCACTTTTTAATTTCGGGCATCACATTTACCTCCGTTCAGCTTATTTGCACCGCAAGCGGAGCATTTAATTCGGCAATGGGGCGTTGTTTCACTCTTATGAGCTTTTTTATTCTCTTCAACAAGGAATTCCTTACGCACACCGTAATCCATAATATCCCAAGGTAAGATTTCGTCATAATCGCGACGGCGGTTTGCGTAAAATTCAGTTGTTAAATCACATTCATTGAATGCTTCGCGCCATTTTGAGAAGTCAAAGAATTCGTCCCAGCTATCGAATTTACAACCTTTTTGCCAAGCCTTATAAATAACTTCGCCAAGTCTTCGGTCACCACGAGCTAATACGCCTTCAAGTACAGAAGTATCGGACTGATGATAACTGATTGAGATTTTACGGCTTGTGGTTGATGACAACAAATGCTTTTGCTTTTCAATAAGCATATCGGCGGTATCTTGTGGCTCCCATTGGAAAGGCGTAAATGGTTTTGGAACAAATGAGGCACAGCTTACATTCACCTGAACACCCTTGCCCTTTTCTTTGTTGGGGTTACGATAAAATGTATCAACAACCTTTTGGGCTAAATCTGCGATACCCTTAATATCGTCAAGAGTTTCAGTGGGCAAGCCCATCATAAAGTAAAGCTTAACGCTTGTCCAACCGCCGTCAAAGGCTTTGAGAGCAGTACGAAGCACTTCTTCTTCGGTTACATTTTTATTGATTGCGTCGCGAAGTCTTTGTGTACCTGCCTCGGGGGCAAAGGTAAGACCGCTACGGCGAACTTTTTTAAGCTCTTCCATCAATTCGTCAGAGAAATTGTCAACGCGGAGTGATGGGAGCGATACATTGATATTCTCTTTAAGTGCCCAATCGAAAAGCATTGGAATAAGCTTATCAATCTTGGTATAATCGCTTGTTGAAAGTGAGCAGAGAGAAATCTCGTCATAGCCCGTAGCGTCGCTTATAAGTCTGCATTGTTCATTGATTTTTTCGGGAGATTTTTCGCGGATTGGACGGTAGATAAAGCCCGCCTGACAGAAACGACAACCACGGATACAACCGCGGAAAACCTCGCCCACAGTTCTATCCTGAACAACATCGATAAACGGTACTACGAAATTCTTGGGATAATGAGCATTATCAAGGTCGGCAACAACTCTTTTCTTTACCCTTACAGGTGCAGTTTCAAGAGTTTCGACTGATTTGATTGTGCCGTCTTCATTATAATCCACATTATAGAATTCGGGCACATAAACGCCCTCGATTTTAGCGGCTTCACGCAGAAATTCGAGCCTTGTTGAGCCTTTTTCTTTATGCTCGATAAGTAAATCAATGAGTTCATTGGTTACTTCTTCACCCTCACCGGGTAAGAAAATATCAATAAAATCTACCATTGGCTCTGCATTGCAGACACAGGGGCCGCCTGCAATTACAATGGGAGTAAGTGCAGTCCTGTCTTTTTTAAGTACAGGAATTCCGCCTAAATCAAGCATATTAAGGACATTGGTATAGCTCAATTCATACTGCAGAGTAAAGCCTACCAAATCAAACATATCAAGGCTGTCGCCACTCTCTAACGCATAGAGCTTAACGCCGTTTTCACGCATTAAGCCTTCCATATCCTCCCAAGGTGCGAAAACGCGCTCACACCAAGCATCATCGCGTTCATTCACAAGACTGTAAAGGATTTTCATACCAAGGTGCGACATACCAATCTCGTAATTATCGGGGAAACAAAAGGCATAACGGCACTTCATATTTTCTTTATCTTTTACAACGCTGTTAAGCTCGCCACCCGTATAGCGCGCGGGCTTTTGAACCTTTTTCAGCAGTTTTTCAACTTCTTTTTTAACCATAATTGACCTCACAAAAAGTTTTTCAATATATTTTACAACAAAATATGATTTTTTTCAATATTCATTACCGCCGAACATTGAAAGAGTTAGAAAAATTGCAATAATAATTACCGAAAAATTGTATCTGCTTGAAATAAACACATAAATCCCCCAAAAATAAAGTAAAGTTATGAAAATTGTTGAGGTGATTTTCAGGATTTTACTGCAGAATTCTGCATCAAATCTGCGGGAAAGCAAAAAATAAAGAGCCATTCCCCCATCAAGTCTTTTAACAGGTAAGAGATTAAAGGCCATAAGAATTAAATTTATGCAAGCAATAGTCATTAAAATTTCGCTTTGATAAAAGCAGATTACAAAGCAACATATTGTAAATATTACGGCATTGGCAAATGGTCCGCCAAGGGCTATTAACAATTCGTTTTTTGTGCTGATTTTAATGCTTTGTGTTCTTTTAATATTCATACCCGTTATTTCAAGTCGCACGGCTTGGGGCTTATTACCTACCGCGGACATTGTAAGCAAATGACCGCATTCGTGAAGAAGCGATGAGACAATGGTTATAAGCACATTTGAGGGGGCATTCATAGTGATTACAAAGGTTATGAGCGCCACAAACAGAAAGGTTATTTCAAAATCAATTCCTTTAAACTTAAATTTCATAATTAAGCACCCACAAAGGATTTATATATTTACCGTTCAGTATTACCTCAAAATGCAGATGATTACCCGTAGCCCACCCTGTTGCACCCACAAGGGCTATTTTTTCACCTTTTTTAACCTTTTCGCCCTCACGGACAAGCAATTTATTACAATGATTATAAGTGGTTTTTAATGTGTCTGAATGCTTGATAACTATATAATTACCGTTGATTTCGTTTTGTTCGGCTTTTATAACTACACCGTCATATGCTGAATAGATTACAGTATTTTCGGGTGCGGCAATATCAAGCCCCGAATGAAGTGAATATTCATAAGTTATGGGGCTTATGCGATAGCCGAAATGCGAGGTTATATTCCCCTCTTTTAAAGGATTTTGAAAATTCACCGTCAAAAAAACAGGAGAAAAGTCTGCCTTTTCTCCCGTTTGGGTTGTGGTTTCGCCTGCCGATTTTTCTGTTTCTTCCTCTATAATTGTGGGTACAAAGGTGGATTTTGTGACATTTTTGAAAACATCCAGAATCTCTGAAACTGTCATATCCTTTTCGCAAATTCCCGAATAAAAACCTTTTATACCTTGTGACAAATCGCTGTCGCTTCGGCAAATCAAGAAAAGAATACCCGAAATCAGTAAGGATAATACAAGCTGTACGGCTATAATTTTTGTCATTATATTTTTGGGCTTTTCGTGTGTTTGACGGGGTCGGGCTTCGCGGTTGTATTCATAAAAATTATTGTCCATAATATCACCAATCAATTGTATGATGAAACTATGGACAATATGTCAGTTATTATCTTTTGAAAAATCTGATGATTTTTGTAAGCTCTGTGCTGTTTACGGTTTGTTTTCCGCTTGTGTTTACTATATAATCAAGCAACTGCTTTTCTTTATTGAATACCGCAACGCCCGTTTCAGCATCGTCGTGAATTTTAAGCTCTGAGCGGTTATCAACAAAGTAAACAATTGGATAAATATCGGCAGTAATATCGAAATCGCGGAACATTTCTAACATTCTGCGACCTTGACGGTGTGCTTGCTTAACGGGATTGCCGACTTCTTTTTCATAAACCTTATTATTTTTACCGTGCTTGATTTGTTTCCATTTTGCACTTGAGGTTTTACCGCTGATTATTCCGCGGTAATTCTTGCTCTCTACAATAAAAACCCCGTTTTTGCCGATTACCACGAAATCGAGTTCAAGGGTAACACCGCGATTAAGAATTACGGGGTTTGTGATAATTGTAAAATCCTTGGGCAATTTTTTAAGAATTTCAAGGGTATCACTTTCGCCGCGTACTCCCGACAATAAAATATTGTACTTTTTGCGGAATACGAAAAAGCATATGAGCATTGCAAGCGCAATCACAAAAATTATTATTGGAAATGCAATGTGTAATTTAGATTTTTCAGTTAAAATTGCCACGAGCACACCCGCGCCCAAGCCTAAAAAGGCAAGAGTGAGTAAGGCGAACAAGGCGGTTTTTAAGAATGCCTTATTTTTATTCTGTTTAAGCTCAGATTTAATTTTAACTATTCTTGACATAAATTAAAACACCTTTTTCATAACTGCGCCGTCTTTTGCAGATGACACAAGTGTAGAATAACGAGCAAGCCAGCCTGATTTAACATTTGGTTCGGGCTTAACATATGACTTTCTTCTCTCATTAAGTTCTTCGTCAGAAACCTTAACATTGATTTTGCTTGCGGGAATGTCAATTTCGATAATATCACCCTCGTAAATAAGACCGATTTCACCGCCTGCAGCAGCCTCGGGTGACACATGACCGATTGACGCCCCTCTGGAAGCACCGCTGAATCGACCGTCAGTAATAAGGGCAACTGTTTTATCAAGCTTCATACCTGCAAGGGCTGAAGTTGGGTTGAGCATTTCTCTCATACCGGGGCCACCAACAGGGCCTTCATAACGGATAACAACAACATCACCGTGAGTGATTTTGCCGTTGTAAATTGCGTCGATTGCTTCATCCTCTGAATTAAATACTCTTGCAGGACCTGAATGAACAAGCATTTCAGGTGCTACTGCTGAACGCTTAACTACACAACCGTCTTTTGCGATATTACCCCAAAGAATTGCAATACCGCCTGTTTCGCTATATGGATTATCAATAGAACGGATTGCATCTGTATTCTTAATATATGCACCCTCGATATTTTCACCGACAGTTTTACCGGTTGCAGTAATGAGTGACAAATCGAGAAGATTTTTCTTTGCGAGCTCTGCCTGAACTGCGGGGATACCGCCTGCATTGTTAAGGTCGTGCATATGAGTTCCGCCCGCAGGTGCTAAATGACAAAGGTTAGGAACTTTTGCGCTGATTTCATTGAACATATGCAAATCAACGGGAACGCCTGCCTCATTAGCAATTGCAAGAAGATGAAGAACGCTGTTTGATGAACAACCGAGAGCCATATCACAAGCAAGAGCATTGCGAATTGACTTTTCGTTGATAATATCGCGAGCCTTGATGTCTTTCTCAACAAGGTTCATAATTGCCATACCTGCGTGTTTTGCAAGCTGAATACGGCCACTATGTACTGCGGGGATTGTGCCGTTACCTGGGAGAGCAATACCAACCGCTTCTGCTAAACAGTTCATTGAGTTTGCGGTATACATACCTGAGCAAGAACCACAACCCGGGCAAACATTCTCTTCAAATTCAAGAAGCTTACAATCATCAATCATATTAGCTTTGCGTGCACCTACTGCCTCAAACATCTTTGAAAGTGAGGTTTCAACGCCGTCAATAAGACCCGACATCATTGGTCCGCCCGAGCATACAACTGCGGGGATATTAAGGCGAACTGCCGCCATAATCATACCGGGAACAATTTTGTCGCAGTTTGGAACAAGCACCGCACCGTCAAAGCCGTGAGCCATAATCATTGTTTCAACACTATCAGCAATAAGCTCGCGGGACGCAAGTGAATATTTCATACCGATATGTCCCATTGCGATACCGTCGCACACGCCGATAGCGGGCACCATTACGGGTGTGCCCCCTGCCATACGGACACCTGCTTTAACTGCCTCTGTGATTTTATCAAGATGAATATGACCGGGAACGATTTCGCTATGTGCAGACACAACGGCAATCAAGGGTCTTTCTAATTCTTCTTTTGTATAGCCCATTGCATAGAAAAGGCTTCTGTTTGGTGCTCTTTCAACACCTTTTACTACATTTTCGCTTCGTAAGTTCATAAGTTTTGCCTCCTAATTATAAGGGAATGAATCCCTCCACCGTGCAAGCACGGTCCCCCTCCCTTTAACAAGGGAGGTTATATAAAGTATATTTTATACTCATATAACAGTTTTTGCAAGGGGGAATTATAAAAAACAGAGTGGGAATACCACTCTGTTGGGACAATAATAATTGATTATATAATTTTTTTTACGCATTAAATCATTATCAAATAATGTATCAAAGTTGGAACAATAATCATTGGGACAAAAACCCATTGAAAATATATAAATATTCGTAACCATTTAGAAACAACTCCTGCCTTTATAAATAATGATTCTGATATTCCAAGTAGTGTAAAAATTGATGAAACAAAACCCAATGCTAAAAACGGATTAAGACTCTCACCTTTAATATAAAGTGGAATAATTGGTATATACGATAATAATGAGCAAACAGCTACAATTACTAAAAGGATTATGCCTATACGAATATATTTTTTCTTCATCTATCTCAACACTCCTCATAAAAATCTCAATTACAATATATCATTTAAAGATTGATTTGTCAATGAATGATAACGACCGCAGAAGTAAGCACTCGCCCGACATTCTCTCCCTCCGTCAACGCTACGCGTTGCCACCTCCCTCGTCAGAGGGAGGCATTTAAACTTACTGTTTTACGCTTTGCATTTTGCACTTTCAAAAAATGTTTTGCATTTTTTGAAAGAATGGTGTATAGTTGTTTTAATGTTTTCTTGATTGGAGAATGTTTTATGGAAAATTTATCGCAGAGAACTGCCGAGACACTCAAAAAGATGATTGTTGAGGAGCATAAATATAACTACGGTGAAAAGTTGCCAAATGAAAACGAGCTTTCGCAAGAATTGAGGGTCAGTCGTTCTACTCTTCGTGAAGCCATCAAGACACTTATTTCAAAGGGTGTGCTTGTAGTTAAGCGTGGTAAAGGCACTTTCGTTGCAGAAAAAATTGACCAATACTCACAAGATGTTGATGTTAATGACTTTCTTAATAAAAAGGTTACGCTTCGTGATTTATATGAAACCCGTTTGATTTTCGAGCCAGAAGCTGCTTCTCTTGCTTGCAAGCGTGCTACTGACGAAGAAATTGCAGAGATTTTGCGACTTGGCGAAATTTGTCAGACAGAATTAAAAAAAGACCCTCGCGGAGATAAAAGAATTGAGTCAGAAAGTGCTTTCCATGGTGCTATTCTTAAAGCATCACACAATGAGTTTTTAGGTCATTTCTTACCTATTCTTACAAATACCATAAGAAAAACTATTGAGCTTAATTATAATCTTGATGTTATTGCGGAAGAAGCATACAAAGACCATATCATGATTATGAATTTCCTTAAAAGCAGAGATTCAGTTGGCGTTAAGAGTGCAGTTACCATTCACCTGCATCACGCTGTACTCAATGAAAAAATTTCTTTTGATTAATTTGTAAAATTATTTTAAAAAGGTATTGACAATTTAATTTTATAATATATAATATGTTGTATGACAACGCAAACAAGATGTCAAACAACATATTTTTTTATTTTAGGAGATTTTTATTATGTCACAACAGAGAATGTTCTATCAGGAAGATTGTAATTTAGGCTTATTAGACGGCAAGACCATTGCAGTTATCGGTTACGGTAGCCAAGGTCACGCTCACGCTCTTAATGCTAAAGAGTCAGGCTGTAATGTTATTATCGGTCTTTACGAGGGCAGTAAATCTTGGGCAAAGGCAGTTAAGCAAGGCTTTGAGGTTTACACAGCAGCAGAAGCAGCAAAGAAAGCTGACATCATTATGATTCTTATCAATGACGAATTACAGGCTGATATGTATAAAAAGGACATTGAGCCCAATCTTAAAGAGGGCGATATGCTTATGTTTGCTCACGGCTTCAACATTCATTTCGGTTGCATTACTCCACCTAAAAATGTTGATGTTACTATGATTGCTCCCAAGGGTCCCGGTCACACAGTTCGTTCAGAATATCAGGCAGGCAAAGGTGTTCCTTGTCTTGTTGCTGTTCATCAGGACGCTACAGGTAAGGCTCTTGATATGGCTCTTGCTTATGCACTTGCTATTGGTGGTGCTCGCGCAGGTGTTCTTGAAACAGATTTCAGAACAGAAACAGAAACAGACCTTTTCGGTGAGCAGGCAGTTCTTTGCGGTGGCGTTTGTGCACTTATGCAGGCAGGCTTTGAGACTCTTTGCGAAGCCGGTTATGACCCAAGAAACGCTTACTTTGAGTGTATCCACGAAATGAAGCTCATCGTTGACCTTATTTACCAGAGTGGTTTTGCAGGTATGAGATATTCAATTTCAAATACTGCTGAATACGGTGATTACATCACAGGTCCAAAAATCATTACTGACGAAACAAAGAAGGCTATGAAGAAGATTCTTGCAGACATCCAGGATGGTACATTTGCAAAAGACTTCTTATTAGATATGTCTCCAGCAGGCCGTCAGGTTCACTTCAAAGCTATGAGAAAGATTGCTGCTGAACAT
>JAZNYY010000019.1:0-30100 GCA_045594645.1 Candidatus Fimenecus sp.
CGGTACGGAGTGTCATTTAGCAGTAAATGTGAACGGATAATCGCCTTGTAGTCCGTCACACATCACAGGGCTACTGAAAGGAATGCCTGTTTGTCGGCTGTCCCGTAGGGAATTTTAGTAGATAAACTACGCTCGTAGAAAGTTTCAGGAATAGATTTTCGGACGCGAGTTCGACTCTCGCCATCTCCACCAAAAAAAGACACCCTATGGGTGTCTTTTTTTATCCAAGCCGAAGGCTTGGTATGTAATCGCGCATAGCGTGTATGTAATCGCAAAGCGTATGTAATTTTTATTGAATTCCCCCACAAAATATGTTACCATTACCATATAATTGCAAAAAGGGGATTTTGTTTATGGGAAAGAAAATTATTGTTGCGGGTGGTGGCCACGGCGGTATTGCCACAGGTATGCTCCTCGCTAAAAAGGGTTATGATGTTACGGTTTTTGAAAAGAATTCACGCGATAAAATGGGTTATGACTGGACTGACATCTTCGACCGCAAGGGTTGGACTGCAATCGGATTACCTTTACCCGACAAAAGTCTTTATAATTTAAAGCAGGATATGACATTTTACGGTCCTGCAATGGAAACGAAGCTTGTTCAAAACACAGAAGAAGACAAAAAAGAAATCCAAATGGAGCGTCGCGAAATCTACAATTATCTGATTTCTCACGCTGAAAAGGTAGGGGTAAGATTTGAGTATGAGCAAGAAATCAAGTCCCCTGTTATGCTCGGCAACCGCGTTGTAGGTATTGCAACTGACAAGGGCGAATTTTTAGCTGATTTGGTAATTGACGCCTGCGGACTTAACTCTCCCGTAAGAAGCAATTTACCCAAGCACTTGGGAATTCAAAGTAACCCCGCTGAATATGAACAATTTTATGTATATCGCGCATTCTTCAACAAGACCGCTGTGGTTGACGAGAGTGAAAAATTCAAGATTATTCTTCTCCCCAACAACGAACTGGGCATTTCTTGGGTTGCAACCGAAGAAGAGCACACAGATGTGCTCATAGGCAGATTTAAAAAGTTTGACCTTGACTATGCAAACGAGCAGATTGAAATGCTTCGCAAGTCCAACGATAGCATTGGCACAGAAATTGTGCGTGGAGGCGATTTTGCGAATATCCCCGTTCGTCAACCTTTGGGTATTATGGTTGCCGACGGATATGCGGCAATCGGCGACAGCGCATTTATGACCGTGCCCATTATTGGTTCGGGTATCGCCAATAGTTTTAAGGCAGCAAAAATCCTTGCAGACACAGTTTCTGCTGATTTCACAAATTCATTCAGCGCAGAAACTCTTTGGGAATATCAAAAGAATTATTATAAGGCAATCGGTGCATCATTAGCACCTATGGCTTGCGTTAAGCTCTTGCTCACAAGACTTGAGGGCAACGAGCTTGACTATATTTTCGCAAAAGGAATTCTCAACGCAGAGGATATGACAATCGACGCCGACTCAACAAGCCTTGGCGCAATGCTTAGTGGTATGAGCCCAGCTGACATTAAAATCAAGCTTAACGGACTTATCAACAATAAGACCGTTCTCAACAAAGTTATTGAAATGGGCTTGCAGCTTGGCAAAGCCACCGCAGTTACCGCTACAATGCCACAAAATTATGACAGAAAATCCATTCTTAAATGGGTTGAACAGTATAATAAGTGTTTTAAGAGATAAAATGATTTGTATCTTGCCTCCCTCTGACGAGGGAGGTGTCTGCGATAGCAGACGGAGGGAGAGATAGTTAACAAAACTGTTTTTTGACTACCCCTCAGTCGCTTCGCGACAGCTCCCCTGACAAGGGGAGCCGATTCTTATATAGTATATTTTAAAAATTTGTAAAAAACTACTTGACTGTAAACCTTGTTTATACTTTATACTGAAAGCGAAAGGAGAGATTTTATGAGAATTCAGGAACTGGAAAAAGAACTAAACATAACTCGCTCGAATATTCGCTTTTATGAAAAGCAAGGTTTAATCAGTCCGCCACGCAAAGAAAACGGTTATCGTGAATATAGTGAAGAAGATATTGCAAAGCTTAAAAAGATTATTATTTTTCGTAAATTAGGAATTACAGTTGCAGATATTAAAAGCATTTTTGATGACTCACTCCCCTTGCAGACTGCAATCGACAACAACATCGACCGTCTGCACAAAGAAATTGAAGAATTAAACGGTGCAATCGAAGTCTGCGAACAAATCAAGGAAGATAATTCAGACGAAAAAGACTTCCCCCAAGAACATTTTTGGAATGTAATCAATAACCGCGAAAAACAAGGCGAAAAGTTTAATGAGATTATAAAGGATTACCTTGAAATTGAATTAGATGTTTTCAAAAGAATATTTGGACTTAAACACACCAAAAGGAAACTCTCTTTTAAGCAAAAAATATTGATTGCATTGACACTATGCACTATTCGCGGTTTAATGTGTCAGTTCGTTTGGAAATCCGCAACATTTTTTGAGGGATTCTCTTATCCCCTTGTAATATTTGCGCTCGTTTCAATAATTATTGCACCTATTTGCTATTTCGCACATAAAAATCCGAAAATTGCAACCACATTGATTTATATAATTTTTGTTCTCGCCGGATTGCTCTTCGGCGGAATAGCGTTGCTTTTTATAATTGCATTTTTTAATATGATATTTGGATAAAATATTACACTGTGTAGGGTCGGGTCTCCGTGCCCGACCGTTTTTGCCTCCCTCTGATGAGGGCGCCAATTTTTATATAAACTTATGCAAACAAAAAGACAGAGTTTTTACACTCTGTCTTTTTTATATTTGATTAAAACTTATTTGCTTGCTTCTTCAACAGCAACTGCACATGCAACTGTTGCGCCTACCATTGGGTTGTTACCCATACCGATAAGACCCATCATTTCAACGCAATTTGTTATAGAGCAGTATCAACATATTATTTAACATAGCCCGAAAGCCTTGTGCACCAATAGTTTGTGAAGCCTTACCAAATTAAACTAAACACATCATTTTTGTTTTCCTGATTACATTGTATCGTGTTTTCATTGATTTGTAAGCGCTCTTTTTATTTTTTGCTAAATTATATGAATGACAATATTTTGTGCTCTGTTGTTATTTATATAATATGAATAGAAAGAAGTATGTACATATGAAAAAGCCTGAAGAAACCATTGCGATTTTGACCAAAGAAATAGAATCCCTCAATAGCATTGAAGCCCACGACTTAGTGTTGTTTTATTATAAAATCAACCATGAACATTTTAATATTACAACATACGATAAGTTTAATGAATTTTTAGAATCCTTTGATAAAAATCCTTTTAAGCTTAATGATGACAAAACATTTAAGAAACAACTTGCAGAAAGTCTAATAGCTTGTACTACAGACTATATGAGTTTGATAACTGCCGTTGAATTGATAAAATGCAAGTTCTCAGTACAAGAAATAGTTAATCACTATTACTCAAGTATGAATGTTTTTGATAACGATTTATTTTAATTACATCGTTTGCACACATATTGATAGCACAAAATATCAATGATTCGATGCTGCAACAAGAAGAAAAGCTGATGATTTTTTATAAATCGTCAGCTTTTTGCAAGTGTCAGCTATTGTATATATAATAATTTATTTATTAAATTTTTTTTAATTATATATATTTATATAAATTACTAATAAAAATTTTTTTATTATTTATTCCAATACTTTTTTAAAAATTCTTCGAAATTAATTTTCACACCATTTGAAATCATATTTTCAAATAATCCTTTACTCTCCATTTCATCTTTACCCTCTTCTTCTTTTCTATCTCTCGCCCCCGAAGAATAAAAGCAATCATAAACTTGCCAAACTTTATGCCCTGCCGACAACAAATCATATAAAGTCATAAGATAAACACAAGACTCAACATAGAAAATTTCACTACCATAAAGTTTTCCACCTTCAGCCTTGATAAGAGCTTCTCTAAATTCCATCATCTTATCACAAACATCTTCTTTTTTTATATCATCTTGATTCATAGACAACCATGTGTGATGACCCGTCATCTTATCACCAGAATCAAAATATGCTCTCATATGGAGTTTCTTTATCGCCACTCTCGTTTCCTTTCTAAACTCACCATTAGGCTCCATAACTCGATATATGAGCTCGTACATATCTTCTGATTCGTCAATCCAATGACCACTATTCAATGACAATGTCATACGTGGAACAGAAGCATTAATATCTTTTTCAAGTGTTAAACCATATTCGTTTAAAATCTCAGTTCGATTTTCTTTTTTGATATTAACCATTGAGTTCGTCGCTCTAATACCTATACCACTTACATACATACCATCGTCCGACCAAGTAAAATTGGGTTGAAATCTAATACGAAACTCTGGATAGTCTTTATAATATTTTTCATTAATTTCATTTGCCTTTACAATATGAAATTTAAGACCTGGATAGTTCTCATATAAACATAAAGTAAGTTGTTTTTCAAACTCGGTCTTACTTAATTGAACGGGTTTTATAAGTTTAATTCTAGATGTAAAACGAACCTTTGACTTATCAATATCGGAATGAATATTTTTTATGTCTTTATTAGAATAAACCTTATTTTTAACTACGAACATTTCAATATTGTGTTCTTCACAATACACCTTGACCTTATCTTCGTTTTCTTTATAATAACGATAAGATTTACTTTTATTGTCCTTTTCATAATAAGCACCGAATTGATATTTTTCATTTTCTACACTTATTAAACCAATTTGTATCATATATTTTATAGCTCGTGAAACACCCATTTCGTTTTCCCAAATAGCAAGAAAATCTTTGTTTGTAACACTGATAGGTATGATAGTACATCCTTCTTTAAAACGTTTATGTTTCATCAAATCAATAAAAGTCAAAACCTTACTCAACTTGTTTTTAAGTTTTGTCTCAGCCCCTTTAGCTGAGCTTTCATTAATACTGAATTCGGGTAATATATAGTTATCTTCCCTTTTGGGCGTCCAACTCTCTTTGTTTACGGTAAAGCCATAATCACTCTTATTTTTTAGTCTATTGGATATTTCTTCTAACGAAATCATAAAATTATCTCCCCGTATTGTTATCATTCAAGGCACATATAAAATAAGCTAAATTAAATGAAGATAAAATCATACTGTCATAAATATACTCATAAGATACTATACAAAGGCAAATTTATATAAACATTTTTCATCACATCAACTTGAACTACATTTATAAGTATTGTAGTTCAAGTTCTTTTTATTTTAGTCTAAAAAATTGGGTTACCATTAGAAACACAATAATCATAACACTTATCAGTAGGTCCTTCACTCCAAGGTGTAAGTTTATCTTTTTGTTCACCATAAAGACAACTGACAATTCTTGCTTCATATCCTTCTGAATACTCAATGTGCTTAACTCTTATAGCTCCGTATTTTCCAATCCACTTTTTATAATGCTTTAAATCATGGTCATCTATTTCAAATGAATAAAAAAACGGATAAAATGATTTACCGCACTCAACAGTCTTCTCAGGGTCATACCAAATATGATGCCATATCTTACCATGATGACCAGAAACTTTAAGTGTAATTTCAAAACACTTTTTCCCTTTTGAGAATCTCTCTACCACAACATTACATATTTGAACTCTATGGTCTCCTTCTGGGATTTCAATAAAATTCCATTTACTATATGTATTAGGTTTATTCTTCCAACAAGCCATATAAAACACCTTACTTTCATTTAATGCCATTTTATTCTAACATCAAATTATCAAAACTAGTCAATATAATCCAAAAACAACTTGAACAATTCATCGTGTTTCGCCTTTTCATAAATAGCCTTTTGAAGTTTTTTCCCTTCATTATAAAATCTTTTTATTCTCTTTTGTTCCTCTTCTCCAAGTCCAGATATATCTATTTTTGAGTTTTGAACATCAATACCTTTTTCTTTAACTGAAGCTACAAACAATTCATAAATAAAGAATAATCGCATTTCATCAGAAAGATTTTTATAACGCTTAATTTCATATTCAAGATTAAGCTTACACAGTGATTCGTGATGACCTTTTTTACTAGCCTCAATCCAAAGGAATATAGCCCGTTCATAAGACCTTTCTACTCCTGTTCCATAACAATAGCAATCGGCCATATTACACATAGCACCTGGATAACCTTCCGTACTCAAAGGATATAATATATCAATAGCACGATTAATATTTTGTTTGCATCCATCACCATTTAAAAGCCTTGTTGCATAGGCCCAACGCAACATTGGGTACTGTTGAAACCACTCGTCCTCTATTAATTCCACTAAATACTTTTTCAAATTTTCTCTAATTTCAACATTAATATAACCATCATTCAAGAGAGATATATATTCATCAATAGTAGTAGCCTCGAGTTTTGTTGTTTTATATTCTCTTTCATCTATCTTGTATTCAGTCCCTAGATATTTTTCTAAAAATTCTTCATATAAGGATTCATAATTTACAAAATTATAACTTGTCATATAACCTCAATCCTTTCAACCACCAGTTTGTATTAATGTAATTTTATTATAATTTTTATATAAAATAAGTATCAAAAGAAAGTTGAAAAAAGTTGTATCAAAAGCGCTTACAAATCAAACAAAACACGACATAATATAAGTATCGAAACTAAGTAAAGTTTGTTTCAATACTTAAAAGGACGTGATTAACATAATTTACGGTTATTGCAGAGTCAGTACAAAACATCAACGAATAACACGACAGGTCACTAATATTACAGAACTATATCCTGAAGCTACACTTATAAAAGAGTTTTACACAGGAACAACTCAAAATCGACCTTTATGGGACAAACTTATGAAACAAATTAGTTTTGGTGACACCATTGTCTTTGATAGTGTGTCAAGAATGTCTCGTAATGCCGACGAAGGATTCAAAGACTATAAAACACTATATGAATCTGGAATTAACTTAATCTTTCTTAACGAACCTCTTATTAACACATCAATATTTAATTCAACTAAAACCAATCTTTTAGAAATTTCAGTTCAAACCGGTAATACTGCAATCGACGATTATTTCACCGGTAACATTAATCTTATAAACAATCTACTTATGGCACTTGCTGAAGAACAAATAAAATCTGCCTTCCTTCAATCAGAAAAAGAAGTTACAGATTTACATACAAGAATTAGTCAGGGTATGAGGGAAAGTAAAAAGAACGGAAAAAAGATAGGGTTACAAAAAGGAACTATATTAACAACCGAAAAATCTATTAAATGTAAAGAGATAATAAAAAAGCATGCCCTCGAATTCGGAGGCACACTTAGTGATAAGGAGGTAATGACACTTTGTAAAATATCTAGAAATTCTTACTATAAGTATAAGAAAGAATTAAAGTTACATATTTCCTAATATATTAATCCTTGTTACCTAAATCTTCAAGAAACGCAAGTAACAGTTTCTGTTGTTTAGGTGAGAGATTAGAAAAAGCTGAAGATATTTCATCTATTTCAGATTTTTCTTCAAAGAAGTCTTTTAACGAGATACTCATAGCATCACACAAAAGTTGTAAATGACCAACTGTAATATCAGCTTGTCCTAATTCAACCCTACGAAGATGGGTTTGTGAAACACCAGCTCTCTCAGCGAGACCATTTTGTGTGTATCCACATTGTTTTCTCAAGCTGATTAGTCTTTTACTAATGTCCATATAGTACCTCCTAACTTAGTCTTATAAGAATATGTTAGCACACTTTTTATTAATTAGTCATTTTTATAAGGTTGACAAACTAGTCTTATAAGGATATAATATTTTATATAAACAAGTAAGTAGGGAATAAATGGTGCTTGTTTATAAAAAATCGAAAAAGGAGATTTTATAGTGGACAAAGAGAAGGTTAAAAATTTTTTAAGGGACAACAACAAACCGTTAATTGTAGTTGTCGGAGGTCTAATTTTATCAGTGATTTTATCATCAACTGATGTAACATTTTTGCAATTTCTTGCACCTTTGATGCAAATTGGATGCGTTGTGTATGCAGTTCTTTTTTACCGAGCAAAAAATAAAAAGTACGAAGAATTAAAAAAAGCAAAAGAAGCTCAACTCAAGGAAGAAGAAGCAGCAGCGATTAACGATTTTAAAAATATACTTGACGCAACTGTGAATAACATCCTTACAGTAATATTAGAGGAACCAACTACAACAAATTTCGAAAAAGGTCTTGAACATGCAATTAAAAACTCTGCAGTATCTTTAAAAGTAGAAGATGTTTTGCCTCTAGCACAAGAAATATTAGTAACTCGCATTGCAAAAAACAGTGACGATGATGTTGCAACAAGCGTTCTAGTAAATTATTTCAAGGAAGCTATGAAGGAGAAGTTGTTTGACACTTATATGCCTATGGCGATATTTGATGAAAGTTCGAAAGAACACGGCATTTACTCAAACGAACTTTTTAATGAAAAAAAGATTTCTTTTGTCAAAACATTATATGGTTTTGCCATACGTGCATGGAATTATTCAAATTGGTTGCACAATCCAGCGGATTATGTACTAGTAAATAATGAGATGCTTGAAAATTTAGTTACAACTAACCACGTAATTGAATCCTATTGCAAAAGCAATCCTTTTGAAGTTGAAGAAAAACAAAAAGAATGGATTAAGGATATAAAAGAAGTAGCATATCAAGCAACTTCAACAAGAAGGTTAAAAATAAATTTAGAAAGCAATGAAGAATTGCTTGATAAGTTGTGTTATTGTGGATATTTTTTGCTTTGTAATAACGATGGGGAAGAGTTAGAAAATATTGCAGCCGACATTCTTGAAGCAACCAAAACATATTATGAATACATACGTAGCAGAACATAATTTAGGAGGATAAATATGAATACTTATGAATGCGTTGCTCATAGTGGCAATACAGGAAAAGAAATTGTTATTGTTGTTAGAGCACATAGCCCTTCAGATGCTAGAATGGAGGCTTTGAACCAGGCTAGACAACAGTTTGGTAGCGGAGCTGGAGCTGTTACCATTGTTAGTGTTAAGGAAAGATAACGGAACATACTTTAGCTGGAAAAAGATATGTTTTTAGTTAATTATGCAAAAATAGGCAAATAAATCATAGAAAGGCGAATTGTCATGAGCTATAACGGTGGTTACTATGGTCCGCTTGAAACCTGGAAAGTTGTTTACTATCCAAAAGAAATTGACAATGGTAGAATGGGTGTTGCCTTGGTCGAAGCTGATTGCAGACATCAAGCTATCTATAACTTCCAGCAAGAATATGCGGGTCAGTATAGAACAGTTTATAAGTGTGAAAAGCTTATAAAATAATAGAATTATATTCTATTAAAATATTAAAATAAAAGGAAGGGTATTATTATGTCATGGTCAGTAAATAAAAATCAAAAATGTTGTGCAACTTGTGCCAATTGGTCCGGGCCTAGAACGGTCAATTCGTTTGGTGACACAGTAACAACAGAAGGAATGTATAAACCAACAGGAAAATGTTATATTGATGCAAGGATGGGTGGTTTTACCGATGGCCCAAGTGCAGATTGGTGTTGTGGTAGCAAATATACCAAATGGCCAGCGTTAAAGTAATTAAAAAGCACTAAATTAATATGTATAAGCACTTATATGGAGTAAAAATATGAGTTACAGAATCTTTATAAAAACAGATAGCTGTTTTGACATTGGTGTCGGTACTTTTGAAGATTTTGCTGACGCTAAAACTCAAGTTGAAAAAATGATAGTTGAATTGTTTTACAACTTGAATGATAGAGATGTCTTTGGTAAGTGGGATAATTTTAAAAAATCGCTTCCTAATTGCATATCTCGACTTATTGAAAATTTTGAAACTGAAGGTTGTGCCTGTGTGGATTTTCTTGATGAAGGTAATACAGACAACTATCATTATGTTGTTACAGACAGCAGGTTTGAAATCAATGAAACTCGAGATTGTGGATTTGTTCCTGATTATTCATTGGAAACAAACATGCTGAATATGCCAGATGGTGACACCATGGAAACTTATTACTTCAGGATATGGTCATCTTTGGGAGACACTGATGAAGGACTGACAATTGGTATGGAACAACAATTCGAAGGCGAACTTCTTGATTTAGAAGACATAGAGCCTCTTGATTTGGAAGACTTATAATGCTTTTAATTTGATTTATGTAACTACCAATCAAAAATGAAAACAGCAGCAGATTTTCTGCTGCTGTTTTCATAGTTGCTTATAAATGATATATGAGGCAAAGAAAGGAAAAAACAAATGGGAATTGAAAAAATAAACAATATAATTAGTCAATGGGAAGAAATGACTCATACTGTTTTTGAATTAAAAAATTTCTCACTTGAAGATATGCAGACTCTGTTAAAAGAAACCTATTTCATTTTAACTACATATCATAAAGACAGTTTAATTCCGAAAGAAATCAGTAAATTATTTTTAGAAATAGAGGACTTTCTTTATTTTTCGTCACTCATGGAAGAAAAGGAAAACGGTCTTGGATTTTATCATTGGCAGGAACTTTTTCACCTAGTAAAAACATTGGAAAAAGGTTTCTTTGAAGGAAAATATAGTTGTGATTATCCAAAGTTAATAATAACCGATGTAGTAGATAATGACTTGTTAATAGATTTAGAATCAGACCGCCTTGAAAGTTATATTATTGCCTTTAACGAATTAAAAAGCATGGAATAATTATACGTCTTATATAACTAAATACTATTATCATATGATTGTGATGATAGTCTTATGAAAACAAAGGTGAATATGAACATGCTCTTCGAAAACTGAAAATTTTTGAAGCCAAAAACAATGAACTAATAATTGACTTTGATACAAATATTTTTGCATAAATAAGTTTCATTCTTTAACAACAAAAAACAGCCTTCCCGCTTATATAGAAGAAAGACTGTTTTTGCTATTTAAAGAATCATTTTGTAATTGTTTTAAGATTTATAATTTGATTTTTCTCGATAGGTTTGGTATTTCGTGGTATGGAGCTTCAGGTTCCTTACTCCAAAAAACATCAATATTAAATCCATGTTCCTTTAATTTTTTATCTGCATTATTAACCCTTATAAAATCATTTTTGAATTCGGTTTTTGATTTGCTATTCAATAGTTCTGTTATATTTTTTATATTACAACTACGAACTAATTCCTCTTCTAAATTATGAACTTGAGGTATTGTTACTATTTCAGAAACTGAAGAACATGACTGCAATATGTTCAAATTCTCTTTTAGGACATCCACTCTGTTTGTATCTGTATCAAACACCAAAACAACCATCGTGTTAGGCTTAATAGTCCTAAGGCGTGCATATGTGATTTTTTGTTCAACAACATTAATCTTTTGTACTTTTCCGGGTTTAATAACGCCTAACTGACTTTTTAAGACCTCAATAAGTTTACACTCATCTTCACCTTCAACATAATAAAGTATATATTTGTTTCTCATTTCACTGCCCTCCAAAATTAAAGTTCAGCAATTTCGTAAATAAGATCTACGGAAGGAGCACATGAGAACAAATCATTATCTACCGCATTTTTTAATGAATCCGTACTTCTTTTTAATAGAGACGAAGCTTCAACACATGAAATTACACATTCATCGCCAAGAATTTTTTTACATAAAAATGTAAATGAGTGCTTTGGCAAATTCATATCCAAAATGTCGGTATTATGTGTTGTAAAAAACAACTGATCGTTTGGCTTGATATAGTCGATCATTAATGAAAGAATTGCCTTTTCAACATCGCTATGAATATAGGTGAATTTTTCATCGCAATAATAAAAAGTATACTTACCCTGCAAAAGTGAAGAAATAATAGGTGCAACTTCTACACCCGCTTTGGTTCCGCTAGATAACAAATTGGTTTTAAAAAGTTCCCCGTCCTGAAGCACAACAGCTTTATCCTTAAAACGAATAACATACGAATTTTTCACATCTCTCGACAACTCAACTGATAAAATCGCTGGATCTAGAGATTTCAAAATATTTGAAAGTACTGATAAAAACTTTTCATCATTTTTAGGGAAGCGTAAAACACGTCCTATATCTCTAGGATATTCAAAAATCCAATCTAGTGGTCCCATCTTTTCTAATTCATCTATATAATTAACGTCAGGAACATATTTTTTTGATTCAATTTTTTTGACACAAGATTCATAACTATCTTTAGAAAGAATACTTTCCTGACGAATTTCTACACTTATATCATCAGGTGTATAATCTTCATCCTTGCAAGAGTTAATCTTACATTTAACTCTATATAATACATTTTCATCAGATGCTAAATCTATGATAAATGAGGCGTCCTTGTTTTTGTCACAAATAGCATCAGTAATTATGCTGTGATCTTTTTTATGAATAAAATTAAAAATATCCATCAATATTTTTCCAAATGAAGTTTTACCAGATGCATTTGCGCCCATAATAATATTCACTTTTTTATAACGAAAATTAGGACGGTTTTGTAAATGTTCTTCCTTAATACAAGAACCAACAATTTTTTTGGGATAAGTTAGATTCATATTAAAATTCTTAAAAGCATAGAAATTGTCTAGAGTTACGTTTAAAACAACCATTTTAGTCCTCCTGGTATTTATTTGTTCGCGTTTCACGAAGTAATCTCCCCTTGTTATTCTAGCACATGAATTTCAAAAAATCAATATTTTTTTAATTATATGAGTAAAAATGTATCAACGAATTTTAGTTTTGACTGTCAAAAAAGACAGTTCATATTATATATATTATTTCAAATAATAGTTTATCCGCAAAAAACATTGTTAAACATTATTTTATCTTAATTTGTGCTCTACGATAGAACTTTTCCAGAACGTTCGTTTCGTTAACTTCCTTTGCTACATCACTTACTAAAAGATGAATATAGTTTTGTGTAATATCTAAACTTGAATGTCCCAGCAGTTGAGAAAGAGAAACAACATTACCACCGTTTAAAATCCATTGTTTTGCAAACGTGTGTCTATACCTATGAATGCCCGTAGTTTCTACTCCACGTTTTTTGTTATAGTCATAAAGAATATGATAACAAGTGCTTTTAACTAACTGCTGACCAAACACATTACAAAATAAATAATCATCCTGACTTTTATGTTGACGGTACTTTAAATACTCGGACAAAATATTTGTCATAGTCTGATTTAACGGAACGATAAGAGGTTTTCTATTCTTAGTAACATTCACATAAACTACTTTATTATCAAAATCAATATCTTTAATTTTAATATTCATTAAACTTCTTTGTCTTACACCTGTACTAAACAAGAAGTTCGTCATTACCCAACACTGATATTCCATAAACTTACACTTTTTAATGTTGGGCTTTTTAAGTAACAACTGAAGTTCATTATCAGTATAAGTCTCTATGTGACTTTTATCGACCTTTATTGACTTCATTTTAAAGTAGGGAATATAACCTTCATTCATCAGAAAATGCAATGTAGTAATGAAATCTCGCAAGTATGAGTTAATACTGACATCATTATTAAGTGTAGATTTCAAATGTAAAACATATCTCTTATATGCAGCTTCATCAATTTCTTCTATTGGTGTATCAGGGTCAAAGAATTTATAAAACTGTGTGTAACTTTGTTTGTAATGATTGATAGTTCCCTGTCTTAAATTCCTCTGCTGACAGTATTCTAAATACTTGTTACAGCCTTCTTCAAAAGTTAGTGAATTTGTTGTTTTCATCTTCAATTTTTGCATTGTAAATACCTCGCATTTTAATAAAAAATATAGACACATCACAGAGGAAACCTCCAAAATGATGTGCCTAACTTTTTATTTATTAAAATTTATACAATAAGATTTTTACAAAACTACAAAAATCTTAAAGATGTTTAAAAACCCTTATATATCAAGGATTACTTGCTTGCTTCTTCAACAGCAACTGCACATGCAACTGTTGCGCCTACCATTGGGTTGTTACCCATACCGATAAGACCCATCATTTCAACATGAGCGGGAACTGAAGATGAACCAGCAAACTGAGCGTCACCGTGCATTCTGCCCATTGTGTCTGTAAGACCATATGAAGCAGGACCTGCAGCCATATTATCGGGGTGAAGTGTACGACCTGTACCGCCACCTGAAGCAACTGAGAAGTAGTTTACGCCATTTTCCATAGCCCACTTCTTGTATGTGCCTGCAACGGGGTGCTGGAAACGAGTTGGGTTAGTTGAGTTACCTGTGATAGAAACATCAACACCCTCTGCCTTCATAATTGCAACGCCTTCAAGAACATCGTTTGCGCCGTAGCAACGACCTGCTGCTCTTTCGCCGTCTGAATACTTTGTTTCGTTAACGATTTTAAGCTCGCCTGTGTAGAAATCATATTCAGTCTGAACATATGTGAAGCCGTTGATTCTTGAAATAATCATAGCAGCGTCTTTGCCAAGACCGTTAAGGATAACACGAAGGGGTTCTTTACGAACCTTGTTAGCTGTCTTTGCAATACCGATAGCACCTTCAGCAGCAGCAAATGAGTCGTGACCTGCAACGAATGCGAAGCACTTTGTTTCTTCCTTAAGAAGCATTGCGCCAAGGTTACCGTGACCAAGACCAACATCTCTCTGCTCAGCAACTGAGCCGGGGATACAGAATGCCTGAAGACCCTTACCGATAACAGCAGCAGCCTCAGAAGCAGTTTTTACACCTGTTTTAAGTGCAAGTGCAACGCCGAGTGTATAAGCCCAAACAGCATTTTCAAATGCGATTGGCTGAACACCCTTAACGATGCCTTCAACATCAATACCTTTTGATTCGCAAAGAGCCTTTGCGTCTTCGAGAGAAGCAATACCGTATTCAGCAAGACATTTCTCGATTTTAGCCATTCTTCTTTCTTTGCCTTCAAATCTTACATCATTAGCCATTTTAGTATCCTCCTTCTCTTATTCTTCTCTTGGGTCGATGTATTTTGCAGCATCTGCAAAACGACCGTATGAGCCTGTATTGTTCTTAAGAGCTGTTGCAGCGTCTGTGCCGTGACGGATATCTTCCATCATCTTACCCAATTTCACGAACTCATAACCGATAACCTGGTCATCAGCATCGAGAGCCATTCTTGTGATATAGCCTTCAGCCATTTCCATATAACGAACGCCCTTAACCTTTGTTGAGAACATTGTACCAACCTGTGAACGAAGTCCTTTACCAAGGTCTTCAAGGCCTGCACCAACAACAAGACCGTCTTCTGAGAAAGCAGACTGTGAACGACCGTAAACAAGCTGGAGGAAAATCTCTCTCATAGCTGTGTTGATAGCGTCACAAACAAGGTCTGTGTTAAGGCATTCAAGTAATGTTTTGCCGGGAAGAATTTCAGCAGCCATAGCAGCTGAGTGAGTCATACCTGAGCAACCAAGAGTCTCAACAAGAGCCTCTTCAACGATACCGTCTTTAATGTTAAGTGTGAGCTTGCAAGCGCCCTGCTGAGGAGCACACCAGCCGATGCCGTGTGAGAAGCCTGAAATATCTTTGATTTCATAAGCTTTTACCCATTTGCCTTCTTCAGGAATGGGAGCAGGACCGTGATGAGGGCCTTTTGCAACACAGCACATTTTTTCAACTTCATGTGAGTAGTGAATCATAATAAATGAAAACTCCTTTCATATTTTAACGGAATAATTCCTATCTTATAAATTATACAATTACTCGTCCAAATTTTCAATAGTTATTTTGACAAAAGATTGACAATGGGAATGTTTTTTATGGGCATTAGTTATATTATTGACATTCTTTCCATAATAATGCAGAAATAAAAACATAAAAAGCTTCCCCTTGAGGGGAAGCTGTCGAGCATATGCGAGACTGATGGGGTGTCAGTTGCGGAAGCAACCATAAAATAAGATATTAAACTATTTTTACACCTCATCCGTCACTTCGTGACACCTTCCCCTCAAGGGGAAGGCATAATAATTTACATACTTTCTGGTGTTGAAATGCTGAACATTTCAAGAATATTTGTAATAACATTCATAACGCAAGTGCAAAGGTAAAGGCGAGCCTGCATAAGCGCTTCGTCGTCAACTGCAACACGACAAGCATTGTAGAACTTGTGGAAAAGTGTTGCAAGGTCGATACAATAACGAGTAATCTTTGCAGGGTCATAGTTCTTTGCAGAATTTACGATTTCGTCTGTTAAAGACGCAAGGTGACGGATAAGCTCGATTTCTTCGGGAGCAGTTAAGAGCTTCAACTCGTCCTTTGTGCAATCGCGAACTGTCACGCCGTCTGCTTCGATTTTACGAAGAATACTGTGAATACGAGCATTCGCATACTGACAATAGTAAACGGGGTTTTGGCTTGACTGCTCAACCGCTAAATCAAGGTCAAAATCCATCTGTGAGCCGGGCTCACGCATATTAAAGAGGAAACGAACTGCGTCAACGGGAATATCCTCAAGCAAATCAACAAGTGTGATTGCCTTGCCTGTACGCTTACTCATTCTTACAACCTCGCCGTCACGAGTGAGGCGAACTAACTGCATAAGAATAACATCAAGACGGCTGCTGTCAAGGTCGAGTGCTTCAAGAACACCCTTCATACGAGCCACATGGCCGTGGTGGTCAGCACCCCATACATCAATTGCCTTGTCAAATCCGCGGGCAACAAGCTTGTTCTTATGATAAGCAATATCAGCGGCAAAATATGTTGGGTTGCCGTTCTGTCGGATAAGCACATCATCTTTTAGCTCTAACTTATCAATTTCTTCTTGAGTTTTGCCCTGTTTTGTGAGCATTTCGGTCTGCACCTTGATATTGTTATACCAAACTGCGCCGTCTTTTTCATAAGTCAAGCCCTTATTTGTAAGATAGTCGATAACCTCTTTAACCGCACCGCTGTCGTGAAGCTGACTTTCTTTAAACCAGGTGTCATATTCAATACGATATTTCGCCATATTGGCTTTCATATTGTCGATATTTTTAGGAAGAGCAAATTCAACAAGTGCTTTTCTTCTCTCGTCCTCGCTCTTATTAATATACTCATCACCGTAAACATCGGCAAACTGCTGCGCGCGTTCTTTGATGTCTTCACCGTGATAGCTGTCTTCGGGAAGTTCTACTGCGTCTTCACCCTTATAAATCTGCTGATAACGAATATCAAGTGAAAGACCGAATTTTTCAATTTGATTACCCGCATCATTGATATAGAATTCGCGTTCAACCTCATAGCCCGCCATATCAAGAACAGATGCCAAGCAGTCACCAAGCGCACCGCCACGGGCATTGCCCATATGCATTGGTCCTGTTGGGTTTGCTGAAACGAACTCAACATTAATTTTTTTGCCCTTGCCGTAGTCACTTCTGCCGTAATCTTTGCCGAGTGCCTTGACATCAAGCAAAATATCAGCATAAAAATCCTTTGCAAGTGTAAAGTTTACAAAGCCTGCGCCTGCAACTGTGCAAGAGTCAAAATATGTGCCGTCAAGCTCGATATATTTTGCAACCAAATCTGCAATCATTTTTGGTGCACGACGAAAAACCTTTGCGCATACAAAGGCGATATTTGATGAATAGTCACCATTATCGCGGTTTGCAGGAACTTCAATATTAAATGCGGGAATTGGCTC
The DNA here is from genome assembly GCA_045594645.1 of Candidatus Fimenecus sp. Lineage (GTDB taxonomy): Bacteria > Bacillota > Clostridia > Oscillospirales > Acutalibacteraceae > Fimenecus. Next base: position 17,594 of record JAZNYY010000019.1, read on the forward strand.
AGCGGGGATTTCACCCTCTGCCACAGCCTTACCGAGCGCGTCAACGATAAGTGTATGAAGCTGGTCTGTTGCTTGTTTAACTAATTTAGACATCCTTTTTTCTCCTCTATTTTTCGTCAATATATATATTCATTGTATTTTCTGATGCGAAGCCGTTATTGAAATCAAGTGTGTATTTCATTTTAAGCACACTTTTTGCACCGTTACGAAACCAATTGACATTATTTCCGTAAATACCCATTGTAAATTCGCCATAGGGTGTTTTATAAAATGTGTGGTGACGGTGATTTTTCTCAACCGTCATTTCAGAGCTGAACGCACCCTCACGGATAATGCTCACCGACTCGCCGTCAATTATTGTAATGCTTGTGTTTTCGGGTCCTGTTTCAGCATTGTTTTCAACATAATTTATTACACTTTTGCCGTTTTCGTGCTCCACCGTGCCCACAACGGACATTTCGCCCGATTCTGTGCCGTTTTCGGTGGATTGCATACTGACAATTTTGATTATTGCGTCTTTTTTCATTCTGTGAATTCCTTTTCCCATTTCTCAATTGCAAGGGTGCAAAGCTTATCAATCAAATCGCCATAGGGGATTCCCGCTTTGTCCATAAGCATTGGGTACATACTGATATTTGTAAAGCCGGGCAGAGTATTTGGCTCATTAAGAAGCACCGCGCCGTCAGAGTATCTTACAAAGAAGTCAACTCGCGCAAGACCTGAACAACCCCAAGCCTTATATGCCTTGATTGCCTGTGCCTGCACCTCTTTGATTTTCTCATCAGAAAGTCTTGCGGGAATATGAAGCCCGCTATTCGCCTGATACTTAGCCTCAAAATCATAGAATTCGTTGCAAGCCTCAATTTCACCTACTGCACCTGCAAATGGTTCATCATTACCCATTACGGCACACTCAACCTCTGCACCGAGAATTGCCTCTTCAACAACCACGCGTGAGTCAAATTTGAATGCATAATCTAGTCCGCGCTGAATTTCTTCAAGCGTTTTTGCCTTAACAACGCCCACCGACGAGCCTGCATTTGCGGGCTTGATAAATACGGGAAGCCCCAAATATTCTTCACATTCTCTTGCGAATTCTCTGCCACGATGCAGGAAGTCATATTTGGTTATGTATTTCCACTTTGCTTGTGCAATGCCGTTAATATCGCAGATGGCGTTTGTCATCGCCTTATCCATACAAACGGCAGATGCCATTGTGTTACAGCCAACATAGGGAATGCCCGCAACTGTCAAAAGACCTTGCATTGTGCCGTCCTCACCATTTTTGCCGTGCATTACAGGGAAGCACACATCAATTCTGATTTTTTCATATCCGTTTTCATTGAAAACAATAATTCCGCGGTCAGCACGGTCAGTTGAAATAACCGCCTTTTTAAGCTTTGATTTATCTTGGAGCCAGCCATCATTTTTAAGAGTGTTATAGTCGCCCTCAAAAACAAACATTTCGCCCTGCTTTGTAATACCGAGCATTACTACATTATATTTTTCCTTGGGAATATTTCTGATTACCGAGGTTGCAGAAAGACAAGAAATTTCGTGCTCGGAAGAAACACCGCCAAAAACAATAAGTGCATTTTTCATATTTATCACCTTATAAAAAGTCATAATAACACAGTTTAATCATTAACTATATTATTTTATCACAATATATTTAACTAATCAATTATAATATTCACAAATTTTTAATGACAAATCGAAATAAATGTGTTATATTATATGGGATAAATAAAAATTTTGATTTGAGGTATTCAAAATGCTTGAAAGAAAAGAAGCTCTCAGCGCTATTTTAAAGGGCTGTAATGAAAAATTTGCTGATAACGGATTTGAGCTTGCTACTCCCGTTACTGAAGAAGATGATTCAGCTTTTGTTGAGTTTAAAAAAGGTGACCTTACAATAAAGCTTGTAAGCCACGATAATCTTCTTGATATTATGGAAAAGGTTACTGACGGCGAATTTGTAAAGACCGAGTCAAATCTTTTTGACCTTGACGATTGTGACGAGCGCGCAATAAAGTCTCTTTGCAACGAAATTAACGATACCGTTACATCTTCACACGGCAAAAAGGCTCGTCAGGTTGCTAAAAAAGCTCCTGCAACAGTTTCAAAAACTGCCGCAAAGAACGGCGCAAATTATGACGCATACACACTCGCAAGCCGTATAACACAGGTTTATCCCGAGCTTAAGGATGCACTTCACGAGAATGTGCAAACATATTCTGAATTCTTGGGTGACGATTTCTTTGTAAATCACGCAAACAAACTCATTATAGATACAATCCGTTTCAATGACCAGAAAACAATCAAAAAGCTTTTCAAAATTCTCAGCGATATTTATGAAAACGGCACAAATGATGTTCAAGACCTTGTTGTTGTTACAATTCTCGGTGAGCTTAACAACGAGCAAGAGCTTATTGACCGTTGCCTTGCTGAAATCACAGATGATGATTTTGCGCAGACAATTGTTGCAGTTAATAAGTACCTTGCAAGCGGTGCGGGCAAAAAAGCGAAAGAGCTTCTTAAAAATCCTCCCGCGTATAAGCCTCCTAAAAAGAAAAACGGCGGTATGATGAGCTCACTTGCAAATATGCAACCACCACAGCAATAAAAAGCGAAATCAAAATATAGTAGGCGGGAGCTAAACTCCCGCCGTTATTATTTATGCAATATTCTTAACTTTAATGTTGCAATATAAAAGAGGCGAGTACTCCTCGCCTCTTTTATATTATTTTTTTGGGTTTTTAAGCAACTTTTTTTTATTAGTAAATCTGACTCTAAAAGCAGTTTTTAAATACATCATTGTCTGCCACGAAGAATTTTTTGATTTTCCTTCTTTTCTAGAATAGCATTTTGCTGCAAATTCTTCAAATTCATAGCCGGCACGAAGAGGAATCAAAACTGCTTCTAACAAACACGGAAAGTTCCATTCTCTAAAACATATGTTTTTATAAATGGCTGTCGGTGCAATAAGCACGGGACTTGTGAAATCTGTAAGACTTGAATTGAATAAAATCCTTAAAAACTTTTGTGCCAAAAAATTAAAGGTTTTTTTACTTTTGTTGTATCCATAAAAACTGTTTTTCTCTAACCATCTTGAAATTTTGATTATAGTATCAGGATTTCTTTTCGCCTTCTCTATCATAATATGAACACTTTCAAGATTAGTCGGTATATCTGCTGACAAAAACATTATATGCGATGAACTTGTTGCTTCAATAGAGTCTCTCATAGCTCCACCGATATATGGATGATATTGAACCAGCTTCTTAACCATATTAGAATATTTTTCTTTTAAAAAGTTAATTGCTTCAAGGCATTCAATATGTGCATTTGGAGGTATCACTACCAAAAATGAATCAATATCTGAAATTTCGCAACTTTCAACTATCGTGTCAACCGTTTCAATTAGCGAAGCACTTTCATCCGTTGCCGTTATTACAACGGTAACCTTTTCAAACAACATAGCAAATTCTCCAAAAACTTTTACATCTCTGTGTACTCTATTTTTTCACGGGGATTTATTAGCAAGGTGCCGCTAAAACGCTTACCAAACCATACAAACTCTCTGGCATATTCTTCCCAAGAAGATACTACCTTGTGAGACTTTATCTTAAGGGTGTTTCTAACTTGATTTAATTCAATATAATCTCCCTCTTCAATCGCCTTGAAATAAGGATAAAAATTATATTTGAAATCAAGACACACCTGGTCTGTTTCCAATTGTCTGATAAGACCATACTGGTATTTGTACAGCTCATCAAAAATCTCTCTTTCAATGTTAAATTTTTCTAAAAACAACTTAATGTCAGGCCAGAACTTATCGCTATGATATACCATTTCAAGAAAAGCACCTTCCTCAAAATACCATCCTACAGTTCCAAAAACATCTCTTTGATAAGTCCAATCTGCTGTTTCTGTATCAAGCTTACGCTTATACAAGTCAAGGAAAAACTCGTGCAGATAACCCTTACACTCGTTGTAAATATACTCAAATAACATACTATAAAAATCATAATATGTTAATCCTTGTTCCTTGTTCAAATAAACCGCAAAGAATCTGACAAGACCCAAGTGATGAAATGTTTGCAAAACAACTGAAAACATATACGCTTTTACCCAATCCTCTTTAGGCATCGTAGCTGTTTCAGTAATAATATCCATATATTCCTGTACACCGTTAAAATCCGGATTATAATGTATCCCGAAAGACGGAATTCTGGAAACCTTAACTCCGTGCTTCTGACGATATTCAGTTTCACCCATTTGTGAATTATCATAAACCTGACATTCATAAACTGTCATTGAATTGCTTTGACCTGATTCAAGTAAGTTGCATATTCCTTTACAAAAGCTTTCATAAGTCTCACCGGGCAAGCCTAAAATAAGCTCGGTATATGTAGGTATGCCCGCCTCACTGTATCGTGCATATAAATTGGAAAAATGCTCCAATGTCAGATTTTTTCTTCCTATGTTTTCTAATGTTTTTGCATCCAATGTTTGATAAGCCAGCGTAACACCTTTATCTATTTGATTTTTATTTAAAAGGTAACCTGCTTCAAAAACAGTATCGTCGCTTTCTTTCGCATAACAAGGCTTGAACACATTAGGATATCCATGCTTGTTTTTTTGCTCGACAACATACTTGGCAATTTCAACATCTCTTTCCAAAATACCGAAATTGGCGTCAGCGCAGTAACAGTATCGAATCTTATTTTTTGCAATCCATTCAATTTCTGCTTTCACCTTTTCCATTGGAAACTGTCTTATCTTACGAGTAAAACACCATTCGCAATAAGCACAAGCATATGGGCAACCTCGGTTTGTTTCCAAAGTTGCATGGAATTCGACATCAGGATACTCCTTTAAAAGATTATCAAAAATGCCTTCAGTATACGGTGAAGGATAATTTGAGATGTCACACGGATGATAGTCTTCATTTGTTATCGCTCCATTTTCACTTCTATAAGAAAGATTTGGAACTTTTGATAAATCTCCGCCCTCATTTAAAGTTTTTAAAAGAATAGCAGTAGTCTCTTCTCCCTCATTATGCATAAGATAATCGATAAAATCGTATTTTTCAAGGAAAGAAGTGTCGTGAGGAACACTATGCCCACCAAAAATAATTTTCACTTCAGGATAAATCTTCTTTAGTTCTTTTGCAAGCTCCTTGTTGTATTCAAGATTCCAAACAAAGCAAGTGAAAGCAACAAAATCCGGATTTTCGAAACGCTTTACAATATCAGAAATCTTTTCACGCATCACAAGAACATCCGGTATTTCATAGTATTTCATGATTTCTTCGTCATTTTTCAAATAAGCAGCAATGCAACCAATTGAATATGGTAAAAAGCATGGCGATGAATATGACATTGCAATCTGAACAAAATAAACCCTCTTTTTCATGTTTCCTCCTGATTATTTTTCTGATATATCATCTTTATAAGATGACCATCCCATTTTTCCATACCACACAACATATTTAGCAAAACTTTGCCAATCATTATAAACATTACTATCCCTCATAACAAGAGTGTGTGGTCTATGTTTAAGCGGATGAATTTTATTAACATAAATATCGTTGATATAATTGTGAACATCGTAATTAAAGTGTACCTCACTTGTTTTCTCGCAAGGCTTACGAATTATACTCTTTTGATAATTAAGCAAATCCTCAAAAATTTCTTTGGGAATTGCATATTCATTTAAATATGGTATAAACTCATCATAAATTCTGTTAAACTGACTCAATAAATTAAGTGCAACATATTCATGGTCTTCCCAAACCACTTCACCTGTTTGCTCAAACATAAGTTTTTTATTATCCAATCCCAGTGATAAGTTGTTGCTCTTTTTCTTCAAATCAAAATAAAGCTTTGATACGAAAAGCTGTGGATTATTCTCAAAATAGTCCATCAGTCTATCATAAAAGACTTCATATGGAATACCCATTTCATAGAATAAATATATTGCAAATATTCTAAGAAATCCATTACTATGAAGCGCTTTAACCATATAACAAAAAGTAGCTGAACGAACCCACTTTTCACGACTCATTGTATTAGTTTCAACAACTATTCTATTATATTCCGGAACTCTGAATGAAGTATCATCAAAGTGAGGACGAACAATTTCCACATGTACCGTTTTGATTCCGTGCTCTTCAATGCACTCTTTTTGACCCATTGCAGAATTGGGCAGTAAAATACAATAATAAGCCTCAAAAACAAAATGTTGACCTATTTCAAAAAGCTTGCCTATGCCCTCAATAAAGCTTTCATAAGTTTCACCCGGAAGACCTAAAATCAGCTCGGAATATGTTCTCAGATTTTCTTTGTTGTAAGCAACAAGTAAATTTTTATAAAATTCAAGCGAAGAGTTTGTTCTTCCAATGTTTTTCAATACCCTTGGAGACATACTTTGGAACGAAAGAGTCGCACCAATTCTGTCGAATTCACATTCTTTAAACTTTTTTACAATAGCAAACACATTATCAAACTTGTTTTTTGCATAATTTATTCTTATCCTTTCCGGATAACCTGTTTCTTTCTTAATTTTTACAAGTTCATCTGCTATTTCTAAATCGCGGTCAAACAAGCCGAAGTTGGCATCAGCACCCCAAACAAATGTGATTTTATGGTCACTCATCCAGCGTATTTCTTTTTTAATCCTTTCAAAAGGAAAAAGTCGCACTTTGCTTTTAAGCAATCCCCAATCGCAGTATGAACATTGATTAGGACATCCTCTGCTTGTTTCTAAAATTGCATTGAATATTATTTCAGGATGAGCATCAACAAGCTTATCAAACCAACCCTCAAGATAAGGTGAAGGATAATCGAGAGTGGTCTGTAAAACTGTATCTGTCCTACAATAACAACCGTCTTCTTTTCGGTAAGAAATGTTGGCCACTTCGCTGAAAGGCGTATTAAGAATGTATGCTTCAAGCAAATTTCTTATAGTGTCTTCACCTTCGCCATGACATAAAACATCAATAAAGCTGTTTTCTTTCAACATATCAAAATTATCTGGCACATCATGTCCACCAAAGATAATAAGACATTCCGGATATTTTTCCTTAATGGTTTTGGCAAGCAGCTTATTGTACTCTGTGCTCCAACAATAACAGGAAAAACCTACAACCGAAGGATTTTCCAGTCGTGAAACTACTTCTTTTACATCCTCACGCAAAAAAACAAATTCCTTGAATTCGTAATTGCTTTTTACAATATCACTTTGAAAAGCAGAAGCCACCAATATTCCGGCTGTATATGGTAAATATGCGTTTTGAACTTGAGAAGACGCTGAAACATCGACTTGAACAAAATATACATTTTTCTTATTCATTTAAAATTCACTCCGTTTCAAGCTGTGCTTCTCTTATATAAGTACTTGCCCCGTTTTTTCTTCCATACCAGGCGATAGCCTTTGCAAAATCTTCCCAATTTTCAAATGACCTTGAATCGACTTTAATCAGTTCTTCAGATTCTTTGAGTTTTTGCCTTTTACCATTGAGAACATCTGTAAAATATTCAAGGAAATTATATTTTGTTTTAAAGCCGGTTTTAATGTCGAAGGGCTTTTTCATTATGTTTTTCTGGAAATTCATAAGTTCTGAAAAAATATCTTCTTCTATAGAAAACCCTTTTAAAAATGTAAGAATTTCATCATAGAACTTATCCAACTTATAAACTACACAAAGATAAACATATTCCTCAAAAGGCCATTGCACTTTACCAAATCTTGCATCAGAACAACTTAATGTTCCTTTTTCGCTAAGCACAGAATTCAGATGCTCGTCAACTTTGGCAAAAGCTTCACCCGCTACCGAATCTCTGTTAACAAGAACATATTCTAAAAACGAAGTATAAAATTCTTTATACGAACAAACGCCTTCGTTATATAAATAAAGAGCAAAGAACTGTAATATTCCCATATGATGAAAAGCCTGAACCACATAAGAAAACATATTCATTTTTTTCCAGTCCTCACCCGTCATAGAATATGTCGAGGTAACTACCATTGACCATTCGGGGATATTATCATCTTCATCAGGTTCACGGTGCGGTTGATTAAGCGGAATGTGAGAGGTTTTAATCTTATAATGGTCCACATATTCCTTTCTTCCCATAATTGAACACGGAAGCCATTCGCAGTTGTGAATATATATTGAATTATGCTGACCTAAATTAAGCAACTCATCAATTCCGTCAACAATGCTTTCGTAAGTTTCACCGGGAAGTCCTAAAATAAGCTCAGTATATGTTGCCACACCGGCTTCATTATACATCCGCATCAATTCAGAATAATGGTCAATACCAATGTTTTCTCTGCATATGTTTTTCAGAACCTCTTCACTCATCGATTGAAACGAAAGTGTGATACCTCTGTTCATATCACTATTTTCCAACTTCATGCCGATGTCAAAAACTCGCTTACTGCTGTTCTTTGCATACGAAGTTTGAAATCTGATTGGATATCCTGTTTTTTTCTTTGCTTCAACAAGCTTGTCTGTTATTTCTTCGTCGCGTCGAAACATACCAAAGTTTGAGTCTGCAGAACCCAAAACACAAATTTTATTATTCATTACCCATTCAATTTCACCATAAATGCGTTCGATGGGAAATTTTCGTATTTTGGACTTCATATTGCTCCAATCACAATAAGCGCAAGAATTCGGGCAACCTCTTGATGTTTCAATCAGACCCATAAACTCCATATCGGGATTTTCTTTAATAATCTTGTCAAAATATCCATTGAGATAAGGAGACGGGAAATCGCACTCATCCGAAATTGTTTCAGGATTAGTAACAATACCGTTTTCTGTTCTCATTGAGATTCCGGGGATATCTTCAACATTTTCAAGACCAATAGCCGCACGCATAAGGCGTCGAAATATGATTTCTCCTTCCCCGTGAAGAAGATAATCTATATAAGGACACTCTTCGAGCATTTCTCCACCCGGCTGAACATGATGTCCACCAAAAACAATAATACAATTTGGATATTTTTCTTTTATCAACCTTGCAAGTGTTTTGTTATAATTGCAATTCCAGATATATGTAGAAAAAGCAACCATAAACGGATTCTCAATTTTAGACAAAACCGAGTTTACATTTTCTCTAAGAAAAAATATCTCTTCTAAAACATAATTATCAGCAACCAACTTATCGTCAAAAGCATAAGCGGCAAGTTGTCCGGCTGTATAAGGGATATGTGCAGATTTACCATACGGATAGTTTACCTGAAAAAAATACAATTTATTTTTCATTAAATCCACACTCCTTTCATCAAAAACATAGTTATATTATAATATTCAATTTTACAACCTATTGCATACCTTCAGTATCGCCTTGCGCAGTTTTCCCCACAAATTTCAAAAAAACCTGCTCAGCTTTTTCAATAAGATTTATAAATATAGGGTCCTCGTAATAAACCATTAAAACAAAATATAACATCCACGGCAAAAAGAATATTCGTTCCCTATACTCTGTTGTTACTTCATTAACGAAATAAAACAAAATCATTGTTTCAATATAACACACAACATTCGCTATATGAATATATTTTAACTCTTTTAAAGAAGTCACACTTAACCCGCATTTTGATGATATTTGGTTCCACTGTGTTTTTTTGGATATGCATATTGTTGCTAAAATCAAGCATACAAAAAACATAGCCCAAACTATCGCTTGAGACCGTTTATATCTATACATTATGTGCTCATCGTTATTATTGAAGCTTGTTAATGCTTGACAAACCAACACCGCTGCACCTAACACAATGCTAATATTTGCACCTATATAGAACTTGTCGCTTGTGGTTTCTTCGTTTTTATTCTTAAAGATTTGAATATACTCATAAATTGTGCATAACGGACAAACCACAAAAAACAAGTAGTCGTTGCAATAAAAAACCGATGGAAGCAATATTACCAAAGCCATAACAAAAGACAAAACTTTATTTTTGACTACCACAAGAAAAACTACACCAGCCAAATAACTCACAAGAAAAAGAATTGTCTCTTTTTTTTCAATATTAACAACTGCAGGTGCACACCAAAATACAAAAAAGTAAATCCAAATAAGCGCGTTTTTTATTGTTCTTTTCATAATATACACCCTTAACAATTAACCCATCGGGTCGAAAACCGTAAAGAAATAACACATCGAATATAACGCAACCAAAGTCTTTGGAACACTTTTTACACAATCCTTTGCATTTTGTAAAAAATCTTTCTTTTCTTTATAAATGACATAGATAAAAGAAAAGAATAGAAGTGTGTATGCGTGGCCAAGAAACCTAACCACATCTGTCGAAAATAACAGACCACCCACAAGAGTTCCAAAAAACATAGCAATCATACCACAAAAAGCCATTCTTTTCATTAAAGGCTCTTCTTTATCTTTAATTTTTCTATTAAAACAAGAAAAAATCAAAACTAACATCGGCAAAGCAAGCAACATAGGCGCAATTGCCTTTTCAATCGATATTCTCGCCAGCCCCATTAACATCCTGTAATACACAAACGCTATTGCATGCAAAATCGGTGACTCAACGCCATTAAGAACATCATAATCAACTTCTTCATAATATTCTATATCATATAAATTCGAACCGTAATAAACAGATTCTCCGCCAAAGCCCCTTGCATTAAGTATTTCGGAAAACTCTTCAAATGTATATGTTAAATTACTTTGCTCATAAAGCACAAAATAAATTGTCAGAATTACTGAACAAACTGCCGAAACAACAATAGTAATCCAAAGATATGTGGTTTCCTTTTTTTCACAAATTGTTGTCGTTTTATAAATCATTATTAATAACAAAAATGGTATAAAATTAACTAAAGAGCCGTAATTTACCATCACCATCATCAAAGTTATTGGCACAATTAAAAAATATAACCATTTTTTAGAAAGCACAATAATCGATAGTAAAAATAACAGAAACCAATACGAATCCAGAGAACCCATACGATAAACATACATAGGCAATGTTGAAATTCCTGTTATTGAAACAAGCAAAAGATACACTAAAAAGGGTCTTTCTTCTACATCTACAGCATTTATAACCTTACCAAACATAAGCGAAATAAGCCCTGCACAAATGACAAAAACACCGGTCGCAAATAATGACACCGCTTCTATACTAGTGTCATCAAAAAGAAAATTGTATATTGCGCCCGGTAAAAATCTGGAACAAAATCCCATAGAGAAATCAACAAGATGATAAGCATGCGTATTACCATCTATCGTCCAAGGCTCGAACTTATTTGTTATAATAAAATTATATAAAATAATAAATCCAAAAAAAATCAAGGAATAATTCTTTTTATAGGTTCTTTTTACCATTCTTTTTTACACCTTCAAAACGCTATTTTCCGTCCGCTTTAACGCTTATTAAAACATTAAAAGAAACGACAAAATAGCATTAATTTTTGAGTTGTATCAGCATATAAACAATTACATTTATTATATCATTGGCACTTTTATTTGTCAACCAAACATACTCTTTCAAGCCCTTCTCTTTCACAAACATTAGACATATTCAGAGCACAAAGTTCATCGCGCTTTTCGTTTGTTTTTTTAAACTCACTAATTGACAATTTTTTCGCGAAATGATATATTGAAACGAAATCAAAAAAGGATTAAAAATATATGAACTCTAACAAATTAAAACTCATCGCTTGCATTTCAATGCTTTTAGACCACGCGGGCATATTGCTTTTCCCCGAAATTACTTGGCTTCGGTATGTGGGCAGACTTGCAATGCCCATATTCGCATTCTTTATTGCGGAGGGTTGCCGTCACACTAAAAACAAGGTGCGATATTTCTTGCAGGTTTTCGTGCTCGGAATTGTATGTCAGGCAGTTTATATTGTCAGCGACCTTATAAACGGCGGAGTTACACAAATTTATCTCAATGTACTTTTCACATTGGCACTTGCAATTCCTCTTTGCTGTATTTTTCTTGAAATTGAAATGGCAAAGAATAAAAAGACTCTCACCCGCACATTTTACATAGGTCTTTTTGTGTTTTATCTTCTTGCCCTTGCAGGGTTAATGTATTTCTGCGACAATTCAGTTTCACTTGTCGGCATTAAAGTGCATCTCGATTACGGAATTGCAGGAATTCTGCTCTGCTTCTTTCCCGTAATCACAAAAGAACGCACAAAACGGCTTGCTCTTTTCGCCCTTGGCACATTTATTTACTGCTTGCTTACGGAAAGCACAATGTCATTCATCTGGCTTTCATTAGCAACAATTCCGCTGATTGCCCTTTATAATGGTCGACTGGGCAGTAAAAAGTTCAAATGGTGGTTTTATGCATTCTACCCCGTACATTTTGCGGTGTTGTATGTGTTAAATCTAATATTATAAACGCTCAATAATTGGAGTTTGTCGGACTCTTTTAGGATACCCCCCTCAGTCGCTTCGCGACAGCTCCCCCTCAAGGGTGGAGCCCAAGTTAGCCTTCCCCCTACGAGGGGAA
>JAZNYY010000020.1:0-3890 GCA_045594645.1 Candidatus Fimenecus sp.
TAGAACGCAATACTATGTAGGGTCGCTTCATGAAGCGACCGTTCCAAAGTGTGTAATTAAACTACAAACGGGCGATTCGTGAATCGCCCCTACAAGATTACATAACCATATAAACGAGTCATACAAATTCAAAATTGCAAGATAAAACGACAACGGCGGGGTCAAGACCCCGCCCTATCATTTATTGCTATTTTACATTGTTTACTGTAACAATCTCACCTTTTGCGTCTTTGTCAACTGCAAATGTGATTTCGTCGCCGACATTGAGAATTACAATTCTTTCAGCATCTTTTACTGCAACCTTATAATATGTTGCGTTATCAACGAGCTTGATATAGAAATAGGTTTCACCGCCTGTAATCACGCTGCGGATTTCTTCAACTGTGCCTTTTACATCAACAGTTTCAACCTTTGGTGCATCAGGAGTTTCCTCATTGCCCATTGAGTCAACATCAACCTCCACATTCACACCGTTCTTTTCAAGCTCTGCCGCATAGCTTTCAGTACACTCTGCAAGGCTTGAGCCTACGCCAACAACCGTTGACTGCTTGACATTAACCATTGCATACATCTTAACAAGCTCACTGGAGTCTTTAAGCGCCATAAAATATGTTGGCTCTCCGCTTACATTAAGAAGTATCGGGAAAGTAGCCTTGTAGCCGTATTGCTGAACCTTGCCCTGTGCAGATGTCTGTGCAGTATTTTCAAGAGCACCTGAAACCTGATAATAATTTGCCTCTTTTGTTCTCTGGTTGATAAGAACAAAGCCGATGATTGACTGGTCAGAGCTGATTGAAGTAACGCCTGTATACATATAAACATCATCGTTAAGAGCAAGATAGTTATAGCCCTGACTTGTAATCTTAACATTTTCCTGACCGATAATTGAGTTCCAGAAACCATTGTTATATTTACCGTAGTAATTATACTGCTCATTTACAATTGCCGCTGAATAAACCTGGTCAAGCCACTGGAATTCTTTGTCTGTTACAAATTTATCTGTGGGAAGCTTTGTTATACCGTCAAGACTTGTAGAAACAAGAGTTGTATCACCGGTAATCGAATCAACAATAACCGCACCAATTACATCAGTACCGCCGAAAAGACCGATTGTTTTATCAAGCACGGGAACAATCCAATAAGGTCTGCCTGTTTCGTCAATTTCAAATGATGCCTCGTCGAGAATAAGTGAGGGATATTTAAAACGAACATGACGGAGAAGATATTCATTGAAATGCTCTGCAGGAGAATACTTCATACCCTCTTCAAGTCTTACTGTTTCTGCCTTTTGTGTTGTCATATCAACGATGATGTATGCAGGAATACCCTCTTTAGTATTCTTAATCCATTTGAAAATGTCGCCGTAATCAAGTGACTGAACACGAACGGGAGTTCCCTTATAGTTAATCTGTGTTGAATAATATGAGTTCACCGTAAACTGTGAAACATAGTCTGAAAGCTCACCGAGTGCACGGGTAGCAATCATATTTGAAGAATCCTTATCAAGACGGGGAACACTGCTGAAATCGATTTCAGCAATATCCTCTGTAAAGTCGCCCTCTTTTACATCTATAATTTCTGCATAATCCTTTGCACGGAAAAGTGCCGCACCCGTAAGATAACCTACACCGACAACCAATGCAAGCACAAGAATAAGAGCAATCGGGATTTTAACCTTATTCTTTGCATATTCCATATATTCGGGACGGAAATATGCCTTTGAAACAATACCGAAAATACCGATATATGCCACAAGAAGAACGGCAATGTAAACATAAAGCTCAATCGCCTTGAAGTTAAGTGCGGGGAGCATAAAGTAATAAGCAACTGCACCAACGACCAATGTAAGCACAAGACTTATGAGCACTCTCTTAAGAGTACTGCCCTTTGGCTCAACGCTCTTTACATTTTTACCGCCAAAATCAACATTAATTGGGTCCATAAATTTTACCTCATTTCCATATTATGTAAATAGTATAACATATATTGTTGTAAAAATACAATATATAAATGCAATTCATCTTTGCCTTCCCCTTGAGGGGAAGGTGGCAATGCGTAGCATTGACGGATGAGGTGAAACATTTTAACGGATACTTCGTATCCTACACCTCATCAGTCGCTTCGCGACAGCTTCTCCTCAAGGAGAAGCCTTAATTAAAAAGCGGGCAAGAAACCTTACCCGCAAATTATTTTATAATCTTTTTACAATATTCATTCGCTACACATTTTTCGCAATAAGCCTTGCGCGCAGTACAGACTGCTCTGCCGTGGAGTACACAACGGTGGCAAAAGTCGTTACTTTCTTCGGGGGGAAGAATTTTGCGAAGCTCAGCTTCAACTTTCTTCGGGTCCTTTGTATCCACTAACCCCATTCTGTTTGTAAGTCTGATTAAATGAGTATCCGCCACAACTGCGGGCTTGCCGTAAACATCGCCCACAATTAAATTTGCAGTTTTTCTGCCCACACCCTGCAAGGAAGTCAAATCCTCAATATTATCGGGCACAACCCCGCCGAAACGGTCGCGTACTCCCCTTGCCATTTCAATTATATCTCTCGCCTTACCGTGATAAAAACCGCAGGAATGAATAATATCTTCAATATCCTTCACATCGGCGTTGACATAATCGTCAAGCGTTCTGTATTTTGCAAAAAGTGCAGGAGTTACAAGGTTTACGCGCGCATCTGTGCACTGTGCAGAAAGCCTTGTTGCAACGAGAAGTTCAAAAGGATTTTCAGCCGTTAAACTGCAGATTGCGTCGGGATATTCTTTTTTAAGAGCGTCCACAAGAAGTCTTGCGCGTTCTTTTTTAGTCATAGCTTACTCCGGATAATTCATATTTTTGGGCAAACCGAGAAGATAATCGGCTGACACATTGAAATACTTACAAAGTGCCTTAATGTCGCCAAGCGACGGCTCGGTTGTACCCGTTTCCATAAATGAAACCTTACGCTGAGTAATGCCCAGTGCATTTGCAAGGTCTTTCTGTGTTATTGTGGGGATTTTTGCGCATCGAAGATATTTTAATCTTTCACTAAATTCCATTCTTTAATACACCCTCATCTATCTGCCTTTTTTAGAGACGGTGAGTATTTTACCACAAATAAAAATTATTTTAAAGATGTAGAATAAAAATAACTATACAAACTTTTTAGCAAAACTTTGTGAGATTTTACAAAGGTTTTCGACAATTTGTGTGTAGATGTTTTTTGTCTGCACGCTTAATGAGTTGTATTTTTGTTATTTTAGGTATATAATATTGCAAGTAATATTTTGACAAAAAGAGGTAATTTTAATATGAAAAAAGAAATTGGTGCAAGAGAATTACAAGGTAATTTTATTAAAATGCTCAGCGAGGATTGGGCTTTGCTTACCTCCGGCACAATTAATGACTTCAACACAATGACAGTAAGCTGGGGCGGTGTGGGCGAGCTCTGGAATAAAGATGTTGGCTTTGTGTTTGTGCGTCCGCAGAGATACACCTATGAATTCATTGAAAAGAACGATTATTTCTCACTTTCATTCTTCGGCGGTGAGCACAAAAAAGAGCTCGGCATTTGCGGAAGCAAGTCGGGTAGAGATATTGATAAAATGGAAGCCACAGGCTTTGTGCCCGTTGATTTAGGTAACGCCGTTGATTTTGAACAGGCAAAAATCACAATTGTTATGAAAAAATTAGCCTATCAGGATATGTCCCCCGCAGGATTTCTTGATGAAAGTATTATGAAAAATTACGCAAATAACGATTTCCACAGAATTTATGTGGGAGAAATCGTTAAGGTAATGCTGGATACGGAATACCGAATTTAATGTTAACTACACAATTTAAATATATCACCAATATGCAAAAACCGATACAGAGATTTTTCACTCCGTATCGGTTTCATTATT
>JAZNYY010000021.1:0-9426 GCA_045594645.1 Candidatus Fimenecus sp.
CAAATACCGCACAAGCTTTGGCCAGAATGTTCTTAACCACTCACTTGAGGTTTCTTATATTGCAGGCCTTATGGCACAAGAGCTTGGCGCTGATGTGAAACAGGCTAAGCGTGCAGGTCTTCTTCACGATATCGGTAAGGCTCTCGACCGTGAGTTTGAGGGCACGCATATCGAGCTTGGTGTTGAAGCCGCAAAGAAATATAAAGAGAACGACAATGTTGTTCACGCAATTCAGGCTCACCACGGCGAAATCGAGGCAAAAACAATTGTTGCAGTGCTTGTTCAGGCTGCAGATGCTATTTCTGCCGCTCGCCCGGGTGCTCGTCGCGAAAATGTTCAGAACTACATCAAGCGTCTTGAAAAGCTTGAGGAAATCGCAACAGAATTTGAAGGCGTTGAGAAATCATTCGCTATTCAGGCAGGTCGCGAAATCAGAATTATGGTTAACCCCGAAAAGATTTCAGACGAAAAGATGGTTATTGTGGCTCGTGATATTGCAAAGAAAATCGAAGACGAGCTTGAATATCCCGGTCAGATTAAGGTTAACATTGTTCGTGAAAACCGCGTAATAGATTTTGCAAAGTGATAAAATTAGCGCCTTTTCACTTTTTCGCCCTTGACTTACACTCGTAAGCCTGCGGTCTCAAAAGCAAAAATCCATCTAATTTTAAACACTTTGAATTAATACAAGAAATTATGCCCCGTGGTCTTTCGGCTTCGGGGCAAAATAAATTAGAAAACAAATAAAATTTATATATAGAAACGGTGTGCTTATGTCACGCGAAATTAAAGTGCTTTGCGTTGGTGATGTGGTCGGCTCGGTCGGTTGCGATTTCTTACGCAAAAAGCTCGCAGAATTCAAAAGAGAAAACCAAATTGATGTGTGCATTGTCAACGGCGAAAATTCAGCGGTTGGCAACGGTATGCTGCCGAATTCCTGCAACCATATTTTCACAAGCGGTGCGGATATGATTACAGGCGGTAACCACTCACTTAAACGCCGTGAGGTTTTTGATTATCTTGACCGGAATGAAAATATTATTCGTCCCGCAAACTACGGTGACGGAGTATGGGGCAAGGGTTACGGAATTATCGACAAGGGCGCTTACAGGGTTGGCGTAATTAATTTGATGGGCAGAGTTTATCTTGAGGGGCACAACGACCCCTTTGAGACTGCCGAAAAAATCATTTCCGAGCTCAAAAAAGAGACTAAAATCATTTTTGTGGATTTCCACGCAGAAGCTACTGCCGAAAAAAAGGCTCTCGGCTATTTTCTTGACGGTAAAGTCAGCGCGGTTTTCGGCACTCATACCCATATTCAGACCTCTGACGCGCAGATTATGGCGGGCGGTACGGGTTATATCACGGATTTGGGTATGACGGGGCCTGAGGAGTCCGTTCTCGGCGTGAAGAAAGAAATAATTATTGAAAAATTCAGAAAAGGCTTTACAACTATGTTTGAAACGGCTGACACCCCTCCCTTTATGCAGGGTTGCGTGTTTACGGTTGACCGCGACAGCGGAAAAACGGTAGCCGTTGAGGCAGTTACGGTGAGGTGAGCAAATGAAAATCGCAATTAAATTAATTTCATTGCTTTTGTGCATTTGTATGCTTTTTTCTGCCTGCAAGCCTCAAGAGGAAAAGCCCGACGAGAGCACCACAAATCCCGTTGAAATCACAACTGAAAATAATGCGAATACAGAAGAAACTTTCTCAAAAAGTGACGGTAAAATCTCACTCCCATATAACGAAAGTGACGGGCTGAACCCGTTTTTTGCAAAAAGTGACGAGAATTTGTATATCTGCAAGCTCCTTTTTGAGCCTTTGTATGCGGTTGACAGCACTTATACTCCAAACGGAGTAATTGCAGAAAGCATTTCGGTCAACGGCACAACGGCAACCGTCAAAATCAAACGCGGTATTTCCTGCCGTGGCTCGTCAAATATCAACGCCGATGATGTGGTTTATTCTTTTAACCTTGCAAAAGCATCATATGGCTGGGCTGACGATTTAAAGGGTATTTCTGCTGCATCAAAATCAAATGATTATGCGGTGAATTTCACACTTGATTATGCCGACACTATTGTGGCGGGTAAGCTCACATTTCCCATTGTAAAGGCGGGCACGGCAGATGTTCAAACCGCAGTGCCCACAGGTAGTGGTGATTATGAGCATCTTGAGGGTAAGCTTATAAGCCTTGCAAACAGCGAAAAACAGATTTACCTTTGTTCTGTCAGCACTCGCGATAGTGTTGAAGATGCATTGAAAATCGGTACTTCTGATGTGTTTTTCAGTAATATGTCCGATTGTAACTACACAGGTGCTTCGGGTAACACTCAATCGGTGTTGCTCAACAATATGGTTTATCTTGGGCTTAACAGTTCAAGAGGTGCTTTGAATAAGTATATTCGCAGTGCAGTTGCGGCAAAAATTGATAGCGATGAAATCGTGCTGTCATCATATCAGGGTCACGCAGTGGCATCAAAATTGCCCGTGAATCCCGAAAGTGCAGTTTATAAAGAAATTGCACAGATTGCAACAAATGGTGACAAAAATCTTGCTGATAATATTATCGACCGTTGCGGTTATACGCGGTTTTCAGGCAAGGCAAAAACAAACGGCGTGTATTTGCTCTCGTTCACTCTTATAGTGAATAAGGATAACAAATATCGCGTTGCGGCGGCTTATAATATTGCCGACAGCCTTGCAGAATGCGGGTTTTATATAAATGTGCAGGCACTCGGATTTGCCGATTACAAGGAACGAATTACCTCGGGTAATTACGATATGTATCTTGGTGAAGTAAATCTTGACGGCTCAATGGATTTGAGTCAGTTTTTCGTTGAGGGTGGCACTTTAAGTGCAGGAATCAACAAAACCGACCGCGCCGTAACAGAATATTACAATTATCGTGCAGGTAAGATTACGGCACAGGAATATTACGAAATCTTTTCAGAGGAATATCCCTTTGTGCCAGTAGTTTTCAGAACGGGATATGTAATCAGCTCTGACGATATAAAAATTGATTTAAAACAAATGCCATATTCTCTTTATAATGGCATATAATAGGTGAAATTTATGAAGTTCTCCGACGATATTAAATATATCAAGGGTGTTGGCGAAGCAAGGGCAACTGCGTTTCGCTCTCTTGGTGTGTCAACCGTTGGGGAGCTTTTGCGTTTTTATCCCCGTGCATATGAGGAATGGGGCAATATCACCCCGATTTCACAGTGTGTGGTTGGCGAAAATGTGTGTGTTAAAGCGACGGTTATGTTCCCGCCTAAAAATCAGCGGGTAAAGGGCGGAATGCTCATTGCCAAAGGTACTGTGACTGACGGTGATGATGTTATTGCCGTAACATTCTTTAATAATAAGTATATAGAAAAAATGCTTAAAAGTGGCGAAGAATATCTTTTCTACGGCAAAATAACTCTCGGTAAATTTGCCGCACGCGAAATGGTTTCGCCAATGTTTATAAAATCGGCACAGAGTGTTGAAATTAGGCCGATTTATCCTCAAAATAAAAATATTACCTCAAAGGTAATTCAGTCAGCGGTGCAGAATGCACTACAAAATATTGATGCAATCCCTGAATATCTGCCCGCATATATTCTCGAACGCTTTAACCTTGTCACACTTGACGAGGCAATCCGCCATATTCATTTCCCGAAAAATGACGGCGAATTGCAAAAAGCCCGCGACCGCCTTATTTTTGACGAATTATTTATTCTGCAGTTGAGCCTGCTCACCTTGAAAGAGGACAATTCAGTTGCAGATACAAAAAACATTATCAATAAAGATTATACAGAAGAATTTTTCAAATGCTTACCCTTTAAGCCGACCAATGCACAAAAACGAGCAGTAAACGAAGCAATTACCGATATGCAAAGCGGTAAGCAGATGAACCGACTTTTGCAGGGTGATGTTGGCAGCGGTAAAACTGCTGTAGCGGCATCAATTGTCTATACTTCGGCTAAAAACGGAATGCAATCCGCTCTTATGGCACCTACCGAGGTGCTTGCTGTTCAGCATTTTGAAACCTTTGCACGACTTTTTGAAAACAGCGGTATCCGTTGTGAGCTTTTGACGGGCAGTACAAAGGCAAAAGAGAAAAAAGAAATCAAAGAACGGCTTAAAAACGGTGAAATAGATTTGATAATCGGTACTCACGCGTTAATACAAGATGATGTTGAATTCTCAAGGCTTGGTCTTGTTATTACCGACGAGCAACATCGATTCGGCGTGAAACAAAGAACGGGACTTTGCAGTAAGGGGGATAATCCCCATGTTTATGTTATGTCTGCAACGCCCATTCCCCGAACTCTTGCTCTTATTTTCTTTGGTGACTTGAATGTTTCAATTCTTGACGAGTTGCCACCAGGCAGACAAAAAATTGACACCTATGCCGTAAAATCGGGTAAACGAGGCTCAATGTTTGAGTTTATCCGAAAGCATCTTGATTTGGGATATCAGGCATATATTGTCTGCCCACTCGTTGAAGAAAGCGAATTGGTACAGGGCGTGATGTCAGCAGAGGAATACTTTAAAAAAGCACAACCCTTGTTCCCGAACTATCGTCTTGATTTGCTTCACGGTAAAATGTCACCAAAGAAAAAAGACGAAGTAATGATGAAGTTTAAAAACGGTGAAACTCAACTCTTGATTTCAACCGTTGTTATTGAGGTTGGTGTTGATGTACCCAATGCAGTTATTATGGTTATCGAAAATGCCGAGCGATTTGGTCTTTCACAGCTTCATCAGTTAAGAGGTCGTGTTGGTAGAGGTAAAGCGAAATCACATTGTATTCTCGTGACAGATGCCACAAATGACGAGGCAACGGCGCGAATGAATATTATGTGTCAGACTACCGACGGTTTTAAAATTGCCGACGAGGATTTAAAGCTTCGCGGACCCGGTGACTTTTTCGGTACTCGTCAGCACGGTTTACCTAAGCTTCGCATTGCCGATATTCTCACCGATACGAAAATCCTTATGCAAACTCAAGATTTGGCACAAGAGATTATGGCGAGTGATTGCAACTTTGAAAAAGAAGAGCACCGTCAAATCGGCAAGCAGGTTATGAAAAAAATCTACAGTTTACAAGTTTCTAACACTGCCAACACAATTTAGTAAAATTTGGCATATATAATAAAAATACAAATTTCGCTCCCTCTTTGAGGGAGCTGTCAGCGAAGCTGACTGAGGGAGTAGACCGTTTTCAAACACTCCCTCCGTCAACGCTAACGCGTTGACACCTCCCTCGCGGAGGGAGGGAATAAGGATTTCTTAATTAAAGGAAAAGATTTTATGAACGAAATTAAAGGATATTTAAGAGATTTTCGCATTGATGTGCCCGAGGCAATTTATGAGTGCAGAGGGCTTAAAATCTTCGGCAGAAGAATAAAATCAATCGTGTTTTCAACAGATGTGAGCATTATCCGCAACTGTAATGCTGACGCGGTTATTGCTGTTTACCCCTTTACGCCACAGCCCGTTATAACTCAAGCAGTTATGCTGGCGGCAGATTGTCCCGTATTTGTGGGTGTTGGCGGTGGTCTTACAAAGGGTGAGCGAGTAATTAACCTTGCCCGTCACGCCGAGTATCAGGGCGCAACGGGCGTTGTGCTCAATGCTCCGACATCAAATGATACAATTCAACAAGTAGCAAATATTGTGGATTTGCCAATCGTTATAACCGTAGTTAAAGAAGACGATATTCAGGCGCGACTTGATGCAGGTGCGCAAATTCTTAATGTATCAGCGGCGGCGAAAACTCCCGAATTAGTAGCAAAAATCCGTGAAAAGTTCCCCGATGTGCCGATAATGGCAACGGGCGGACCAAACGAAGAAAGTATTAAAGCTACAATCAAAGCGGGCGCCGATGCAATAACATGGACTCCGCCGTCAAACGGTGAGGTGTTCCGCGATATTATGGAGGCTTATCGTAAGGGCGAGCCACATCCTTAAAAATCTTTACCGATTATGCCTTCCCCTTGAGGGGAAGGTGGTGGCGAAGCCGACGGATGAGGTGTTTTCATTGCCCGCAAACTAAAAGGGGAAAGAGGAAAAATATGTACATCTTAAAACCTATTCTTGATAAAAACTGGGAAAACACGGCTAAAAGTGATGCAAAAAGAATTGCGTCACAGACCGAGCCTGAGGGACTTGAGAAAATCCTCGATGTTCCTTATATTGATGACGGCGAAAAGGCTCATTTGCTTGATATTTATTATCCTGAGGGAACAACTGAAAAGCTCCCCGTAATTATTGATATTCACGGCGGTGGCTGGATGTACGGCTATAAAGAAATTAACAAGAATTTCTGCTTAAAGCTTGCCGAAAAAGGCTTTTTGGTGGCATCAATCAACTATCGTCTTGCGGGCGATGTGCTTTTTGATGACCAGATTCGTGATATTTTTGCCGCGATTAAATGGCTGAGCGAAAATTTAAAAAATTACCCTGCCGATTTGGATAATGTATTCCTCGCAGGTGACTCTGCGGGCGGTCACTTTGCCTGTGTGACAACTGCAGTAAATCTCAATGAGGATTTGCAAAAGGATTTCGGTGTTGAATGTTGCGGACTTGACTTCAAAGCAGTTGCAGCAATCTGCCCCGCGGTCGATTTGTTAAGCCCTAATATTGTAATGAATATTAATGTTCCCGTGCTCTTGGGCGACAAGCCTAAAAAGAGCAAATACAGAAAATACCTTGATGTTGCACAGATTATTTCAAAGGATTTCCCGCCCTTTTATGTGAATACTGCAACAAATGATTTTCTTAAAAAGCAGTGCTATAAGCTAAAAGGCTTGCTTGAAAAGTATAATATAGAGCATTTCTTCCACGACTTTAAAGAAAAAGAAAACGGAAAATACTTAACCCATGTTTTCAATGTGATTGACCCCTTTACCCCCGCAGGCGACCAAGCCAACACCGAAATCACAGAATTTTTTAAAGCGCATATATTATTTAGTTCTATAAATTTGAATTTGTCTAACTCATGAAAAGGTGTATGTTGCCTCCCTCTGACGAGGGAGGTGGATTTGCCGTAAGGCAAAGACGGAGGGAGAGATAGTTTTCATCTTTACTAAATCTCTCCCTCAGTCTCGCTAACGCTCGCCAGCTCCCTCGTCAGAGGGAGCCGAAAAACGACAAAATCAATCAGTTAGAGAACCCCCAATTTATCAAACCAACTAAAAACCGCTCTCATTTTTGAGAGCGGTAATTTTTATATATCCTTATTTTCAAGAATTCTTTGCGGATTAATTTTCATACATTCTTCGAGCATTTCGTCGGTAATATCCTCGGGCAAATCCTCAAATTTTTCTCTGATTCGATTGTGTCGGTAAATCGGGTGGTGGGCGTCTGTGCCTATAAGCTTTGCGATTCCCCTCTCGACCATATCAATCGACATCATCTGTGCAGAATTGCCGTTAAGGCCTATTAAGCTGTCAAGATTAACCTGAAAAACAACATCACGGTCAATAAGCTCATCTATTATGAAAAGATTGCGATGGAATTCATAATATCTTTCAGGGTGAGCGATAATCGGCACATAACCGCGGTCAATAAGCTCGTCAATCCATTCGGGTACATGGCTCACATTGAATGGACCCAAAGGGAACTCGCAAAGAACATATCTTGACTCACCCAAAGTCAAATCGTCAAGATTGTCGGCAGAGAAAATATTGTCATTCAGAAAAAGCTCTGCACCGGAATAAAGCTTTACGGGTATGTTTTCTGCTTTAAGCAAATTGCGAAGCTCAAAAATCTTGTCATCTCTCTCCTCAACAAAGTCATCAATTTTTTTATAATTGACAAAGTGAGGAGTAAGAACAATTCGGTCTATTCCGTTTTCATATGCATCACGGCACATCTGCAATGAGCTTTCAATTGTTTTTGCACCGTCATCAATGTCAAAAAGTATGTGATTGTGAATGTCAATCATTATTATCTTCCTTTGAAGCCTCAGGCTCCGCCTTTGTTATGTTTTTTTCGTTGAAATGGAAAAGTTTTATAATTCCCTCGTCATTGAGAAGCTTGAGCATTACAAGTGTTATCGGGAGCAAGAAAAGACCGATAAATCCGAAAAGCTTTGTACCCATAAACATTGCAATAACCATAAGGAATGCGGGAATTCCCAACTGTGCCGCGACAAGCTTGGGCTCAATAATCTGACGAATAACCGTAATGCACACATACATTATTACAAGACCGATTGCCATTGCATAGTTGGCATTGAAAAGTGAAATTACTGCCCACGGAATAAGCACTGTACCTGTTCCTAAAACGGGCACAATATCAATAAGTGCAATTATGAGTGCGATTATGAAAATGTATCCGCTGTCAAAAATACCGAGAAGCTTTAAAAGTCCTAATCCCAACGAAACCTCACAGAATGTGATTGCGATAATCTTGCCGTAAGCCTTTGCCATTTTGCCCAAGGATGGGATAAGCAAATTCTTTGCACGAATAATTTTATCTCTTGTTTCGGGTCTGAAAAAGCCAAGAACAAGACCGCGAAGAGTTTTGTAATCAGATGTCATAAAGCAACAGGCAATGAGAGCCACAAGAATTGAAACGAGTGTGGTGGGAATTGCTTTTGCGGTGTCAAGAATACTTAACAGCGGAGTTGAAATTGCTGAAAAATCAATTTTCATACTCTCACCTGCAGGTGCGTTTGGTGCATCAAGAAGTGATGAAAGCTTATCGCCGATGAATGAGGTTACTGCGTTTTCTGCATTGTCAGGCAAGAAAGAAAGTCCGTTTGCAAGATAGTCCTGAATTTTGTCAATAAACGCTGGAATATCCTCCATCTGAATAATAATGTAATCAATAAAGCCCTTGAGCTCACTGCCCGCCCAGATTCCTAAAAGCACAAGCAAAGCAATTAAGGTAAAGAATGCAAGCAAAACACATAATACTGAAGCAAGGCCTCTTTTTATGGGCGTTTTACGGCTTATGAAGTTTACGGGTTTTTGCAAAACCATTGCAGCTGCTATTGCCACAAGAAAAGGCAAAAGCGTGCCGAAGGCATATTTGAAAAACAGATAGAACAACGCTAACACAATAACTGTGTAGACGGTGTTGATTATAAAATTCCTTTTCTTTTCAATTCCTGTCATATAAAAAATCTCCGCAAATTTTTATGTAATAATATAATAAACCATTTTAATTCAATATACAATTAATTTTATGTAAATTTTTCTAAAAAAATCAAGAAAATTATTTTAAATATTATTGTATATTGCCCCTTTATTCTGCGACAGTTTTGTGTTAGAATATGTAAAAGTATTTTTATAGTGCTTGACTATAACCTTTTTTAGCCACGGCGAGTGGCAGTAAGGAAGTGAATCAGATAATGTATGTAGCAGTTATGGGTTACGGCACAGTAGGTTCAGGTGTCGTAGAGAAGTCGGATCGTAGCCA
>JAZNYY010000022.1:0-9644 GCA_045594645.1 Candidatus Fimenecus sp.
CCCCACCCGACCCTACCCGAATTTGATGTTCAACGGCAAGAGGTCGGCGAGCCCGCCGACCCCTACAAAATTAAATTGGCTTGTCATATTACCAAACACACTCTCATAAATATAATTGAAATGTAAAGACGATAAAGGAGAGTTTATATGGAATTTAATACTCATAAAGACTGTATATCCGTTTGTGAAGAATTGGCGCAGGGCAGTGCCGAGCACCCCATTGACTGCGATATAACCCTGCCCGAATATCTGCCCGACATTGTGAGAATTCTGCGTTGTACCGCCACACCGGGCGTGCAATCACACTCTGTAACGGGCGACAGAATTACCGCTGAATGTGATGCAAAGGTGAGAATCCTCTATATCTGCGGTGAGGGTAAGCTTCATTGCTTTGAACAAAATCTGCAATTTGCAAAACAGCTTGAGCTTAAAAGCGGAGACTCCGCACAGATTTTTGTGGGCGCAAAAACCGAATACATAAATTACCGCGTATCAGGTCAGCGCAGACTTGAGGTGCACGGCGCAATTGGGGTATTTGCAAAAGCCTCACTTAAAAAATCTTGTAATCTTGTTTGCAATGCACAGGGCGGTGCGGTTACCTGCCGTAGAGAAGAAATGACCGTTTGCGATTTGCAAAGTGTTGTCGAGAAATGCTTTAATTTGACCGAAACCATTGACACAGGCTCACTTTCAGAGCCCATAGGCGCAATCATCTCAACCCAAGGCACAGCCACAATTGATGAATTAAAGGTTATTTCTGACAAATTATTCTTAAAGGGACAAATTATTCTGCGCACGGTTTTCAAGGGGCAAGAAAGTCATTCTATTGAAGTCCTTGACAATGTAATCAACATAAATCAGATTATTGAGGCACCCGAAATCAACGAAAATCAAGACATTGACGCGCGACTTTGCGTTTCTTCTCTTGATTTGCGACCGCGATATGATTCGGCGGGGAATAAAAGCTTTCTTGATGTTTCGGCATCTCTCTCATTTTCGGCTTACGGCTATTGCGTGCGCAGTATTTCGTCGGTTCGCGACGCATATTCAACCAAATATGAAGCCGAAGTAAGCAAAGCAATAGTCTATCTGCCCTGCCTTGAAGAAAAAATTGACGACACATTCCTTTGTCGCGGTGCCTGTGACCTTTCAACCACGGGAATGACCGAGATTTTAAGCTTTACCTGCGGTGCGGTGTCATCTGTATTCTCAGTAAACGAAGACGGAATTTCTGTAAACGGCGAAATCACCACTGATATTATTTATCGCGACCGTCAGGGTGAAATTGCCTTTGCACAACGGCTTATCCCGTATGAATACAAGCGAAATATTCATTGTGACTGCGTTCTCACCTGCAATCCTCACGCGGTTGCAACGGCTTCAAGCTATGTATTAAGCGACAGCGACCGTCTTGATGTTCGTGTTGAGCTTTGCATTTGCGGTTTCGTGTTCAGCGAAAAAGAAAAGAGCATAATCACCGAAATCAACCTCGATACCTCCTGCCCCAAAGCCATAAAAAGCGCCGCACTCACTGTTTATTTTGCCGAGGCGGGCGAAAATCTTTGGGATATTGCCCGAAAATATAACACAACGGTTGAAGCAATTGCAAAAGAGAATAACATAGACGCCACCGCTACCGATAAAAAATGCAAATTGCTCATACCCAAGGCTTAAAGGAGGGAAAACTGATGAAAAACACAAGTATTTACAGCGATATTGCCACCCGCACGGGCGGTGACATTTACATTGGCGTGGTAGGACCCGTAAGAACGGGAAAATCCACCTTTATAAAGCGATTTATGGATTCTGTTGTACTTCCAAATATGGAAAATGAGCAGGTGCGTCAGCGCGCCACAGATGAATTACCGCAATCTTCAGCAGGCAGAACAATTATGACCACCGAGCCCAAATTCATACCTGAAAACGCGGTAAAAATCACGCTCCCTGACAATGCAGAATTCAATGTGCGAATGATTGATTGTGTTGGCTACATTGTTCCCAGCGCTCTCGGATATATTGAGGGAGACCAACCGCGAATGGTGCGTACCCCTTGGTATGAAAACGAAATTCCCTTTAATATGGCGGCAGAAATCGGCACGCAAAAGGTTATAACCGAGCACTCAACAATCGGGCTTGTGATTACAACCGACGGAAGTATAAGTGACATTCCCCGCGAGGAATACGAAGAGGCGGAAGAGAGAGTAATCAAAGAGCTTCGCGACCTTAACAAGCCGTTTGTGGTGCTTTTAAACTGTATGTACCCCAAGGGCGAGGCGGCGCAAAAGCTGTCAATTGAGCTTTCGGCAAAATACAAGGTACCCGTTATGGCGGTAAACTGTCTTGAACTCAGCGAGCCCGAAATCACCGAAATCATAACTCAAATTCTCTTTGAATTCCCCGTAAAAGAAATCGGAATTGACCTACCCTTGTGGCTTGTGAGTTTGCCAAACGACCATTGGCTTAAGGCAGAAACCTATAAAACCGTGCTTTCTGCCATTGAAAAGGTTGATTTTGTAAGGGATTTGAGTCTGCTCACCGATACTCTTTGTGAATGTGAGCACATAACAGACGCGAAAATCAGCACAATGGATTTAGGCGTTGGCAGTGCGTGGATTACTGTGCAGATGTCGGGCGGTTTATTCTATAAAATCCTTGAAGAATCAACGGGAATTACCATTGAAAGCGAGCAAGGGCTTCTCAAAATACTTAGAGAGCTTGCCGAAATCAAAAAGGAATACTCCCGCATAAAAGCGGCACTTGACGAGGTTGAAAGCACGGGCTACGGAATTGTTATGCCCACAATCAACGAACTCACCCTCGACGAGCCTCAAATTGTGAAGCAAGGCGGAAGATACGGCGTTCGCCTTTCGGCATCTGCCCCGTCAATTCATATGATGCGAGCAAATATTCAAACCGAAGTAGCACCCATTGTAGGTAGTGAAAGTCAATCAGAAGAGCTTGTAAGATACCTGCTTGACGGCTTTGAGGATGACCCACATAAGATTTGGGAGTCAAATATTTTTGGCAAATCACTTAACGAATTAGTCAACGAGGGACTTCGCAATAAGCTTTATCATATCCCCACCGACGCCCGAATGAAATTCCAAGAAACATTAGAGCGTGTAATCAATGAGGGTTGTAATGGGTTGTTGTGTATAATATTATAAAAAGTAGGGGACGCCGACTCGGCGTCCCGATTTTCTCCCTCTTCGAAGGAGGTGGCAACGCTTAGGCGTTGACGGAGGGAACTTTCGTATTTTTACTCCCCCAGTCGCCTTACGGCGACAGCCTCCTCAAAGATGGGGCGTAGGGCTGCCGAGGTCGTCAGCCCCTACAATGTATCTGTTTCTATATTAAGTTCATATTAAACAAATCGGGACGCTGATTACAGCGTCCCATACATTTTTTATTAAATCGGTGAAAGAATCCCTCCACCGCCTACGGCGGTCCCCCTCCCTTTAACAAGGGAGGCTATGTTCCGCATTACTTTATTTAGCCTTGATTTTAATAATCTTATGATACCCCATACCTCTTATTGTCATTGGGATTCCCACATTTTTAAGGTATGCACCTGATTTTTCATATTTTTTATTATCAAGCTCAAAGGTATAAACCGTGTTATCGTCAAGTCCCTCAAACTTCATTGAAATCTGCTTTTTCATATATCGTGTAACCACCGATGAAATGAATGCAACAGACTCCTTTTTATCCTCACTCACATAATGATTGAAAAGGATTTCATCACGGTCAATATCAAGAACTCTGTAAAGGTCGCCGAACTGCACAAGATGGCGGATTTCTTTATAAAGCTCAATATTTTTCTTTGCGCAGGCAAGGTCTTTTAAGCCATATTTTGTGAGGTTACCGCCCACACCCAAAGCGCCCTGCATTGCCACATGGAACCTGAAATCAAGGCTCATTGGCGGGTTGTACCAGTTAATATCGGTCACCCAAGCACGCATAACCTTTGTTGGTCGCAGATATGTAAACCACTTTTGCATCATCATTCGGTCGATTGAGCTTGTGTTGTCACTTGGCCACACTTGGTCAAAGTGTAAAAGTGCACCGTAGTCACTTCGTCCACCGCCTGAAGAACAGCTTTCAATGCACACATCGGGGTGCTTTTCTTTTAGTCTATCAACAATATCATAAACCGCCTGAGTATGACGGTACCACAATTCCTGCGGGCAATCTAAATTCTCTGCACCCGTTTCAGAAAGCGGCCGATTCATATCCCACTTGATATATTTAATATTGTGATTTGTGAGCATTTCATCCATTCGCTCAAAGATATAGTCTTGAACATCTTTTCTTGTCATATTAAGCACTAACTGATGACGAAGTGTATTTGCAGTTCTTGTGTCATAATGATATGCCCAATCGGGATGCTCACGGAACAAATCGGAATCGGGATTTACCATTTCGGGCTCAAACCAAAGACCGAAATCCATTCCAAGCTTATTAACATTTTTAATAAGCTCGTCAATTCCGCGGGGGAATTTCACGCGGTTTACATACCAGTCGCCGAGTCCCGCACGGTCGTGATTTCTCTTGCCGAACCAACCGTCATCCATAACGAAAAGCTCACAGCCCATTTTAGCTGCACGTTTTGCGAGTGCTGTCTGGTGAAGCACATTAACATCAAATTCCGTTGCCTCCCAAGAGTTATAAAGAACGGGTAAAATCTTATTGTTAAACTGCTTTGGCAACACATGGTTTACGGCAAAACGGTTCATCTGTCGGCTCATTTCACCAAATCCAACGGTATATCCGCAGAAAAATTTCGGGGCAACAAAGGTCTCGCCACCCTTTAATTCGTATTTGAAATCGTGGTCATTAAGCCCCATGGAAACCCTTGTTTTATAAAACAAATCGCGGGTGCAAAGCACTTTAAAGCTACCGCTGTAAGCGAGCGTGCCAAAATAAACATCGCCTTGCTTTTCGTCAGCATTCTGATATGCTATGAAATATGGCGATTGATTATGCCCCGTTGTGCCACGCTTACTGTCAAATACAAGCGCACCGCCCTGAAGCTCTGACTCGGTTTCAACGAATTCGCCACCCCAACTGCCGTTGGTATTCTTGATTTTATATGGGTATTGCGACGGTAAGGTAAGCTCACCGCTGAAAATTCGGTCAAGAACGATTTTTTCTTCGCCCTTGTTGGTCACTTCAACCCATCGAGTGATGATGTCATCATTATCATTGACTTTGTATTTGAGTGCTATCTGCAAAGGATAAACCTTATCCTTAAAAACAACTGTCAACTTGTTGTTTTCTGCCTCTGCATTCACAAATTCAAGCTCTATTTCACGGCATTTGTCGGGAAAAACCACCTTCAAATCACTTTCGCGGTACATTGTTCCGCCAAAAACGGTGTATTCCTGACACGCCATATCAAGTCTTGTGTGATTTGAGTTTTCGTCCCATATGTCAGTTGCCTCATAATCATTCACATTGCACTTTTTACCCCAATGAATGTGACGGTTATAGCCGTATTTATCAACGCCCAACACATAATGGGTGTTTTTTGTTTCAAGCACAAAAATATTGTTATCTAAAATATGTATTGCCATTGTTTTTTCACCTTAAACCTTAACTTTTACAACCACTTTTTTGCATTGCTTTGCTGTGCTGTTTGTGGCAACGCCGGGACAATGCAAATCGTTGGGATAAAGCACCATAAAGCTATTCTCAATCAATGTAATCGGCTCGGTTTTACATTCATAAAACCACACATCATTTTCGGGAATTGCCTGTGTTTCTTTCTTTTCACAAGAAATTGGTGCAACACCTATAAGCTCCTCGCCCTCAACCATAAACTGAATGTCTATGTATTTTTTGTGAGCCTCAGAAATGGTCTTTTCAGGGTCGGTGCTGTACTCCTGCACCATATAATAAATATTATCGCAGTCAAGCTCATATCTACCCAATTCCATAGCCTTAAAATCAGTTTTTGCAAGGAATTCGAGTGCAGTATAAACTCTGCCCAATCCCTCATAGTTTTTAATGTTTTCTAATGTATCAAAAATCATAATATCACCCGAAACCAATATACCAAATTGACACCAAAAAGTCAATAAAATAAATAACGGCGGGAGCAAGCCCCCGCCCTACTTTACAAAAACTGTCTCATCTGAATAATCAAATCTTCTTCAAGATTTATAAGTCTTTTGCAGATATCCTTTGATTTTTCGTCTGCCGCTGCATACTGATTAAGATATTTGTTAAGAGATTTCACACCCATATTACACCCGTCGGTAATCAAATCTGCAATTGTGTTATCAGACTCATTCATAACAAGCTTCATATTGGTTTTCATCCAAGACATACCCTTTGCCATTGGATTTGGGTCTTTACCGTCGTCACGGTATTGGTCGAGCAACACCTGCAACTCCTTGTCAAGCTTGCAATGCTCCTCGCGGTTGTCAGTAAGGTCTTTTTTGAGCTTTTCTGACTTTACATAACCGAGCACATCGTCAATTGACGAAACGCCCATTTTCACCCCTGCGTCGCACTCGCGAAGCAATTTAATTGTATCCTGTTCAATCATAAGAACACTCCTTTTAGTTTTAGTAATTTTAGTATTTACCAAAACAACAAAAAAATTCCTTATAAAAAGTAGGGGACGATGCCCACTCGTCCCGCTTAAATTAGAAATTCAATTTTCAATATAATTCATAACAAATTCACACGCCTCTTCAAGACAAGCCTTGCTCTTTTTAAATATGGGCATTACCGACCACGCGTGATTACCGATTATTCCGTCAGCCTTATATGTCTTGCAAGGCACACCAAGAGCCTTTAAATCTTCGTGCAAATCAAAGGTTTCATATCTCAACTTGTCATTGACTGCCCACACAGCAAATGTGGGAGGAAAATCCTTGGTGATTTTCGGCGAATAATACTTCGCCTCATCCGTTTTCAAAAATTCAACAGTTTCAGCAAAGCTTTTGCCCACAAAGGTTGATGCCATCATTTTAATATCAGGGTATTCCGACTGCTTTTTACTTGTATCCGTCACCCTCTGCAAATCAAAGCAACCGCTAAGTGATACAAGTGCCTTAATTTTCATTTTGTCAATGTTTTTAAATTCAATTCCCAACGCGTCAAGAATTGACCTATCATTAAGAACTGACGCCACATAAGAAATATAATATCCGCCCGCGCTCTCGCCTGCGATTACCACATTTTCGGGGTCAAAATTATACTTCTCTGCACCCTCTAAAATCTGGTCAAGAGCCTTGAAAATCTCGTGAATTTGTGTCGGAAAAACCTCTTGCGGTGCATAAGAATAGCCAATTGAGGCACAGTA
Source organism: Candidatus Fimenecus sp. (assembly GCA_045594645.1). GTDB lineage: Bacteria > Bacillota > Clostridia > Oscillospirales > Acutalibacteraceae > Fimenecus. The sequence continues at coordinate 7,316 of JAZNYY010000022.1, forward strand.
AAAGCCCTTTTTTGCCCATTCCGATACATATCGGTTGCGCATAGGTGTAACGCCCGAAATCCAGCCACCGCCGTGAATATAAATGAAAAGTGGCTTTTTCTTATCTTTCAAATCCTTGCGACAATATGTATAGATTTTATTCTGCTTGCCCGCGCCATAAGAAGTAACATTACACTCTAATTCTGTAGGGCAAGGACGAGCCGTCAACGCATATACAAGCAACTCGGTAAAATTATACCAATATTGCCCGATTTTACCCCTCAAATAAACCTTTTTATCCATAAAAATCCTCATTTCAAAAGCTTAACTGTGTAGCCGTCAAAATTATATGTATGCTCATCAGTTCTCACACTTCTTGGCGGGTAATCGGTTGTGATAATCTGCGAGCCACAAACATCCGCATAAGCATAACGCTCGTCGCTGAATGTGGGGTGTGAATCCGCCCTTGTACGAACAATCAGATTGCACATATCAATCGTCGCGCGGTTGTTTGTAAACGCATTTTGGGGGTCATTATCTAAAACGAAAGAAGCGTATGTCTCATTTATGCTTTGAAATCTGAGCATTGGGAACATTACCTGTGATTTTATGGTTTCGTCCTGTTTTATGTAATCGTCAGTTACGCCACAAGGGTGCATAAGCACCATAACCTTGCCCAGCGTTTCTTCAAGAGTGAGCCAACCGTCATTTTCGCGCATTTCTTTAAAGCTTGCGTAATCGCCCATCATCTGAGCAGGAGTTAAAAGTGTATCACCAAGCACACTTTTGATTGTTTCGCCAAGAGCGTTTGCATATTCAAGCGAAAAATCCTGCATATTGTTGATGTTAAGCACTTCACCCTTGGGCTCAATAAGAATTGAAATGGGCAAATGATTTGGATTATTATCCGACCACATTTTTATTTCTTCAAGAGCCTTTGCAAAATCGTAACAGCTTGTAACATTATCAAGAATCGGCGCGTGAGTAACAATAAAGCCGATATTTTCACCGTCATCAACGGTTTCAATGTCAATTTCAAGATTGCGAACACCATATTCAAGCTGATTTGTTAGAGTATCCATTTCAAATGTGGCTTTTGTGTAATCAACCTTGCCCAAGGAAATAATTTCAATCGCCTTCATCAATGCTCGTTTCGGCTTGGTTGCAAGCAACTGATAACTGTTATGTGTACCCAAAAATGCCACTTCATTGAACTTCACACCGTCTGCGAGCGCCTGCAGAATGTCGAAATCCGCGAGCTTTTGCTCATCACAAGGAGTGTAACTTGCGTAATACTCGTTCTTTAGATAATCAAGATGTGAATTTTGAAATTCAATGTTTTTCTCAATGTGCACAAATCCCGCAACATTAGCCGAAATGAACAACGAAAGCATAACAATTGCAATAATCAGTATAATTGAAACAATAGCCTTTAATGTTTTTTTGAAAATTTTCATAAGCACACCTCGAAAATTATTATAACAATTAAAATTATAAAAATCAATGAGGAACATTGTATATCATCAATTTCGCAGAAATTGCATATCATCAAGACGAAGTCTTGTATATCATCATTGCGAAAACTCTTATTTGATACACGCTGACGCGTGATGATATACAGTCCTAACGGACTGATAAGATACAACAACGGCGAGCCGTTGTTGATGATATGCCATTGCTTTCGCAATGGATAAAAAAACACTCGTTCAAGAGAACGAGTGTTTTTTGGCTCCCCAAGTTGGACTCGAACCAACGACAACTCGGTTAACAGCCGAGTGCTCTTCCGACTGAGCTATTGAGGAATATGTGTGTCGGCATTACCTATTTTCCCGGGCCGCTTCCAGCCAAGTATCTTCGGCGCGAATGAGCTTAACTACCGTGTTCGGGATGGGAACGGGTGGACCCTCACCGCAATCAACACCGACTAAATCAACCTTTTAAGCTGATTATGTATGAAATTCAAAATGCCTATAGGCTGGTGACCCGTACGAGATTCGAACTCGTGTTGCCGGCGTGAGAGGCCGGAGTCTTAGGCCACTTGACCAACGGGCCATATGTGTCTTAGTGGTACACCTTCAGGGACTCGAACCCTGGACACCCTGATTAAGAGTCAGGTGCTCTACCAGCTGAGCTAAAGGTGCATATACACCCTGAAAACTGAACAAAGGATGAGTGATGTCAAAGAGAAACTGTACTCATAGAGACCAAGAAATAATGGTCAAGCCCTCGACCTATTAGTACTGCCAAGCTAAACATGTCACCATGCGTACACCTGCAGCCTATCAACCATATAGTCCATATGGGGTCTTACTAGCTTATGCTATGGGAAATCTTATCTTGGAGATGGCTT
>JAZNYY010000023.1:0-23968 GCA_045594645.1 Candidatus Fimenecus sp.
AATTTTAAGGTTGACAAAATACAAGTCGTTCTGTTATAATTAGTCGAACGATTTGGAGAGGATACTTACCTTCAAATTGTAGCACAATTGAAGTCAGCGATTTTTCAGTAAAAATTGGTACATTATTTGGTACATTTTTAATGCACAGGTCGCTGAAACGTTGATACAGGGGTATAGCTCAGTTGGTAGAGCAGCGGTCTCCAAAACCGCGTGCCGAGGGTTCAAGTCCTTCTGCCCCTGCCAAAAATGCATCTGCTACTTTTGTAGCGGGTGCATTTTTCGTTTAGAGATAAAGACGGATAAGGACCCGTGAGGGTTTTGGCGTTAAGGGAATGATATAGGATATCATTTTTAGCCAAAAGCGGTCGGCGGGTACCGAATTTCGCGAGAAATTGGGTCGCCGAGCGGTCAGTATGCGAGGCGAAAGCCTCCGCAGACGGTCTAATCCTTCTGCCCCCGCCACACAAAAGCCTTGAAACTGCGTGGTTTCAAGGCTTTTTTCTTGTTTATAAGGCTCGGCACAGGGTCAATTCTGTGCTGTTTAGAGCGTCAAAAAGGTGCGTCAAAATCGGCATTTTTTTCGCAAACATTTTTTCTGTTCTGAAACATTCCATCTATTACATCATCAAAATAGCATCAAAAAATAGTTTCCTTTTGTGTTGAGTGTGTTGTTATTTTATGTTACAATTAGTTTGATAAACTTGGATTTGAAAGGATAAGCATTATGAAACCATTTTGGGAAAATGAGTATTTAAACAAAGAAAAATCAACATTTGGAAGTCCAAGTCAAGAAGTTGTGGATATAGTGCCATTCTTAAATAAAGGTGCAAGAATTCTTGATGTTGGTTGTGGTGATGGAAGACATTCGTTATATTTAGCAGGTTTAGGTTTTCAAGTAGATGCTTTTGATATATCAACAAATGCTATAGAAAAATTGGATTATTTAAAGCAACGCAATAAATTCAATATAAATACATTCGTCTGTGATGTTTCGGATTTTAAATTTAAACATAAATATGACTTAATTATTATTCATGGAGTGTTGCAGTTCATTAAAAGAGAAAAGCAGCCTATGATAATTGAATCACTTAAAAAGTGGACAAATGTAAATGGATATCATGTTGTTGCTCTATTTACTGATGAAGAACCTGCACCTGAAGATTTAAAAGATGCTATGATAGGCGTATTTAAAAACGAAGAAATTAAAGATTATTACAATGAATGGGAGATTAAACTCTTTGAAAGTAAGAAATTCAGTGACGAACACGAAAATGGAATTAAGCATTATCATGCGATGAATAAGATTGTTGCAAAAAAGATTTTTTAATAATAAGCTAATTTGAATTTTGGTGAATGACAATGAGCAGAAAAATAGTTGCTATTGGTGGTGGCGAGAACGGAAGAAAGCGTTCTGACGGTACACGCTATCCATACGAACTTGCAAATCAAGATAAAGAAATAATCAGACTTACAGGCAAAGAACATCCAAACTTTCTTTTGATTGCCCACGCACAACCATTGGAAAGACAAGAAAGTTACTTTCAGGTAATGGTTGATATTTACGGAGAAATGTATGGCTGTTCCTGTAAAGATTTAAAAAGCAATGCATTAACTAATACTGAACTTGTAAAAAGCCTTGTTGATTGGGCAGATATCATATTTGAGGGTGGCGGAAATACACTTGACATGATTAAAATTTGGAAAGAAACAGGTTTTGATGAACTTTTGAAACAAGCTTGGATTGACGGCAAAGTAATGTGCGGTGTTTCTGCAGGTGCTAACTGTTGGTTTAAAGAATGTTCTTCTGACTCTCTTAAAATCAAGTATAGTGATGACCAACCTCTAATTGGTGTTGAGTGCTTGGGTTTTGTTGACGGATTATTCGTGCCACATTGTGATGAAAAAGACAGACTTGATAATGTGAAAGAATTATTAAAATCAAGTGACCAAATTGGATTATCAATGTCAAACTGCACAGCACTTGAGATTGTAGATGACAAATACAGACTTATTACAAGTGATGCATCTTATCACAACATTGAAGCATTTGGTTTAAAATCATATTGGAAAGACGATAAATATATCGAAGAATATATTGATACATCTATGGAATTTAAACCTCTAAAAAATTTGCTTACAAAAAAATGCCTATCGTTATTCCATCACATCTTATAGTTTGTTAACAAAACATTGGATATTTAAAAAATTGAAAATTCTTGTCACAAATTATCGGTTTTGTTCGATTTATATATTTAAGGAAAATATATCATAATTAAAGGGGCACTTTACATAATGAAATGGCAAGAATTAATAAACAATACCCGTCTAGGTTGCGAAAATACCAATACTGATATTAACAGAAATTCATATTATAGAGATTTTGACAGAATTATTTTTTCAAAAGAATTTCGAATGTTACAAACTAAAACACAAGTTGTACCCTTTCCTGAAACAGACGCAACCCATACTAGATTAACCCATAGTTTAGAAACTGCCTCTGTGGGACGCTCATTAGGGATTAATGTCGGAAATTTATTAGAATTGTCAAAAGAAGGGATATCGTCAGATGATATAGGCGCAATAGTTAGCGCTGCTTGTCTTTGCCATGATATTGGAAATCCCCCTCTTGGGCATTCAGGAGAAAAAGCAATAGCCCAATATTTTAAAGATGAAAAAGGAAGTAAAATACTTGACAAATATGTTACTCAGAACCAAAGATTCGATTTTGAAAATTTTGAAGGTAATGCTATAGGCTTTAACTTGTTAACCAATTCAAATCCCTTTAAAACAGATGTAACCGGTGGCTTTGGCTTAACCTATTCAACTTTGGGTGCATTTGTTAAATATCCGAATAGAAAAGCAACATACGACAAGTCAAAAAGCCCTAAACATTTGAAAAAATCTGGTCTTTTAAAAAATGATGTTAAAACATACAAAAGAATTGCCGAAAAACTAAAGATTAAAGAGTTTTCTGATGACTCATGGGCAAGACATCCCCTTGCCTATTTGACTGAAGCATCAGATGACATATGTTATGCCATAATAGATTTAGAAGATGGTTACAGAAATGGATTAATTGCATTTGATGAGGCGGAAGCACTTTTATCCAACATTATAAAACAAGACGATAGCACAAATTGTGACTATTCAAAAATAAAAGACAAAAGTGAAATTATGGGTTATCTTAGAGCAAAAGCAGTAAATGCACTAATCAATATGTGTGTTGAATCTTTTATTAACAATGAAAAAAGTATTCTTGATGGTACTTTTAAAGATACACTAATCGATGTTATACCCACAGAAGCCACTAATGCATATAAAAACCTTGTCGAAACTGAACAAAAGAAAATATATAAACACAAAAATATATTACTTACAGAAGCCGCTGGTTTTGTTGTTTTACCTGAACTTTTAGACATTTTCATTAGCGCTGCATTTAGCGACAATGACAGAAGTGCTAAAATACGAGATTGCATTTTAAAAGAATTAATTGTAAAAGATACAAATTTAGAGTATGAAGAAAACAATTATCAAACTATCCTAAACATTGTCAAATATGTCGCTCTCATGACGGACAATTATGCTGTAAAACTATATAGAGAATTAAAGGGAATTCAATTGCCTAATTATTAAGGAGTAATTATGAATAATCAAGAAGTGAAAAGCATCCTAATTCAAAAGGGTATAAATCAACTTTATCATGCTAATTCAGTATTAACTGCATTAACATATTTGCGTAATGGTGGACTTATATCAAGACAAGCTGTTGAAGTGTTAGGATTATCACAGACCCCACAAGAAAGTGATGAATTAGATAGAGAATTAGGAATATATAATGATATTTTTTTTGATTCAGTTGATATTCACCAAAGAGCAAAAACAGTAAACCATTATGGGCCTATTACTTTTGTTTACAACATCAATGTTTTAGATGAACTATCAGACTTTGATATTTCCATAACAAAAGATAACCCTATTCGTTGGAGTAATGAAATGTTGGAAAACGATAGATATTTTCAAAATATTGGTGAGTTAACTGAGACATTTGTAAAGGGAAATTTCCAACAACACATCACCATTAGAAAAATAGATACTCCCCTTACTTTTAAGAATCTAGAAAAAATCGTTATTGATAATCCTAATAGAAACGAAGAACTATTTAACAATGCTATAAACGAAATTAAAAATACTATTGATTCGAATAATTTGAATATACCAATTGAATTTCGCGATTGTCCAACAGATTGCAAATGCAAAACAAAATATGCTGAAGCAAAAGAGGGATACACATATCATAGATTTAAAACATCAGATTAATCCCTTACATCTCAAACTCATCTGTAATTCCGTTAAGGTATGTTGTATCTTTTTTGACATAGTATCTTTCGGTGATTTCGGAGGTTGAGTGTCCGAGTAAGTCTGCTACCTGACGGGGTGTTAAGGATTTAATACTTCCGTCAGGTAGTTTTATGCTGTTTACAAGTTTTGTCGCGAAAGTGTGGCGTATCTTCCAACGGTTTCATATCTTCCTCACGGCATTTGTAGGGATTCTTGAAATTCGGAACAATACTCTTCATTGGCATTTACACGATTTCGGTTACGAAAATCGCAGCAATACAGCTATAGAAAAGAATTAAGCGTTGCATTTGGGAGGGTATACTCCCCTTTTGCAACGCTTTTTATTGCTTATTTAGTTGATAACTGAGAAAATCTCTCTAACCTATCGTTAAATAACTGATAATCGTTAAACGACTGAATTTCTAAATGTTTTGAATACTACATTTAATTATATTGTTTTATTTTCCACGAAGCTTCACGCGGATTTCTCTGTGTTTCTCGGGTAGTTCTTCAAGTGTCATATTTCTCGGCACTGCAGTTGTGCCTTCATTCTTTGCTGTGGTATAGTACCATTCTTTAAATTCAAGAGTTCTGAGTGTTTCGGTAAGTTCTGCTATCTGTTTTTCAACTACTGCCTTTTGTTTTATAATAAGCTCAAGTCTTTCATCAATGGTATCATCACCCTGCATAGCCATTTCAATAAAGGTCTTTATATCTTTTAACTGCATACCCGTCTTTTTAAGACACTCAATGACCTTCAGCCATTCGTAATCTGCTTCTTTGAAAACACGGATGCCACCGCTTGAACGCTCAACAAATGGCAGAAGCCCTTCTTTATCGTAATACCGAAGTGTTGACGGTGCAACACCTAATTTCTTTGCCATTTCTCCTACTGTGTAAAACATTTTTGCACCAACCTCTTGACTTAAAGTTAACTTTAACTTGTACAATGTGAGTATAGCAGATTTTTATTCTAAAATCAACCGAAAAGGAGAAATGGAAATGAACTATATCACTCTTAACAATGGCGTAAAAATGCCTCAGCTCGGTTACGGTGTTTATCAGGTAAGCAGAGAAGATTGTGAACGCTGTGTCCTTGATGCACTTAAGGTCGGCTATCGCTTAATTGACACTGCACAAAGCTATTTCAACGAAGAAGAGGTCGGTAGTGCTATCGCCAAAAGCGGTATTCCTCGCGAAGAGATTTTTCTTACCACAAAGGTATGGATTGAGCATTACGGCTATGACGAGTGCAAAGCCTCCGTGCTTGAATCAATGAGAAAGCTCAAAGTCGATTATCTTGATTTATGTCTTCTTCATCAGCCCTTCGGTGATGTTTACGGTGCATACAGAGCACTTGAGGATTTGTACGATGAGGGAAAAATCCGCGCAATCGGTATTTCAAATTTTTATACGGACAGAATGATTGATATTGCTTCCTTCGCCCGTATCAAGCCGATGATAAATCAGATTGAAATTCACCCCCATCATCAGCAGACAGAAAATCTTGAATGGAACAAGAAATATGATGTTCAGCCTGAAGCGTGGGCGCCCTTTGGTGAGGGTAGAGGCGATATGTTTAACCTCCCTGAGCTGAAAGCTATCGGTGAAAAGTATAATAAATCTGTTGCACAGGTTATCTTGCGTTGGCATTTACAAAGAGGTATAATTGTTATACCTAAATCAACCCACATTGAAAGAATGGAAGAAAACTTCAATGTTTTTGATTTTGAACTCAGTGAAGAAGATATGAACACAATTGTAACACTTGATAAAAATCAAAGCTCTTTCTTCTCTCACACAGACCCGAATATGGTTGAATGGTTTGTTAAAATGGTAGCTGAAAGAAAAGGCAAAACCAATGCAGATAACGAGAAAAAGGAGTGGTAATATGGTATTCTATTTCACAGCAACGGGTAACAGCCTTTATATTGCAAAGCAGTTAGGAAGCGAGCCTGTGAGCATTCCGCAGGTAATAAATAACTTTGACCTTACTTTTGAAGATGACAGAATCGGTATTGTCTGCCCTGTTTACGGTCACGAGATGCCGAAAATGGTTAAGGAGTTCATCAAAAAGGCAACCTTTAAAACCGACTATTTCTATATTATTCTCACTTACGGTATGCTTCACGGCGGTGCGGCAGAAATAGCGAATAAATATGTAAAATCCGTCGGCAAGAAACTTGACTATGCAAAGGCAATTATGATGGTTGATAATTTCTTACCTAACTTTGATATGGTTGAGCAATGCGCAATGGATAAGAAGATTCCTGAAAACCTTAAACTAATCAAAGCAGATATAGCTTCAAAAAAAAGACAGATTGAAAAAGCAGGACTTAAGAATAAGATGATTCATAAGGGCTATACTGCAATGGTTAAAAATCAGGATGAAACCGTATGGGCAAAATTTAAGGTTGAAGACAACTGTGTTCTTTGCGGTACTTGTCAAAAGGTTTGTCCTGCGAATGCAATCAAGCTGACAGACAAAAAGGCAGAGCATACAATGAACAACTGTCAGGCTTGTTATGCCTGCATTCACGCTTGTCCCACAAAGGCGATTAAGTTTACCATACCTGAAAAAAATCCCGATGTGAGATACAGAAATGAAAATATAACTCTTGATGAAATCATCAAGGCAAATAATTAGATGTAATATATTATTTATTGGTTGTTTAAACAGTTCCAATGATACTTGTAAAAACGACAAATTTTATCAATAGTGGTATCGTTGTTTTACTACGAAACTCGTAGCAATACAGCTATAGAAAAGAATTAAGCGTTGCATTTGGGAGGGTATACTCCCCTTTTGCAACGCTTTTTATTTGTTATTAAGTTGATTATTTAGAAAATTCATGCAACCTATTTGAGAAAATTGCTGTTTATCTCTCCAAGTTTTGCTTTTACGGATTTAAGGTGTTTATGCATCTCTAAAAGTTCTTTACGGGAAGAAACTCCCAGCTTGCTATAAATGTTTCGGTTGTGATATTTCAGGGTGTTTTCTTTAATATTTAAGTTTGCCATAATTTCTTTCGTAGTAGCACGAGCTATATAAGCCTCGTAGATTGTTTTTTCTGTCGGTGTCATTTCTTTAAGACCAATCATAAAGGTTTCTATACGCTCTGGTGTAATTGCTTCGGTTTCTATCGGATTTTCAAGCATAACATCTGCGTTTTGTTCTTCAGAATAATTTTGCACCGACTCAACCTGTTTAACTATCTCACGCAGTTTTTGATTTTCGCTCATTACAAGGTGAACGCCGAGCAAGAACAATTCACTAATAATATATGAAACTGAAAGCATTTCAAAATCAATGCTTACAAGCTGTTCAATAAACCATACACCCATATTAACAAATACTGCTATTGCAAGAATAACAGCATGAATAGTTGTGTCAATTGTCTTTTTTATCTGTGCACGGATAATAACTGTAACCATAACGAAGAAATAGCCCAGTAGATAGAATAAGTAAAGAGGATGCAATGGTCCGTAAACTTTTACAAGCGCAGAAACGCCATTCACGACTTCAAAAGTTACCTCTTTGTAGTAAATATTCAGTATTCCGGGGCTTGCCGCCACAAGAAAAATAAAAATAGAAATTGCAAACAAAACCCTTGGCAATTCTTTTTTGAATGAAGTGTTAGTCACATTTAAAATAATCATCAACATAGAAAAAGGCAAAAATACCGAGCCAAGATAAGAAATACGGTTTGCCCAAAGAGCCATTTCCAAATCAGAAGAAACAGATAACAAAGTGTATCCGATGTTCACTACTAATACAGACGAAAAAAGCACAAAAAACCATATTTTATTTTTGCGAACCGAAAATAAACAACCAATTAAAAGCACAAACGACAATATAGTAGCAGCACCATAAATAATGGACACACTTGCATTTTTATCGCCAACAGTATTACATCCGCTTAAACTAAATATTAATGATAGAACAACGAATATAATTGCAAAAAACTTTTTCATTTTGCTCTCCTATAATATGTTAAAGAGTGATAAACGCCCGACAAACTTCGTCAAGAATTTTTGAAAAAACCGTAAACCACACTTTTAGTGTGGGGACAATCAAAGTAAGTATAATTATAATAATATCGTACTTCAATATTATATAGCAAAATATTGAGGTTTTCAATAGAAGAAACTTGTTCTTTTAAAAAATAAAAAAGGAGAAAATGCTTTATGAAAAAATTTATTTCTATGACATTGGCAATAATTATGTTGTTGTGTATGATTCCAACAACAACTGTTTTCGCTGCCAAAGAAGAAGTTATCAGTCAACTTGACCTAACGGTACCTTCACCAAAAGAAGGTGAAAAGCCTTCCTATGACCAAATTGACGGTCGTGGATATTACAGCGATAATGGTTTGCAAGGAACATCCACCCGTATTTTCAAAAACGGTATCGCTTGGTTTAAAAGCTCCACATCATATTTCAGCCCCGGTACAACTGCCACCTTTGAGGGCGGTAAAACCTATACTGTAAAAATCAACTTGCTACCTAAAGGCAATTTTTCATTTGCAGCAAACGTGTCAGCAAAAATCAACGGTAAAAATGCTACTGTAGAAGCTTATGATGACGGCAGTATTCTGGTGACAGCCAACCTGACATCTGATGTTCAAGCACCTAAAACCCTAATTTCTTCTGTTGATTTAACAGTTGTTAAGCCTGTTATAGGTAAAACTCCAACCTTTGCAAAGGTTGACACGGATATGTATTTAAGCGAAAAATACGGTACAGTTTCTAACTGTTCAAACGGCGTTACATGGACCAATCAGAGTAGCGGTGTAAATCTTACTGTAAACAACCCCTTTAAAGAGGGCGTAAAATACAAGGTAACTTATTATCTCACCGCAAAAGATGGTTACAAGTTCAGTTCAAGCACCAGATGCACCATCAACGGCACTGCCGCCACACTTGAGGTTAAAGACGAAACTCATATTGCGGTATCACTTAGCAATCTTGTTCCCGGTGACGGCAAAAGAGAAATTAACAGCCTTGACCTTTCAATAACAGCTCCGGCAGAAGGTGCAAAACCTGCCTATAACAAAATCGATGGAACAGGTTATTACAGTGACAACGGATTAAATGGTACAAGCACAAGAATTTATAAAAACGGTATAGCATGGTACAAATCTTCAACTTCTTTTATCAGCCCCGGTACAACTGAAACCTTTGAGGGTGGCAAAGCTTATACTGTGAAAATTTCTCTCATTCCAAAGGATGGATATAAATTCGGTAAAAATATTTCAGTAAAAATTAATGGTAAAACCGCTACGGTTGAAACATTTGATGATGGTAGCATCAATGTGTCAGTAACATTGACCGCTACAAAAAAAGACCATGTACATACAGCAAGCACAACATGGCAAACTGACCTTGATAACCATTGGAAGATTTGTACAGACAAAAATTGTGGCTCACTTGTAGGCGAAAAGCAAAAGCATTCTGATTCCAATAAAGACGGCAAGTGTGATGTTTGCGGTTATAATTTGCCTGTGGTAGTTCCCGATAACACAACAACGACAACCACAAACAAGGCAGACGACACAGCAAAGCCTGACAAAAATCCAACTAAACCGGCAACTAATAATGACGAATCGGTAGATGTGGAAAACACAGAAAATATCACTCCTGATGATACCACAGAACCGACAGAAAATATCAATGTGGACGACAATAACAATGATAACAAAAATTCTGTTTGGTTAATACTCGGGGTCATCCTTGTACTTGCAGCAGGTGCAGTTGTTGTAGTTGTTCTTATGAAAAAGAAAAAAGACAACAAATAAAATTATATGATATTTAATCCATAATACAACATTTTATAATTTTATAAAAATTCTTTACATTTTAAAATGCGTATTTGGCTTTTGGACACTTGTGCAAAATTGTCCAAAGAGATATTATTGAAAAACTTGTCAGATTTTGATATAATACAATTGAATAAGGGAGTAGTCGGCATATAAAATATGCGATGAAGTCAACATGATGGATTTATTCCTGGCATCATCTTAAATGACGAGACTTATCTGTTTCCGCAGGTAAGTCCCGTCTTTTTTTATTACAGAAAGGTTTGAGAATATGGCAGATTCAAGCATTACTAAAATGGCATTGGCGAATTCGCTTAAAACACTTATGCAAGAAAAAAGCTTTCACAAAATCAGTATTAATGATATTTGCAATGGCTGTAATATGAATCGCAAAAGCTTTTACTACCATTTCAAAGACAAATATGACCTTTTAAACTGGATTTTTGACACTGAATTTCGTGAGTTCGCAATTCGGTCTTCTTGTCTTGAAACTTGGGATTTAATGCTCAGCCTTTGCTATTATCTCTATGAAAACCGAAAGTTTTATCGCAAGGCTTTGGCAATTGACAATAATTTCAAAAAAATAATCGTGGTAAAAAATCAGGCATCTGAATATCGGGCTGACATTTTTCAAAATGTAAATCAAATGATTGAGCGTACTTACCGAAATTATCCTCTGTATTCTCAACCAGAGTGAAAAACAGATATATTTTGTCATTCTCAATGTAAGCGGTAGGGTCGCGGTATGAGAATTCTTTTGTCTGTTCAAATATCAGCATCTACTCACCTCTTTATATCTACACTTGAATAGTAACATAGTAGCTGTGGTTTTTCAAGATTCACATCAGTTTTGTACTTATTTTATTATTTAAATATAGTGCAAATATCAACATTGTGTGATATGATATATTTATAAAACTAAAAGGAATTAAAATTATGAAAAAGAAGAAAATTCTGATTGCAGTAATCAGTCTTGTTTGTGTTGCGGTGATAATCTGCACTTGCACATTTGGTATTTTAAGCAAAGACGCAAAGAGAGTTGATGCAAAGATGTTTAAGCTTTACGGCACAGGCACCTGCGAAACGGGAAACGGTAGAATTGCAATCCACGACCCGTCAATAGTTAAGTCACAAGACGGCACATACTACATTTTCGGCTCTCACGGTTGCGCGGCTAAAAGCACGGATTTGATAAACTGGACAAGTGTTGCCTGCGGAATAAATGATAATAATTCTATGCTTGTTCCCGCGGGTAAAGCCTTGCGTGAGGTATTGGCTGAGCCATTTGCTTGGACTGACGCATATCAGACAATAAACCACTATACCGATGATGCGTGGCAAACTAACATATGGGCGGCAGATGTGATTTATAACAAGTCTATGGGTAAATATTGTTATTATGGTTCATCTTCTGTGTGGGGTCAGACCGCGTCGGTTATATGGCTCGCCACAAGTGATAATATTGAAGGAACATATGAATATAACAACAGTTTAGTTTATTCGGGATTTAACAATATTACAGGTGAAATGAGCTTTTTGCGTGCAAATTCAATGCATTACAGCTTTACAAATTTAGATGAGGTTCTGTCTAAAAAAGAGATTGAAAATTCAGCATATTGGGGCGAAAACGGCGAATATAACGGTGCAATATTCCCCAACTGCATTGACCCTGCTGTTTTCTATGATAATGACGATAACTTATGGATGCTTTACGGCTCATATTTCGGTGGAATTTATTTAATGCCACTCTGCGAAGAAACGGGACTTCCCGATTATGAGCATATGAAAAATACCGAGGGATATGACGCATACTACGGCAAAAAGCTTATTATGCCTACCCTTGCAAATGAGCTTTCAGGCGAGGGTGCATATATTACATATGACAGCAAAACTGAATATTATTACCTTTTTGTAAGCTATGGTGCACTCAATTCGCTTGGCGGTTACAATATCCGTGAATATCGCAGTAAAACTGTTGACGGAGTTTATATGGATGCAGCAGGAAATTCAGCGCTTGACGACAAAAACACAGGAGCAAAGCTTTTCGGCAGTTACAGGTTTAATAATATGGAAACTGCCTTCCTCGCAGCAGGACATTCCTCTTGCATTGAGGCGGATGGCAAGCTGTTTCAGGTTTATCACACCCGATTTAACAACGGCACAGATGATTACGAAACGCGAATACACCAAATGGCAAGAACTGAAAATGGTTGGGCAGTTGTGCTTCCATTTGAATATTCAGGCGAAACAATAAATGAAAATGGATATTTAGCAGACGAAATCTGCGGTGAATATGAGTTTATCGCTCACGGCAATATTACAAATGGTGTTTCAAGCTGGATATATGTTGACCAAATTATAGCACCAACTCAAAGTATAATACTCAATGCCGACGGTACAATTTCAGGGCTTAAAAAATATGAAAGTGTAAAAGATAATACTGCTGTATCCTCAAAAGATGTCAGCGGTAATTGGCGTGTTGTAGAGGGCACGGCTTATGCCACATTTGTAATTGACGGTATCACCTATGAAGGCGTATTATGTAAACAGACCGACGAAAGTGACAAGAAAACTGAAAAACTTGTCTTTTCTGCGATTGGCAAAAACAATGAATGTGTTTGGGGGATTAAAAAATGACAACTGAGGAATACTTAAAGCTTATTGATGAAGTAAATGAGAATGGGAAATACAATGCAGATTGGGCTTCACTCTCACACCATAAGGTACCTGAATGGTATATGCACGAAAAACTTGGCGTGTTCATTCATTGGGGAATTTATTCTGTCCCCGCATATGGCAGTGAATGGTATTCAAGAAGTATGTATGACCCAAATTGCAGAGAGTTTGATTATCACAAAATGACTTATGGTGAGCATAAGGATTTTGGTTATAAAGATTTTATCCCAATGTTTAAAGCAGAAAGATTTGATGCAAAAGAATGGGTTTCACTTTTTAAAAAAGCAGGTATGAAATATGTTATGCCCGTGGCCGAGCATCACGATGGCTTTGCAATGTATGACACGGATTTTAATCGTTGGAATTCAAAAGAAATGGGACCTTGTCGTGATGTTGTTGGTGAATTAAAAGCAGAATGTGAAAAGCAAGGCCTTACTTTTTGTGCATCTACACATCGTGCCGAGCATTATTTCTTTATGAATATGGGCAGAACCTTTGACAGCGATGTAAATGACGATAATTATAGAGATTTTTATGGCCCTGCTGTTCATTGTGAAGAATGGAATTCACATACTCTTCATAAAACAACTGCCGATACATACTCAAAGGGTGCAAGCAAAGAATGGCTTGAAGACTGGCTTGTGCGCACTTGTGAATTAGTTGATAAATACCAACCATCCGTTCTTTATTTTGATTGGTGGATTCACAATCACTCATTTAAGCCATACCTTAAAAAACTTTGTGCTTATTATTACAACCGTGCAGAAGAATGGGGTAAAGAAGTAACAATCAACTATAAACATGAGGCATTTCCTCCAACCGTTGCAACTTTTGATGTTGAACGCGGTGCATTGACGGGAATTTCGCCAATTTATTGGCAAACAGATACTGCAATTGGAAAATGCTCTTGGGGTTATAGAAAAGACAACGAATATAAAAGTGCAAGACAGGTTATCTGTGACCTTATCGACATAGTCAGCAAAAACGGTAATCTTCTTATAAATATCGGGCCAAAGCCCGATGGCACAATCACAGAGGAAGAAACTGAAGTTTTACTCCAGATGGGTGAATGGCTGACTGTTAATGGTGAAGGTATTTATGGCACAACCTTCTGGAAACAATTTGGTGAGGGCAAAGTCAATGCAGAAGATGGCTTCTTTAAAGATGGCAAAGAAAAAGCGTTTACAAATAAAGATTTCAGATTTACATATAAAAATGCTTATCTTTATGTATTCCAGATGCGTCCTTCAAATAATGTAAAAATTAAAACACTCAAAAAACATAATTCACATAATTACTTAATCGAGAGCGTTGAACTTTTGGGTAGTAATGAAAAAATTGACTATCTCAGAACTGAAAAAGCACTTGAAATCAAGTTTAAAAGTAAATTGAAAAACGATTTGCCAATTTGCTTTAAAATTGCAATAGGATGAGCATAAATGAAAGAAACAATTATACAATTCGGTAGCGGTAATTTTCTTCGCGGTTTTGCCGACCATTTTATACACATTCTTAACGAAAAAGGCTTATATGACGGTAAAATTGTCATTGTTCAACCAACAAAGAATGGTAAAACGCAAATAATTAATGAGCAAAACGGTAAATATAATCTATTTTTGCGTGGAATTGTAAATGGCAAAGAAATTTGCGACCATATCGAAATAAACTCTGTCAGCCGAGGCGTTGACCCTTATGCTGATTTTGAAGAATATCTTAAATTGGCCGAAAATCCCGATATGAGATTTATTATATCAAACACAACAGAAGCGGGCATTGAATTTGATGAAAATTGTGCCTTTACTGATAAACCGGTACTTTCATTTCCCGGTAAACTCACACAGCTTTTGTATCATCGATTTGAAATGGGTCTTGACGGGTTTGTTATTCTCCCCTGCGAGCTTATTGATGATAACGGCGACGAACTAAAAAAGTGTGTTCTTCAATATGCACAATTGTGGAATCTCGGTGAGAAATTTAAAAAGTGGATTGAAAATGACAACACTTTCTGCAACACACTCGTTGACCGCATTGTTACGGGTTATCCAAAAGATGAAGCCGAAGAATTGGGCAACTTTATCGGTTATGACGATAAACTTATGGATACTGCAGAGCCATTTCATCTTTGGGTCATTGAAGGTAATTTTGAGAATGAATTGCCTTTTAAAAAAGCAGGTATTAATGTTATATGGACTAACGATGTATCGCCATACAAAAAAATGAAAGTTCGAATTCTTAACGGTGCTCATACTTCGCTTGTTTTTCCGTCACTTCTTTGCGGAATTGAAACGGTAAAAGAAAGTATTGAAGATAATCAGTTAAAAGATTATCTCAATTTGTGCCTTTTGGAATATATTCTCCCCACTATTGGTAAAACCGATGAAAACCTCGCTTTTGCAAATTCTGTTATTGAACGCTTTTCAAATCCATACATAAAACATATGTGGGAGTCCATATCACTTAATTCTGTAAGCAAGTTTTCAGTAAGAGTTCTGCCTACAATTCTTGAATACTTAAATGCAGAAAATAAACTGCCAAAGCCATTAGTGTTTTCTCTTGCATGCCTTATCGAGTATTACAAAACTAATGAACCACAGGACAATGAAAAATTTATCAAATTCATAAAAGAAAACAATATTACTGATATTCTTTCAAATACAGAGCTATGGAGCGTAAATTTAAGCCAAATGACAGAGATTGTAACCGAAAGTATCGAAAGAATACACGCAGATGGAATAAGGGAGGCATTAAAATGGGCTATGTCTTAATTCATCCCGATGACAATGTTAAGGTTAATCTTGAAAATGGACACAAACATGCAGTAAGAGATATTGAAAACGGTGAAAAAATAATTAAATACGGCTTTCAAATTGGTATCGCTACAGAAAACATAAATAAAGACGAGCATATTCATTCGCACAATATGAAAACTGCACTTTCAGGAACGCAAGAATATTCATATAATCCAAATTTTAAGTTCCCTGAAGAACAAAATCCGTACACAATAAAAGCCTATATCCGCAAAAACGGTGATATAGGTATAAGAAACGATATATGGATAATTCCCACCGTAGGCTGTGTCAATAAAACAGCAGAGAAAATCGCAAGGCTTACAGGTACAATTGCTTATACTCATCCTTACGGTTGCAGTCAGCTTGGTGGCGACCACGAGCGAACACAAAAAGTATTGTGTGGACTCATTAAACACCCAAACGCAGGCGGTGTGCTCGTTTTAGGCCTTGGTTGCGAGAATAATAATATAACAGAACTGAAAAAAATTCTCGGTGAATACAATGAAGAACGAATTCGCTTTTTGAATGCACAAGATTTCGAGAACGAAACCGCCGAGGGTGTTAAGATTATTAACGAGCTTAAATGGATTACAGCAAAAGACGAAAAAACAGAAGTGCCTATAAGCCGACTGAAAGTCGGTCTTAAATGTGGCGGGAGTGATGGTCTTTCGGGTATCACAGCCAACCCTCTTTGCGGTAAAATTACAGACAGACTCGTTTCTATGGGTGGTTCTGCGGTGCTGACAGAAGTTCCCGAAATGTTCGGTGCAGAGCAGATTCTTATGAACCGCTGTGTAGACGAAGAAATTTTTAATAAAACAGTAAAACTTATCAACGATTATAAAGAATATTTTATCTCTCATGGTCAGCCCGTTTCAGAAAACCCCTCACCGGGCAACAAAGCAGGTGGAATAACCACTCTTGAAGAAAAATCTCTCGGTTGCGTACAAAAGAGCGGAACTGCACCTATTGTTGATGTGCTTGACTATGGTGAAATTGTCACAAAATCAGGCTTAAATCTCTTAAATGGTCCCGGTAATGATTTAGTTGCAATAACAAATCTCACTGCAGTTGGCTGTCATATTATTCTTTTTACAACGGGTAGAGGTACACCCCTCGGTGCACCCATACCAACAATTAAAATTGCAACTAATTCTTCCCTTGCCGAAAAGAAAAAGCATTGGATAGATTTTGATGCACAAAAATGTAGTGACGAGGAATTGTTCAACCTCATTTTACAAATCGCAAACGGTAACAAAACCAAAAGCGAAGAGAATGGCTACCGTGAGATAGCAATTTTCAAAGACGGAGTGACACTATAACCTGTTTTTATTCACATCTCAAACTCATCTGTTAATAGAAAGATTTTCAACTAATCCTAATAATGATGTTTTCAGATGCCTTAAAGACAAAAAGCACAAAAATCTACCTATGATTTACGAGATTTGTGCCGATGATAAGGGAATAACGGTGCTTGAAGAATATATTAAAAAGGCTGGATATACAAGCGGATATCCAGCCTTGGTCTTTTCATAGCATCAAAATAGCACAGCGTTTTAACATTTAAATTATTCTTCGTTTTGTAATTGTCTTATATCACTGCCGATAAATTCAACTGTCGCGAAATTGCCGATTATTCTTGAGGCTACACTTTCGGGATAGCGCTCTTTGAGTTCTTTAATGCTGAGGTTTGAACTGATTATCGTGGGAACTCCGCGGGCAATTCGGCTATTAATAAGGTTATAAATTGCCGAGGTTGTGAACGCAGTCTGGAATTCTGCACCCAAATCATCAAGAATAAGCAAATCGGCATCAATAAGAATGTCTTCAGTTTCAAAGGTTTCTGCTCTGCCGAATTTTTCGCGTTCCATTTTATTGAGAAAGCCAATTGCCGAGCCATAAATTACATTATAGCCCTTTTTGATTGCCTCGTTGGCTATTGCAAGGGATAAATGAGTTTTGCCGAGCCCCGTTCTGCCGAAGAAATAAAGGCTTTGTGACTCTAAATCAAAATTCTCTGCATAGCTTATACAGCTTTTATAAACCCGTTGCATTTCTCTGTATGGTGATTCGCCGTTTTCTTCACGCTTTGAATAGTATTCAAGGTCAAAATCTTCAAAGCTTGAAAGCTCAAGAGGTGTTGTGCGTGACATTTGCTCACTTGCCAGCTTCTTTAAAAGCTCAAGGTGGCAGGAGCAATATTTTGTGCCGTATGAAACACCGCGCTCGTCATTGCGCTCTTCAATAAAACCTCTGTCCTCACACTTTTTGCAGGTATAATTCACATCGAGATAATTTTCGGGAAGTCCCATTGACTTTAAAAGCTCAGTACGGCTGTTGCGGATTTCAGCATTCTTTTTGCGGATTTCTTGGAGCTTATTATCAGCCTGCTCTTTTGGAAGTGCAAATACACTTAAAATCTCGCGGCCTGTTTTTGCAAGCTCAGTTTCGATGAATGCGAATTCGGGGTATTTATCTGTTAATTCAATTTTATGCTGTGACGCCTCATACTCGGCATCATTTCGTCTTTTTTTGATTTCTGCAAGTGCTTTTTCGTAAATCTCTTTTGAATATGCCAATTTTATGCCCCCTTACCCCTTGTTCGTTTTTTATTTTTCTTTGTACCGAAGTCTGCGCGATTGCGTTTTGCCTGTTGCTCGGCAAGCTCAACCGAGAATGAGGTTTCTTTTGCTTCGGTGGTCTTTTTGCTCTTTTTAGTTTCAAATTTCTTTGTGCCTTTTTCAATGTCTTCAACGGTAAATGTGCCCGCCGCACGCCATTTTTTAAGTGTTCCGTTCATATGGCACACATTTTTCCAGACAAGGCGACCAGTTTGTTTTTCTTCTTTCATTATGTAAAAGGCTTTTTCTACTGTATCAATGCCGAAGCCCCAACGAATCCACTCGCAAATCATTTCAAGCACTGCGAATGATGGTGTTTTTTCGTTGTTATTAGTGCGAACGGCAAGTTCGCGGAACAACATTATTGCCTTTTCGGTTTCGGCTATGTAATCGTCGGCAGCGGCAAGAGTTGTGATGCCATTTTGCGCCCAATATTTTGCTATTTTCTGAATATCATCCTGACTTGTGGCCTCAATGCTCTTTGCAAAGTGGAGCATGTAATTTACAACATCAGGAGTTATGCCGTAAAAATTCACAACAGAATAAATTGTGCATTGCATTGTGTAGCCCAGAGTTTTACCCAAAATCTCTTGAGCCTCATTGAAAAGTCGCTTCATTGAGCCGTTTTTCTTAATAATCTTTTCAATTTCTGCCTGAGTGGGATTAGTAAAACGGATATCGGGCAGAATTACTGCTTTTTCTGTTTTTAATTCGCCCTGACTTTCGGTTTTTACGGTTTTTTCTTCTTTTATTGAGTCGAGAATACCCTCGTTTTCCCAATACTCAACACATTCGCGTACTGTGGCGAGGGAAATATTTGTTTTTTGTGAAATATCTTCTATGGTGGTATTCGGATTTCTGAAAATACAGATTATTACTTTTAACTGCTCTCCGCTTGCGAATTTAAGCCCCTTGTCAGCAATTTCAGTGGGCATTGAGAACATTGATGAATATACCGACGGCGAAATTTTAAACATACCTTTCCCTCCTTTGCACAATATGAGAGAATAAGTATAACACAGAAATCATTTTTTTGCAATCACAAGATGTAGTAGTCCGAGCAAAGAGCAGAACGCAAAATTGGAGTTTGTCGAAATGCAAAATATAAAATGTAAAGTGCAAAATGTCGGGTCTGCGACGCGATTTTATATCTCACTAATACAGAACGCAATACTATGTAGGGTCGCTTCATGAAGCGACTGTTCCAAAGTGTGTAATTAAACTACAAACGGGCGATTCGTGAATCGCCCCTACAAGATTACATAACCATATAAATGAGTCAGACAAACTCAAATTTGTTGAATTGAAAATACTGTTGACTTTAACGCGGTAAAGTTATATAATTATTAAGTATATAAATTTCTTTAAAAAATTATGGTTTGGAGTGGAATTTATGAGCATTACAAAATCAGTATTTGGTACAACAAAAGACGGCAAGCAGGTTGACGCATTTCTTATTGAAAATAACAACAATATGAAAATCAACCTTATTACATACGGCGCAACACTACAAAGCGTTCTTATTAAGGACAAAAACGATGAAGAAATCGACATTCTTTTAGGCTTTGACGATATGGAAGGATTCGAAAACCGCCACGATTATCAGGGTATGATTGTCGGCCCCGTTGCTAACAGAATTTCTGCGGGCGGACTTACCATTGACGGCGTAAAAGTTCCCGTAACAACTACTCACGGTGATGTAACTTTACACAGCAACGGCGAATTCTCAACTGCAGTGTGGGATGCAATTATTGTTGACAGCGATGCCGTTGAATTCTCATATTTCAGCGCTGACGGTACAGAGGGCTTCCCAGGTAACAAAAAGGTAACTGTTAAATACACACTTACTGACAAAAACGAGATTATTATTGATTACAACGCAGTATCTGACAAGAAAACTGCATTCAATCTTACAAACCACGCATATTTTAACCTTAAGGGCTATCAGAATGGCGATATTCTTGACCACGAGATGTATATCAATGCTAACGCATTCACTCCTATGGGTGAGGGACTTGTGCCCACAGGTGAAATCCGCGATGTAACAGGCACTCCGTTCGATTTCAGAGAGCCAAAGACAATCGGCAGAGATATTGGTATGGACTATGAACAGCTTCACGCAGGCAACGGATATGACCATAACTTCTGCATTAATGATTACAACAAGGAATTACGCCTTGCGGCAACTGTTAAGGCCCCCAACGGTGTAAAGCTAGATTGCTTTACGGATTTACCCGGTATGCAGCTCTATGTAGGTAATTTCCTTGAAGGTAAAATCGGTAAGAATAACACTCCAATGGAATTCCGCACAGGCTTCTGCCTTGAAACACAGTATTATCCCAATGCTACAAATACACCAAGTTTTTATAATTGTGTGTTTGATAAGGATGAAGTAGTTAAGACTACAACTGTGTACAAAATCACTACATAATCGCAACTAAGTTTGCCTGACGGCAAGTGAAGTTGCGAAGACGCAGTGAAGTTACTTCGTAGTGAAGTTGCACCTAACGGTGCAGTGGCAAACTCAACTTCACTTTTTACAAAAAACTTCACTCTGTTAAGAACTTCACTTTGTGTGTAACACAAAACTTCACAAAAAGGATTACATTCAAACCAATCAGCAACATACATAAAAGGAAGAATCATAAATGCAAAACACAAAACGAATTTATTTATCAGCACTTGTTTACAACCGTACCGGTGTGCTTTTACGAGTTGCGGGACTTTTTGCTCGCCGCGGATACAATGTTGTTTCTCTTACTGTTTCTGAAACCGAAAGCCCTGAATTCTCACGAATGACAATCGTTTCTGACGTTGAAGAATACAAGGTTACAATGGTTGAGCAACAGCTTTCTCGTCTTGAAGAGGTTATAAATGTTATTTGTCTTGACGAGAGCCAGACAATTCAGTCAGAGCTTTTGCTTATTAAAGTTCACGCACTCAACAAAGACAGAACAAAGGTATTAAAAACCATTAACAGTTTCGGTGCAAAGGTTAAGGACATTGGTCACACCACTATCACAGCCGAGCTCACAGGTTTGCCAAGTCTTATTGATAAGTTCATTGACAAAATGACAAAATACGGAATTATTGAGCTTTCGCGTTCAGGTCTTACTGCTCTTGAAAGTGGCGATAAGAGTATTAAAGGAGTTGAAGAATAATGGGAATGACAATGACACAAAAAATCCTTGCCGCGCACGCAGGGTTAGATAAGGTTGAAGCAGGTCAGCTTATTAATGTTCGTCTTGATTTGGTAATGGGTAACGATGTTACAAGTCCCGTTGCAATCAACGAAATGAAGGCAAAGGGCTTTACTGATGTTTTTGACAGAGAAAAAATCGCTCTTGTTATGGACCATTTCACACCTAACAAAGACATTAAATCTGCCGAACATTGCAAACAGGTCAGACAATTTGCACGAGAATATAAAATCAAGAATTTCTTTGATGTGGGACAAATGGGCATTGAACACGCACTTCTTCCCGAAAAAGGAATTGTAATCAGCGGTGACACAGTTATCGGCGCTGACTCTCACACTTGTACATATGGTGCACTCGGTGCATTCTCAACTGGTGTTGGCTCAACTGATATGGCGGCAGGTATGATTTCGGGTATGGCTTGGTTTAAAGTGCCATCTGCTATTAAGGTTAATGTTACAGGCAAGTTCAACAAATGGGTAAGCGGTAAGGATTTAATTCTTCACCTCATCGGCAAAATCGGTGTTGACGGTGCACTTTACCGTTCACTTGAATTCTGCGGTGACGGTATTGCAAATCTCTCTATGGATGACCGCTTCTGCATTGCAAATATGGCTATTGAATGTGGCGCAAAGAACGGAATTTTCCCCGTTGACGAGAAAACACTCGAATATATGAAGGGCAGAACTGACCGAGAGCCCGTAATTTTTGAGGCTGACGAGGATGCAGTTTATGACGAAGTTATCAATATTGATTTGGGCGAGCTTAAATCAACTGTTGCATTCCCCCACCTGCCCGAAAATGCTCATATTGTGGGCGAATTTGACAAGATTTATATTGACCAGTCAGTAATCGGCTCTTGCACAAACGGTCGAATTGAGGATATGCGTGCGGCGGCTGAAGTGCTCAAGGGCAAAAAGGTTAACGAAAATGTTCGTTGTATTGTTATTCCCGCAACACAGAATGTTTATCTTCAATGCGTTCGCGAGGGACTTGCTGAAATCTTTGTTGAGGCAGGCGCAGTATTCTCAACACCAACCTGTGGTCCTTGCTTGGGCGGTCATATGGGTATTCTTGCCGCTGAAGAAAAGGCAATTTCTACAACAAACCGCAATTTCGTAGGCAGAATGGGACACCCCACAAGTGAGGTTTACCTTGCAAGCCCCTATGTTGCGGCTGCAAGCGCAATTGCAGGATATATCTGCACTCCAGAGGAGGTACTCTAATTATGAAAATTCAAGGCTTAGTACATAAATACGGCGACCATGTTGATACAGATGTTATTATCCCCGCAAGATACCTCAATACTGCCGACCACAAGGAATTGGCAAGTCATTGTATGGAGGATATCGACAAGGAATTCATAAACAAGGTAAAAGATGGGGATATTATGGTTGCAGGCGTCAATTTTGGTTGCGGCTCATCCCGCGAGCACGCACCAATTGCCATAAAAGCTGCCGGAGTTTCTTGTGTTATCGCAAAGACTTTCGCAAGAATTTTTTACAGAAACTCACTTAATATCGGGCTTCCGATTTTAGAGTGTCCCGAAGCTTGCGACGATATTGACGCAGGTGACGAGGTTTCAGTTGACTTCGACAGCGGTATTATCACCAATGTTACAAAGGACACAAGCTATAAGGCTCAGCCATTCCCCGAATTTATTCAAAATATAATTTCAAAGGGCGGACTTCTCGCATCATTGAAATGATGCAAAATTCGTAATTAAAAAGATAAACAGTAAAAAAATAATTACGAATTAAGCATTACGCATTACGAATTGAAAATGTAACACAAATTCCTTTTTCCCATAGAATGTAATGTAAGTTCAAATGGGAGGGAGGAAAAACAGAATGTGTAACTTCTTCGGTAACAACACTTGGTTGATTATCATTATCATCTTAATACTTCTCGGTGATAACAATAACAACGGCTGCTGCTATGATAACGGCTGTAACAACGGCTGTGCTCGTAAGGATTATGACTGCGGTTGCTGCTAATGTGTGAATAATACGGAAGTAAAAAATTTAAGCGGGCAACAGAAATGTTGTCCGCATTTTTAATGCAAAATGCAAAGTGCAAAGTGCAAAACGAAGGAAAAATTATGGAATACTATGAAATTGACTTGTCGCCTGAAAAGGCATTACTATTAAGCGTTGACACAGGTGATTTTGACGCTGAGGCTTCAATTGAAGAGCTTACTCTCCTCGCCGAAAGCGCGGGGGCAGAGGTTGTGGGCTCAATTATTCAACGAAAAGCCACTCCCGACGGTGCAACCTATGTGGGCACGGGTAGACTACAAGAAGCCGAGCTTTTCTGTCATAATCAAGATATTGACATAATAATCTGTGACGGCGAGCTTACACCCTCACAAATCCGCAATATTGAAAATGTGACAAAGGTGCGCGTTATTGACCGCACACAGTTAATTCTGGATATTTTTGCTCTGCGTGCCAAAACCCGCGAGGGCAAGTTGCAGGTTGAGTTGGCACAACTTAAATATGCCCTCCCCCGACTTACAGGTAAGGGC